>JAJZRC010000019.1 GCA_021847435.1 bacterium
ATTTTTGGAGGCGTAGCCGGGCTACGCCGATAAAAACCGAGAGACGAAATAACGAAGAAATTGGCCGGAGCCGCTTTTTATGGGGCGGGCTCTGCCCGCCCAAAAAGCGGCGGTGCGTAAGTCCTAAAATTATCGGATTTAAAGAAATCGGTGCGGGGCAAGAATGAGCTGCGGGTCCAAAAATTTTTTTATGAAAAATTTTGCTGATTTTTCTCGCAACTGGGTAAAATATAGCATTCTTTTCATTCGGCTGGCAAGCCTCCTTGAAGGCGGCTTAACGGTTTGCCTTTTTTTGGCTATAATTAGGTAATTAACGGCTATTTTAAAAGCAAGCATGTCGAATTTCTCTTTTGATAATCAAGGCAAAAACATAGACGGAGTTAAGCGCAGCGCCGTAACCAAAACTCCGGTTGTGGCCGTTTCCTCCACCCCGCCCAAGCTGGAACAGATCAGCCTGCTGAAAAAAACCTCCGGCAACAAGACCGGCCGCAGCTGGCCCAAACGAATTGCCGGAGCCATGCTCTTGATAATTCTGGTGCTTGCCGGAATCGTAGCCTACCGCTTTGCCAATCTCTCTGACAAAATCTTTGTTGGCAGCAAAACCAGTTTTTTCCAAAAGTTGCGGGACGCCATCCGCGGCGGAGGCAACAATGTCAGGCTGGTAGGCGAAGATGTCGGCCAGATCAATATTTTGCTTCTGGGAATCGGCGGCGAAGGCCACGACGGGCCATACCTCTCCGACACCATGATCCTGGCCCAAATCCGCCCGGACATCGGCCAGATCGCCATGGTCTCTGTTCCCCGCGATTACCAGGTACAGCTGCCAAACAATTATGGCCAGCGAAAAATAAACGCGGCATTCGCCGAAGGCTTTAACCAGCACAAAGACTGGAACGAAGCGGGCCAATGGGCCCGCAGCGCCGCCGAACAGCTCTCCGGCCTAAAAATCCCCTACTTTGCGGTAATAGATTTTGCGGGCTTTGAAAAAGCCATAAACCAAGTCGGCGGACTGGATGTAAAAATTGACCGCGCCTTTACCGATTACAGCTATCCGGACAGCGGTAACGGTTATTTGCCGCCCATAACCTTCACCGAAGGGGATGAGCATATGAACGGGGCCAGGGCGCTGCAATTTGCCCGCTCCCGCCATGCGGCCGGCCCGGAAGGTTCCGACTTTGCCCGCTCCGTGCGCCAGCAAAAAATTATTTCCGCGTTTAAACAAAAGGTTTTAAGCCTGAACCTGATCACCGGAGCCGGCACAATCAATTCCCTGCTTGATACTTTTGCCAGCCATTTCCATACAAACATCACGCCCGGCGAAATTTTCCGCATATACAACCTCGCCCGGCAGAAGGATATCCAGAATTTCATCAGCCTCAGCCTGGATCCGTCCACCTCCCTGGTCTGCCCCAAGATCGCGGAAGAAACCGGCGCTTACATTCTTGTCCCCTGCGAAGGCAAAACCGTAAACGACATCCGCGATTACTTTAAAAATATTTTTGCTTTGGGCGGGATGTACCAGGAAAAAAGCGTGATTTGGCTGGCCACTTCCACAGGCAACCGTACGGCTTACCAAACCGCGGATGCCCGGCTCAAAGAAACCGGACTTACGGTTTGGGAACTGGGATACAAGGGCGAGTCCCTGCCTAAAACGGTTTTTTACCAAGCCAACCTGAAGCCCGCCACTGCCGAATTCATTGCCAACACTCTTCACGCGACAGAAGTGTCGCTTCCGCCGCCTGGCGTAAAAATAGACAAGAGCAAAGTGGATGTTATTGTAATTTTAGGCCAGAACGAATAGCAATTAACCCGATCTTTACATACGATCGATGTTCAAATCATTAGAAATTAAAAATTAGAAATTAGAAATTTCCTCTATGCCACACTCCATCCTTCCCATCATTGCAATCGTCGGCGAACCTAACGCTGGCAAATCGACCCTGCTGAATAAAATCGCAGGCGCTCCTTTGGCCATCACTTCCACCGTGGCCGGCACTACCCGCGACCGCCAGTATGCGGATGCCTCCTGGTCCGGCGTGGATTTCACTTTAGTAGACACCGCCGGGCTGTCTATGGACCTTGACGAAGGCCTGGAGGAAAATGTCAACCGGCAAATTGAAATCGCGCTGGATGAGGCGGATGTCATTCTTTGGGTCGCGGACGGCAAACAGCCGGCCGGCGCCGTCCCGCGGCACTTAATCCAAAAATTCCGCAAAATAAAAAAACCGCTCCTGCTTGCCGTAAACAAACTTGACTCTCCCAAAACCCGGGAAACCGCGGCGGCCGCATTTAGAAAGCTGGGGATCAAAAAACTTTACCCGGTTTCCGCGCTCAGCGGCCTTGGCATCGGCGACTTGCTGGACGCTTTGACTGAAGAACTCAAGGCTTTGGGCAAACACGAGCCGGCCCCCCAAAAAACCGCCGGCATAGCAGTCAGCATCGTGGGCAAGCCAAACGTGGGCAAAAGCAGCCTGTTTAATGCCATCCTGAAAGAAGAACGAGTCGTAGTCTCCCCCATTCCCGGGACCACGCGCGCGGCCATCGACAGCCAAATGGAAATTGACGGTGAAAACTATACCTTTATAGACACCGCCGGCTTAAAGAAAAAAGCTTTCCGCCAAAGCCAGCCGGATGTCTTCGCCGGTTTTCAGACCTTTAAAGCCATCCGCCGCAGCGACGTGTGCCTGTTTGTGCTGGACGCCAACGAAGAAATCACCAAACAAGACCAGCGAGTGGCCTCCGAAATCGCGGCCCTGGAAAAGGGCTGCATAATCCTGGTCAACAAGATTGACGCCTATACGCAGGACAATCTGGGAAAATCCGGCGGCAAATGGGACAGCCGCCGCGCCACGGACGACCGGTACGGCACTCTGCGCGACTACGTCAGCCACCACTTCCCTTTTTTATGGATGTGCCCGGCCTTTTTCGTCTCCGCCCGAACCGGAGAAGGGCTGGATGAGGCTCTGGCGGCCATTAAGCCTATTTTCCAAGCCCGCAACAAAACCATCGACGCGCAGGTCCTGTCGGAATTTCTGCGCAAAAAATTAAAAACCAATCCGCCCAAGCTGCTGCGCGACCAAAAAAAACCCAAAGTATTTTCTTTGCGGCAGCTGGACGCCAACCCGCCGCTATTCGAGCTGGTTGTCAATCATCCCGCGGCCATTTCCATGCAATTCCGCAAAGCGCTCCAGAACGCGATCATTAAAGAGCTGGACTTTTGGGGCACCCCGATTACCCTAAAACTCAAAGGCAAAGACAAAAGCTAACTCCTTTTAAAGACTAACAATAGACCGCCCTGGCGGTTTTTTGTTATACTGTGGCTATGAAACTCATCGTCGGTTTAGGCAATCCCGGCAGCCAGTATGCCCTCACCCGCCACAACGCGGGATTTTTGGCAATCGACCATTTCAGAAAAGACTTGGGCGGAATCTCCTGCCAAAGCGCCTTTCAGGCGCAAATTTGCGAACTGCATTTTGGTTCAACGAAAGTTTTTTTCGTTAAGCCCCAAACCTTCATGAACCTTTCCGGGCAAGCCGTAAAGGAAATTTGTGATTTTTATAAGCTCGATGCGGCCGGGGACCTTCTGGTAATCCACGATGACGCGGATTTGCCTCTGGGAGAAATCCGTTCCGCCCTTACCGCTTCGGCAGCGGGCCACAACGGCGTTCAGAATATAATTGATTCCCTGGGAAGCCAGGCGTTCCACCGCCTGAGGCTGGGAATAGAAACCAGAACGGACAAGAAAACCCTCCCCACTGAAGCCTTTGTGCTGCAGCGGTTCAGCGATGAAGAACAAAAACTGCTCCAGGAAAAAATTTTCCCCCAAGTTGACAGTGAAATAAAAAAATTTATTGAAGCCAAATAAAAGATCCCAAGCTGAAAGCTTTGGGATCTTTTATTGTATTTATAACCCTACCTGCAAGTGAAAGGCTGCAAACAATCGTCTACAAACCTTTACTTGATGCTTAAACCAGTAATAGGAGGGATGATACCGGTTCTTGCGACTTGCAAATAGGATAATAAATACAATCTATACTTAATAATATATTATACACCTATTTAGCTTATTTGTCAAGGCCTCATAATACAAGATGTTTTCAGAAAACTCCCTTTATTTACACGCATTAAATTTACTGCCCCAATTTGGACCTGCCCATTTATCAAAATTATGGGAATATTTTGGTTCTTATAAAACAGCCTATTTGGCCGATGTTGGCGAACTGACCCAGGCTGGCGTAAAACCGGAAATAACGCAGCTCTTTTTACAGTTTAGACCAAAAATTAATTTGGAACAAGAGGCTGAAAAGCTTGCCAGAAACGGCATAGGTTTGATCAGCTTTTTGGACCCCAGCTACCCCAGGCTGCTTTTGGAAATTCCTAAATTCCCGCCCCTGCTTTATTTTAGGGGGAGCATAGGCAACCCTGACGAACTCTGCCTCTCGGTAGTAGGTACGCGCAAAATTACCAACTACGGACGCATGGCCACGGCCCAACTGGTTGAGCCGCTGGCAGATGCCGGAGCCGTCATTGTTTCCGGCATGGCTTTTGGCGTTGATGCGGCCGCCCACGAAATCGCAATAAAAAAACGGCGGCGCACCATAGCCGTGCTGGGCGGAGGACTGGATGAGGCCAGCCTCTACCCCAGGCATCACGGCTTTTTGGCACAGCAAATTTTGGATGCCGGCGGCGCCCTGCTCAGCGAATACCCGATCGGCACACCGAACTACAAACAAAATTTTGTCGCCAGGAACCGGATTATATCAGGGCTATCCCCGGCCACCTTAATTATCGAGTGCGGCTTGGAAAGCGGCACGCTGATTACCGCCCGCCATGCCCTTGACCAAAACCGGACGGTTTTCGCCGTGCCGGGCCCGATTTATTCCCCGCAAAGCCAGGGTCCGAACAATCTGCTGAAAATGGGAGCCAGGCCTGCCACCAGGGCCGAAGATATTTTGCTGGACCTGAACTTGCAAACCCTGCCGGAGCAGCAACAGGCCCAGGAACTTTTCGGCGACAGCCCGGCGGAATACAAAATATTAAAACTGCTGGGTTTTGAGCCGCGTTTGGCAGATGACATCATTAAAGAATCCGGCCTGGAGGCGTCAGCGGTAACCACAGCCTTGACTTTTTTGGAAATGAAAGGGAAGATTAAACATCTGGGGGGACAGCAATATATGCTGGCAAGATAAATTTTATCTATGAGTGACTTTTTAAAAAAATACCGGAAAATAATCCTGGCCCTTCTTTTTTCTTTAGGAGCGATTTTTGGTTTAATCCAGCGCTCTCATGACCCGTATTTCGGTTCGACCCGCAGCCGCTACTTCGCGCCGGCGGAAAAATCGCTGGCAGACTATTATAAAGAGGCTGAAGACCGGGCCAAAATTTTGCAAGCCCCGTCTGTAACCTTCACGGCCGTGGGCGACATCAGCCTGAGCCGCGGCGTGGCTGCGGCCGTTAAAACCGCAAACGATCCCTCCCTCCCCTTCCAGGGCATGGCGGATGTTTTTAAGCAAGCTGATTTCAATTTCGGCAACCTGGAATCGCCTTTTTCGCCCAGCCCTAAAACCGATATCATCGGCGGCCATACCTTGATTTTTGGCGCTCCTCAAAATTACATCCGGGGCCTGGTTCAGGCCAAGTTCCAGGCGGTCAGCCTGGCCAATAACCACGCCTTAGACCTGGGTTTGGCGGGCCTTTCTTTTACCCGGGACTGGCTTTTAAAAAACGGCATTCAGGGTGCTGGCGCTGGGCAAAACCAGTCCCAAGCCTGGCAGCCGGCCGTTGTCAGCGCCAAAGGCCTGAAATTTTGTTTTATTGCGGCCTCTTATGCATCCGTTAATGACGGCGGTAAAACAAAAAACACCTATCTGGCCAGAATTGAAGACTTGGATAACTTGAAAAACGCGGTAATGAACGCCAGGCAGCAATGCAATCTGGTTATCGCATCCATGCACGCAGGGACAGAATATACCGCAAAACCCAATCAGGCGCAAATTGCCTTTGCCCGCGCGGCAATTAACGCAGGCGCGGATCTGGTTATTGGCCACCATCCGCACTGGATACAAACCATAGAAAAATATAATGGTTCGCCCCCACATCCAAATTGCAAAAAAAGTTCTTTTGAGAATCCCTTTATTGAACAAGAAAATATAAAAATCCAGGCACTGGATTTAGGAAATGGGTGTGGGGGTAAGTACATTTTCTATTCTTTAGGAAATTTTATTTTTGACCAAAACTGGAGCCAAAAAACCAAAGAAGGGCTGGCGCTTAAAATTACGGCGTCGGGCTCGCAAACCCCAAACGCCCTGGCACCGGGCGCGGCGGGTCTTACCGACCTGCAGGGGCCCCGCCCGGCGGCAAAAATAGAAAGCATTGAACTTGTTCCTGTGATAATTGAAAACTCACAGCCCCGCCCGGCCGCGCCGGATGAAACAAAAAAAATTTTAGACAGGATTGGTAAAAAAGATAACAGACTAGAATAGTACTATTTTACTTTTGCTATTCGGCCATTTTCCGACAAACTTAGGACTTGCGCACTTGCTGTCCAAAATCGGGCAAAGCCCGAATTTTAGGGCAGCTGCGCTTAAGTTTGGCCTATTTCTTCGTTATTTTACTGCGGTCTTTCTCACCGTAGTTTCACCACGGCTCGAAACATCCCTGCCTGCCGGCAGGCAGGCTCGCAGAATGCCTCGAACTTGGCCAAATGCGTAAGTCCTAAAACTAACAGAAAATCCTAAGGAGTCCTCACAAACATTTACCAATTGCTTATAAACCTCGCTTGAATCAACGGGGTAAACAAATAATTCCAAACGGAATCTCTGTGCGCTCTCTATTAAATCAGGATCCCCCTGCCCATCTTTTGTGAAATGAAAAAAATCTGGTTGCTCGCCTTTTGATTCAAAACAAGCATATTTAAACCCCACCTGTTTAGCTTGCTCAATTAATTGTCTGGCCCTATGCTCGGCATGAGCAAATTTGCCTCTGCTTCGCAGGAGGAGTTGCAAAAGCTATTTCCGAGGCGAACCCGGAAAGCGATTATGGCTCAAGGGGAAAGATTAGGACTAAAAAGAAACAGAAAAAAACCCAGGCTATATGTAAATGAAGATTATTTTAAAAAATGGTCTCCAAATATGGCTTATATCCTTGGCTACATTCTTGCCGATGGCTGTATTATTAAAGGAACTTATACGGGCTATAGCGACTCGCTAAAATTTGGAGTGCAATTAAAAGACAAGGATATTTTAGAAAAAATCAAAAAAGAATTATCCTCTGAACATTCAATATCCATAAACAAAAATGCGGCGCATTTGTGCATAACCAGCCAAAAAATAGTTGACAACTTAAAGTGTTTGGGCATAACATACCGGAAAAGCTTAAAAGAAACCGTCCCCGTTGTGCCTAAAGAATACAAGAAAGATTTTATTCGGGGAATAATTGACGGTGACGGCGGGATATCATTTGACAAAAGACGATATCCCACATTAAGATTATGCGGAGGCATAAATACCTTATCCTTCGTAAAAAATTATTTTTGGAAAAAATTTCAAGCTTATTCCATTATAGGAAAAAGAACATTTTCCAGCTCAGCGAACAATTGTTTACACGCAATAAGCTACCGCGCAAACACCGCAAAAAAATTAATGTTGCACCTTTACAACAACGCAAGCTTATATCTTGACCGGAAATACCAATTGGCAATGAAGTGCAAAACCGTTTTTATTAAAACAAGAATTAATAATTCAGTATACAAAAAAAATATGGACTTGATTCTGGTGGAAAGCCCAACAAAATCTAAAACAATCCAAAAATTTTTAGGCCCTAACTACAAAGTGGAGGCAAGCTATGGGCATATTCGGGATTTGCCGAAAAGTAAGCTGTCTATTGATGTTAAACACGATTTTACCCCCACCTACATTATTCCTCCAAAAGCCAAAGAGATAGTAGCTAAACTAAAACAACTTTCCAAAAACGCCTCCTCTATTATATTGGCGACTGATGAGGACCGCGAAGGGGAAGCTATTTCCTGGCATTTGGTGCAGGCCTTAGGGCTTGGAGATGAAGCTCAAATTGCCAAGGGCAAGGAAGATAAGCGGATAAAACGCATAGTTTTTCACGAAATTACCAAATCGGCGGTGGATCACGCCCTAAAAAGCCCGCGCGACCTGGATTTAAATTTGGTTGATGCCCAGCAGGCCCGGCGCGTCCTGGACCGTCTGGTCGGCTACGAGCTGTCGCCATTTTTGTGGCGGAAAATCCGCTATGGACTGTCTGCCGGGCGCGTACAGAGCGTGGCCGTCCGCCTGGTGGCGGAACGGGAACGCGAAATCCAAAATTTCCAAAAGCAGGAATACTGGAGCGTGGAAGCCGGACTCTCCAAACAAGCGGAGGAAAAAACTTTTGCCGCCCGCTTGCATAAAATCGACGGCAATACCGTGGGCAAAATGGACATCAAGAACGAGGCCCAAGCGAATAAAATTGCCGCGGATCTGAAAGGCGCGGAATATCAAATAAAAGAAATTACCGCTAAAGAAGTTAAACGCAACCCGGCCGCGCCGTTCACTACCTCCACGCTGCAGCAGGAGGCCGCCCGCAAATTCGGCATGTCCGCCAAACAAACTATGGTGATCGCCCAACAGCTCTATGAAGGCGTAGAGCTCGGGCCGGAAGGCCACCAGGGGCTGATCACTTACATGAGAACCGACAGCTTAAACCTGGCGCAGTCAGCTTTGGCAGCGATTAAAGACGTAGTTCGGGCTGAATTCGGCCGGGAATACACACTGTCCGAACCCCGCCATTTCACTAATAAATCCAAAGGCGCCCAAGAGGCGCACGAAGCCATCCGCCCTACGGATGTCCTGCGCAAGCCGGCAGATATTGCCAAATTTTTAGACCGCGGCCAGCAAAAAATTTATGAACTTATTTGGAAGCGCACCATTGCCTGCCAGATGGCCCCCTCCGTGCTGGAACAGACTGCCGTAGACATTGAGGCAAAATCTAACTTGTTACATGCTTCAAGCTTCATGTTCCGCGCTTCGGGCCAGACTGTAAAATTTGACGGGTTTATCCGCGCCTATACCGAAGGCATGGATGAAAAGGCCGAAGATGAGATTGAAGGCGTCTTGCCGGAATTAAAGGTTGACGAAATATTAAAGCTCCACGAACTTTTACCGCTTCAGCATTTTACCGAACCCCCGGCCCGCTATACTGACGCGACTTTAATCAAAGCTTTGGAAGCCCACGGCGTAGGACGCCCCTCCACATACGCGCCGACGCTTTCAACCATCCAGGACCGCGGCTACGTGGAAAAATTGGAAAAAAAATACCATCCGACTGAAGAAGGGATTTTGGTCAACGACATGCTGGTGGAAAACTTTCCGGAAATAGTAGACATCAATTTTACCTCCCACATTGAGGAGGAATTGGACCAAATTGCGGAAGGTAAAATCAAATGGGTGGAAGTAATGCGCGAATTTTACGGCCCTTTCAAGCAGCACTTAAAAGAAAAGGAAGAGACCGTGCAAAAGCAGGTGGAAATCTCCTCCACCCCCTGCCCCCACTGCGGCCAGATGATGCTGGTTAAATACGGCCGCATGGGCAAATTCTTGGCCTGTCCCGACCCCGAAAGCAAAATTACCCAGCCCATGCCCGAAGAAGCGGCAAAGATTAAAGAACTGGAAGAGAAAACCCGCGACGAAAAGTGTCCCTTGTGCGGCAAGCCCATGCAGGTCAAGCGCGGCCGGTTCGGATTTTTCCTGGGCTGCAGCAATTACCCCAAATGCAAAGGCATTTCCAAAATCTGGAACAAAACCGGCTTTAAGTGCCCCGCCTGCCAGGCTGACGGCAGCAGGAAAGACAAGCCCGGGGATATTGTTGAGCGCAAATCGCGCGGGCGCGGCAAGCCGTTTTACGGCTGCACCCGTTTTCCGGACTGCACGTTCGTCATAAACGTAAAACCCGAAACCCAGGCCCTGCTGGATGAAGCCTACCAGCATTGGCTGGCCAATCCTCCCAAAGCAAAAAAGGCCTACAAGAAGAAAAAAATTCCGGCATAGCCCGGAGTTTTTTGATACCCTTAGGACTTACGCACTGAGCCAAGTTCGACCCGCTTCGCCGGAGCTTCAGCGAGGCGAGGGCATTTTCCGAGCCTGCCTGCCGGCAGGCAGGGATTTTTGGAGGCGTAGCCGGGCTACGCCGATAAAAACCGAGAGACGAAATAACGAAGAAATTGGCCGGAGCCGCTTTTTATGGGACGGGCTCTGCCCGCCCAAAAAGCGGCGGTGCGTAAGTCCTAACCCTAACGGCCCGAATTAAAGAAATATCTAAGCGCGCCGCCAAAGCCCGCCAATCCAGTAATATAACCAAATAAACTCGACTTATCCTGTGGATACCTGCTTGAATCCGCGGCTTGATAAGTAAATAAAGTTTTTCTGTTATTTAAATAATATGGCAAAGCCCGGGCCAGATATTCTCCCTGCGGCCGGCTGCTGACGGCGTAAACCCGGTGGAAATTATTCACTGAAAAATGCTCGTCTGTTTTTATTCCGCCCTCATCAACCAGCCCTTCCAGCCCTGCGCCGCGGCTTGCGCCCGCCCACAACAACAGATTATACGGCTGCGTTCCGCCATTGGCCAGCAACACCGCTTCATCGCCCGCGCTGACGGCACGCGATGAATAACGTACCGTTGCGCCGCTTTTTTTGAGCGCGGCGAGCAGCTTTGAATCCAGCTCAGCCCGGCTGCGGGACTCCAGCACGACAATTTCAACCTGGGATCTTTTCAAACCAAAACGGGCGGAGACCTGCTCGGCCAAACTTTTTACGGCGCCCGCCAGAACAGCCCCCCGCCAGCCGCCTCCTATTGTCACCAAGCGCATTTTTTTTTGAGCCGCGCTGAACTTGAAAGTTTGCACGGCAAATTCAACCTGGTTGCGCATGCGGAAAACATCGGCCAAACCCTGTACGGGAACAGCCCGGCCTTCGGCCCCCGCAACTTCCGAAAAATCCGGCAAGCTGCCCGTGGCAATAATCAAACAGTCATAGGGTATAAGTTTTCCTGACACGGCCAGCCGCCGTCCTGATGCGCCAAAGGCCTTAGCCTGGCCGCGAATGAACCTTATATTTCTCCCTTTTAAAATTTGTTCAAAAGGCAATGCCGCGCGCTTTTTTATCGCAATGGGGTTCGGCTCCTCGGATCGGTCTTTCAGCGCCTGAGGCAGCATAAACCGCGGCAGATGATAATCGTGCCGGTCAATTAAAGTTAAGCCGGCTCGGCTGGTTTTTTTAAGCGTTTTGGACAAACCTAAAACCGCCCCCAACCCGGCCTCCCCTCCCCCGACTATTACTATGTGCTGCATATTTTTTGTTTTAAATATTAGCTGTAAAAGTATATAAGGATACAAGTATTTAAGCCAATTTGATGCTTATTATGCACTTGTTTACTTATAATACTTACATGCCTGTATACTTATATGCTTATGCATTTACCTATTCGTACCTCATTGCTTCTACCGGATCGAGTTTTGAGGCAGACCGGGCCGGCAAAACGCCGAACACAATTCCAATGGCCGCGGACACGCCAAACCCGATCGCGACCGCATATAGCGGCACTACAAACGTCCAATTCAGGCCGCCAAGCTTGGCTATTAGGGCCACAACCCAGGCTAAAAATGCCCCGAAAAGAATCCCGAATATGCCCCCGATCGCAGTCACTAAAATAGATTCCACTAAAAATTCCAGCAAAATATCGCTGCCTTTGGCGCCCAACGCTTTCTTAAGTCCGATTTCCGCCGTCCGCTCCGTAACGACGACATACATAATATTCATAATTCCCACGCCGCCCACCATTAAAGAGATTGCGGCAATTGCTATAAGCAAGATGGTAATTCCATTAAAAATGGTGTTGAACGTATCTAAAGTCTGGGCCTGGGTCTGCACAATAAAATCATCTTTAAAGGAATCCGTAATATTATGATTGCTGCGCAGCACGGCTCTTATGTCTTCGGCTGTGGCATCGCCCAAATCAGTATTTTTTATTTGCACCACGGAAAACAGCAAATAATCAATACCCAAAAGTTTTTTCTGCACCGTCAGAAGCGGCGCGTAAATTACATTGTCCTCATCCCCGCCAAGGCCGCCTCGGGGATTATATACGCCTATGACCTCAAAGTTTAAGTCGCCGACTCTTGCCAGTTTGCCGATGGGATCATTTTGGCCGAACAAATCGTCGGCCAGTTTGCTGCCCAAAATCGCGACCTGGGCCGCGCCGGAGTTCTCCCCGTTGGTGTAAAACCTCCCTGCTTTTAAAGTGCCCTTGTCAATCTCAAACCGTTCCGAAGAGGCGCCGTAAATCATTACGCTTTTTGCCACGTCCTGGAAACTCGCCACTTTCATTCCCACCACGACCCCGTAAGCATTAACTACATTGGGAAGCCGTTTAATGTCGTCAATATCCCGGTTTTTGAAGGTATTTATCACAACCGCGCTTCCCGCGCGGCTGGTATCGGCGGACGCGGCGCTGTTGCTTGCCCGGTTTTTTGTGGTAGGCGGCACCCGGGTCTCAACAAATAGCGTATTGGTGCCGAATGCCTCCAATTGGGAATTGATCAAACTGCGAAAACCTTCCCCGGCGGACAGCACTAAAATCACGGTGGCTATGCCGATGACAATGCCCAGCGTGGTTAGCCCGGTTCTTACCGGATTGGCAAACAGGGCTTTGCTTGATTGTTTAAATATTTTTAACATGCCTGTATCTTATAACTTTAAAGGATGCGAAGGAAAACTTTCCGGCAAATCATGCGCCTGATAATTCCGCTATTCGTAACGAAGCGCCTCTATCGGATTCAGTTTGGATGCCTTAAAAGCCGGATAGAGCCCGAACACCACGCCGGTAAGGATCGACACTCCTGCTGCCAGGAGCACAGAGACAGGAGAAATCACAAACGCCCAGTCGTAGCCCAGCTTTACCATAACCACGGAAACCAAATAAGAAAGGATAATGCCCACCGCAATCCCAACCAAACCTCCCAAAAAAGTCAGCGTCCCGGCCTCCAGCAGAAACTGGTTACGCACCGCGGAGTTGCTTGCGCCGACCGCTTTCCTCAGGCCGATTTCACGGGTGCGCTCTGCCACGGTCACCATCATGATATTCAAAATGCCAATGCCTCCTACTACAAGCGCGATCGCAGCCATTGCCGTCAAAAACAGCCTCAATGCGTTTGTAATAGTGCTTAGAATGCTCACGGCATCGGCAATATTGCGCACCGTAAAGTCAGCGTCCACGTCTTTTTTAATCTTGTGGCGCTGCATGAGCACGGCTTTGATATCGCTGATAGACTGATCTACGTTTTCCGCCGCGTCTATCTTAATATTTATGGACTGGAGATAATGGATCCCCAAAAGCTGTTTCTGGCCCAAAACCAGAGGCACAAATATCTGGTCATCCTGATTCTGGAAAAAAGCGCTGCCCCGGGGAGAAATTACCCCGATTACCCTCAAAGGAATACCGCCGGCTTCGCTCTGCGAAGAACTTCTGACTTTGATGACCTGCCCCAAAGGGTCTGTGCCGGATTCCGCAAACAGTTCGTCGGCAACCGCGGAACCGAGCACCACAACATTGGCGTTTCCCTGGTCTTCCTGCTGGCTCATAAACCGGCCTTCCCGCATGGTAATGGTTACCACATCCGGGTAAGTATAATTCGTGCCTACAAAATTCGTATCCAGTTCTTTATTCTGCCAGGTTACCGTAGCGCCGCTGCGCACCCCGGAAGCCACTGCAACCGCATGCGGCACCTGGGAATTGTTGCTCAAGGCATAGGCGTCTTCAGCGGTCAAGGTCGTAATGACGATCCCAAAAATCTGGGCGGGCGGGCCTTTTTCATTGCTTTTGCCCGGCTGAACGCTCAAAAGATTGGTGCCTAGTTTGTTAACCTGGCCAAGCACCAGGCTTTGCGCGCCCGCGCCTAAAGCAATAATCGTAATCACCCCGGCAACGCCGATAACAATGCCTAAAATCGTCAAAAATGACCGGCCTTTTCTGGCCAGCAGGGTCCTTATGACTAATTTTATCGTTGAAATGAAATTCATAAACCAAAATAACATTCAAACAATATAACAATTTGTTATATTGGCTACTTCACCAATTCTCTGCCATCCTCGGCGATTGTCCGGTTTTTCACTTTTTCGTCAGAAACTATCCGCCCGTCTTTGACCCGAATAATCCGCTTGGCGTGGTTGGCAGTGTCCATTTCGTGGGTGACCAAAATTATTGTCCTGCCGTTGTCATTCAGCTTCTGTAAAATTGACATCACGGTATTGCCGCTTTTGCTGTCCAGGTTGCCCGTGGGCTCGTCCGCGAAAATCACGGACGGGTCATTAACCAGCGCCCGGGCAATAGCCACCCGCTGCTTTTCCCCGCCGGAAATTTGATTGGTAAAAAAATCCAGGCGGTGGGACAGGCCCACATTGGCCAATGCCTGTTTAGCCAGTTCGTCATGATTCTTTTTGCTGCTGTAAATCAGCGGCAGCTTGACGTTGTCAAGCACCGTGGTTCTGGCCAGCAGATTGAAAGATTGGAACACGAAGCCAATCTGCTCATTGCGCAAAACAGCCAAATAATCATCGCTGAAATCTTTGGTGTTTTTGTCCTGAAAATAATAACTGCCGCCGGTGGCTCTGTCCAGAAAACTTAAGATATGCATCAAGGTAGACTTCCCGCTTCCGGACGGACCCATAATGGCCACGAATTCGCCGGGTTCAATGGCAAAGCTTAAATCATGAAGCACCGGAGTCACCACGTCTTCATTTACATAATCCTTGCTTAAATTTTCAACTTTAATTAAGGCCATAAAAATGAAATTACGTTTTTACTGCTTGATGTAGGTTACAATCTCCTGGCCTTCATCCAAGCCGGATAAAATCTCAACCAGTCCCCCGTCGGCTTCCAGGCCGGTTACAACCCCGACCTCGCGGTAAGTTTTTTTCTTGCTGTCCGTAACCAGCCGAACGACCTTGTTGCCGTTTTTCAGTATCACGGCGCGGAGCGGTATTGCCAGCACGTTATCTTTTTGCGCAACAAGCACGGTCATATTTGCCGTCATCCCGGGTTTGACATCCGGAATGTTATCGACGCTGGCCGTAACTTTATAATTCACCACGCCGGACACGACCGTGGCTCCGGGGTTTACTGTCTGCACCAGGCCGGTAAAATGCCTGTCCGGCCCCAGAGCGTCCAATGTGATATCTACGCTCTGTCCGGGCTTGATGTCGGCAATATTCGCTTCGCTGACATTGGCTTCCACATGCAAATTGCCGATATCCTGCAATACGATCACGGCTTTTAAGGCTGAGGCCAATTCACCCGCCTTTACGTCCACGGAAGTGATTGTGCCGTCCGCGGGCGCTTTAATCATGGTATTATCAAAAGCTGCCTGTGCTGCCAGTAACTGGCCCTGAGCGGTTAAAATTTGGGCCTGGGCGGCTTCCAAATCAGCCGGCCTGGCCTGGGCCTTTTTTAAATCCAAAGCTGCTTTGGCTGAAGCAACCGCGTTTTGGGCGGCTGCCACAGCGCTGCGCTGAGTCTCAACCGCCGCATTGTAGGCATTGTAACTGGAAATATAAGTTGCTGACTGGGTATTCGGTATATTAATGGTCCAAGTGTTATTTGTAGGCACGCTGGTACTGGAAAACTGCACATACAACCCCTTGATACCCATGGGCTGCGGGGTAACGTCCGCAATGCCGTCGCTGGTTTCCAAACCATTTGCCTGAAAACGCAAGCCGCTGCCTGTGGAATATATAATCAGCTTATACGCGCCCTGATCGCTGCCTGTGTAAGTGCCGGAAACAGTCGCCGTAACCGAGCCGGTATTTCCGCTGCCGGCCACGGCGGAAAGACCTGAATTCAACAAGGCCTTATACGCGCTATCTACCAACACTTGCTGCTGTTTAACGGTATTGTCCAAAGCGTTTTTGGCGTTGTCCAGCGCCACCTGGGCCACGGAGATTTCTTCGCTGCTGGCCCCGGAAACCACGCGGTTATAATTTGCCTGGGCCTGGGCCAAAGCGCCTTTGGCGGAAGTCAAACTTGCCTGCTGATCACGCTGGTCCAAAGCAGCCAACACTTGGCCCGCTTTGACCTTGTCCCCTTCTTTGACTTTAACCTGCTGAACCGCGCCGCCGCTCTTAAAACTTAAGCTCAAATCGGTGGTGGAAACCACCTGTCCTGTGGCAAGCACCGTGGATTTAATATTCTGTTTTTTTGCGGCTTCGGTCAAAGTATTTTTGCCGGGATCCTTGGGTTTTATGACGCCATAGACGATTGGCCCGGCCACTAGCAAAATTACTATCGTCCAAATAACGCGCTTTTTGGTAACAAATTTCTTCATATGCCTATAATTTATTAGTTACTGTTTAGGTTTAAACTGGCTCCCAATAACCTGCTCCATATGTTTTTTCATTTCCTGCTTCCACTGAGGACTATCCACGCTATCCATTATCCGGTCTACAATCTGACTGAGCTGGTCAGCCTTCATCAGGCCCAAAACCTTGCCGAACTTGCCCATTACCACCAGCTGGTCGCCGGGCTTTAGCCCAAGGTCTTTGCGGGCCTGGGCGGGTATTACAACCTGGCCGCGGGCTCCCAAAGTCGTAGTTCCGTACATTTTATCGTGTTTATGGATATTTGAATCCACCAAATATTTAACCATAATATGCCTTTTAGTGTGAAGTATGATATTACATACTTATCATACTTTTACCAAGGCATTTTGTCAAGTAAAGCCAGCTCGATCCGGCCGTCTTTTGCAGACTGCGGGCGATTAACTGGAATCTGCAGGCCCGGCCTGACGGTAATATTGCCGCCCCAAAAAAAATTTTGTAAAAAATTGCCCCGGCTCGCGATTAGCAAGCCGGGGCCGTGCTTGGGCGCGTTTCCCTGCCTTACCAGGCCAGGGTGCCCGGAGGAAACCCGGTCTGGGCGAAAGGCTCCTGCTCCTCTTCCTGTTCCTGGTCCGGCAGTCTGCTGACGCCGGCGAATCCCAGCTGGCCGTGGCATATATGGTGCAATTGGTGCATATTCGCGCCTTCAACCGCGACCATGCCATCGGACCCCTCGCTGACTGCCAGCCTTTCCCTTCTTAGGACGCTGACGATGGCCTCTTTGTCTGCCGCGGAGACTCCGGGCACGAATTTGATCAAACACGCCTCGCTCATAGAAAACCTCCTTAAATTTGCAAACTCTCCCGGCTTTGCGGATACAAAAAAACTCAAGCTTTGCGCTTGAGGCCGGAAAACTGGAGTCGAAGATTTGGAGGCTACATTGGCTTCAACTCAAAATTCCCGGTCTCAGCGGCCTGAGTAAAATAAAAGCTAAACCAGAAATTTTGGGCTAAAAGTTGCATAAGTTGTAGGTATTATAGCAATTCCAGCATTCTTGTCAAACCATTGGCTTCCGCTATTTGAACGGCCGTAATCCGGCTTAACCCCCCTTTCCGCTCTCCTGCCGGCACGACAATTTTGTATATTTCAGGCAATTCCGATTCCAGGCTCTGCGCCAAGGTGATATTCCTGGCCAGATGCCGGAATTCATTAAAGTCAGCTTTATTTATATACAAATCCAGGGCGGAAGGCTTGCTTAACTTCCCATGCCGGTAGGAAAAAGCCAAAGTAGTTTCCGCAAAATTATCGGTCGGTATCGCCCCCACGGCTCTCCCCTGCTCCTTTTCCCCGAGCTCTTCAAGAAGCAAAAAAAATCTGCTTTTAATTTCCGTAAGCCAGCCGGTCTGGTTAAACCCGCCCAGACAAACGACTTGATAATACAGCAGGGTTAAAAAACACAGAAGGCTGGTTGGGTATATTTTCCTGGCCTCAATGGCGCTGGCCACGGCCTCAGGATCCAGCCGGAACCGGGCTTCCAGCTCCTGCCGGGTAACCGCAAAGCGCCTGCCCGATTCATCCACCTTCCAAAACAAAAAACTGCCGCGGCCGGGACCGAATGCCCCGCGAACACCAGTGAAGCGCCTCTCCAGCATGTCCAAACCTTCCTTCGTAAACATTAGCCGGGATAAAATATGCCGGGGGTCGGGAAGAATCAGCCGGACAATGACGTCCCCCGCCAATTCTTCCAAAGGCAAATACAAAAGCTGCGGGGCTTGCGGAAACAATCTCTGCCACAACATCCAACTGACGATAGCGGCTTGATCGGAAAAATTCGTCCGGCCTTTCACCCGGCCGTCTGCAAACATTTCAACAATTAATGCCGCAAGTTCCTGCTTTTGCTCCTTGGTCAAAAAGTCTTCGTGCTGCAGTTGCCGCAAAACGCCATCTATGCCCGATTCCTTTATCGGCCCGGTTCCGAAAACAGTCCTGGTCTTGAGGCTGTCTTTAAAAAACGAGTGCCTGACCGATACCCCTCTCTTATTGTCGGTCAGCAGCAAGCTGCCCGGCCAGGAAGAATTGTTCAGAGAAACTCCGCTGGTTGAAAATACCGGCAAAAATTCCAATCCGCTCTTTAAAGCAAAAACTAGATTTGAATTCAAAAAGAAAGGGTGACCAAAAATGCCATGATGGTCAATGGTGGAAACCAAACCAGTGTCTCGGATCTGCCGCGCCGCGGCCTGGGCCACTGCTTTTCCGTAAAGCCTGCCAAACGATTTTTCCATCACGGAAAAAAATTCCGGCCCTGCCGCGCTTGGCGCTGCCTGCCAGCTATTGGCATAATCATAAAGGCTCCGGCCCCCCGATAATAGGTAAATACGTTTAAGCACATGCTGCCGGTCAAATACCTCATTTTTTAATTTTTCCAGCTCGTGTAGACGCATATATGCTATTATACCCGGGTTTTAACCAAAAAAAAACGCCCCCTGGGTTAGGGGGCGCTTTAGCAAGACGCTATCGCAATGCTTTGGGGGTCAAGATGTGGAGGCCGGCGGGAAAATTTCCGGTTTTATACCCCAAACAGAAATAATAAGCGTAGTCGGGGTACAAAGTAGTGCCGTTGATTACATAAGAAGTGCCGCTGGGATAATAATAGTAGTTTGTTGCGGCTGTGCCATTAGGCACCGGGCTCGGGTAAGTCAGCACCTCGCAGTTGCCGTCCGGCGGATTGGGCGACTTGGGCAGGGAGGAAATAAATCCCGGCACCATCCCTCCGGGCACGCCGGCAATGGGGGCGGAAGGATAACCGCGGTTCGTGTTATAGTACAGCTCCAGGGCGGTATTCATCTGGGTCATGTCGCCCAGACGCTTGCTGTCGCGAGACTTCTGCCTGGCGTTCATTAAAGCTATCAACGCCATGGATGACAGCAGGGCGATAATAGCCACTACCACCAAAATTTCAATTAACGTAAAGCCGGAAGTATTTGATTGTTTTTTATTTCTCATATAGATATTTTTATAGGCTAATTATATAACACTTCCGTCAAACCGGCAAATGTGGATAAAGCTTCCAAATTTTTTTGTGTCGCGCGCCTATTTATGAATTTAAAGACTTATAAAAAGCCGCGT
>JAJZRC010000062.1 GCA_021847435.1 bacterium
CTGGCTTTTTTTCCAAAAAAGCCTGAATATTGTCCACAGTCGTATCTAAAATTCTGGTCACTGCCTCTTTTGTATTAAACGCATTATGAGGGGTAATGACTACGTTTCCCATATGCATCAATTCATGATCTGCCAAAATTACCTTCAGCTGATCCTGGTTAGGGTGACCCATTGCCATGGAATGAAGTTCCTCCTTGATGAAACCCTCTTCTTCCAGAACATCCAAACCGGCGCCCGCCAAAATTTTTTGCTTTAAGGCCCACGCCAAGCCCTTGGTATCAACCAAACCTCCCCTGGCGGTGTTTATCAGCACGCTGCCTGGCTTAATAAGCTTGATATTTTCGGAGTTAATCAGATGATGGGTTGCGGGCATATAAGGCACATGCAAAGTGATAATATCCGAATTTTTCAGCAGTTCTTCCAGAGAAGCATAAACAAACCCGTATTGGGCTGCCAGTTGCCCGTTCGGCCTGGGGTCGTAGGCCAAAATTTTCATGCCAAAACCGTGGGCGATTTTTACCACATAGGTTCCGATATGGCCGGTGCCGACAACTCCTATGGTCTTGTCTTTTAAATCAAAGCCCATGAGCGGCTGGGTGGCAAAAGAAGCCTGTTCCCTCACCTGCTTTATGCTAGGGTAAATTTTCCTGGACAAATCCAGCAGAAGCGCGAAGGTAAATTCCGCAACTGTATTTTCCCCGTAGGCCGGCACGTTAGCAACGCCGATTTGCCGCGCGCTGCAGGCATTTAAATCAATATGGTCGAACCCGGTACTGCGGGTGGCGATGAACTTTAAGTTTGGCATCTTCGCCAGAACTTCAGCGGTAACGGGATATCCCAAAAAGGTGCACAAAACTTCCGCATCCATATCGCTGTCCTTGAGAGAGGCGTCGCTGCGGAATGCCAATTCGTGCCCTGCCAGCTTCTGGGATAAATATTTTTCCTGCCAACTTTCAGTTTCAATAAAAACGATTTTCATAAAATTTTCAACAAACTTAGGACTTACGCATTGAGCCAAGTTCGAGGCATTTTCCGAGCCTGCCTGCCGGCAGGCAGGGATTTTTGGAGGCGTAGCCTCCGCTACGCCGATAAAAACCGCAGGAAAATAACGAAGAAATTGGCCGGAGCCGCTTTTTATGGGACGGGCTCTGCCCGCCCAAAAAGCGGCGGTGCGTAAGTCCTAAAACTTAAATTCTTTTACTTGATTAAGGCTGGTTTAAAATGCGGCGGATTCACCGGCGCCGGAGCGTTTGTTCTGGTATACAACCAGGCCATAAAACCCAAAAGGGCGACGGCCACCGCTCCTGCAATAATTTTTTTACTTCTATCCGAGTGCGTTTTATTTTCCGCATCGATTTCCGGCTGTTCGGGCGCAATTGCAGAGTCCGCGGAAGCTCCCGCCGGTTCCTGGTTTTGCGGCTGTGTGAAATCTGGCGCATTTACGTCCAGTTCGTCTTCCAAAGACATAAGTTGGTTTTGATAATTTTACCTATTCGCACCTTCCCATTACCCATGAGAATTCCCCCTGCCAGTCCCGGGTCAAGGTTCCATTGTTGGAATCAACGCATTTCCACCCGGGACTGCTCGGATGGGAGCCGCCGACTGTCTCAAAACTATTAATCCCCAAAACATAAAATGATTTGCCCTTGCACGGATCACAGCTGGGAGAATTCGGGCCATAGCGATAATAACGATACGCATAAATGCCGCAACCCGTTGCTCCGGAGTTTACCGGGTCTACCGGTACCTTTGACATGACCCCTGAATTTTTCAACGCCGTTATAAACGGATCGTAGCTGGAAGTATTCCAGCCTCCGCACATGCCGCCTTGGTTCGCATCGGGGTTGGGGTAATTGTTGTTGTTTTGTTCATAATACATATCCAAGCCTATTTGCAACTGGCGCATATCTGCCAACCTTTTGGCATCGCGGGCTTTAAGCCTCGCCTTACCCATTCCAACCAAAGCGATGCTGGAAAGCAGCCCGATTATCGAAATAACCACCAAAAGTTCTATTAAAGTGAAGCCTGAATTGTGGCTCCGTTTTTTAGGCATGCTTTTATTTCAATTCCTACCTATGAATTATACCATGACGCGGGCTCATCTGCCGGCCACGCCGACAAAAAAGTCGGACACATTGGAACCGGTGTTGCCGGTGTACGCCAAATCGCCCGTCCGGTCAAAAAAATTAAAACTGTCGTTGTTTTGAACGAAGTCTTCAACCCGAAGACGCAGCCGTTCGGCGCGGGTCAAAACCTGGCTGTCTACAATAGCCCCGGCCGCTTCGGTATTATCCCGGCCGTCCGAGGCCAAACAGGCAAGAACCTGATGTTCGTGCAAATTTTTTAGGGCCGCCAAAGCCAATTCCTGATTGCGGCCGCCTTTGCCCTTTCCTGTCAATTTTACCGTACTCTCCCCCGCGCCCAAGAGACAGACTCCCGGCCTTAAACGCGCGGTTATTTGAAGCGCCAAGTCTTGCGCCAATCCTTGAAAATCGTAGGCAAATATTTCCGTTTGCAAACCCAATTCTTCAGCCCTGTTAGCCATGGCGTTTAACGCCTGCCGTGCGGACACGAATAAAATATTATGCGCCCGGGAAAAATATTTATCTTCTTTTGGGGTTTCAGCCAAATGGCAGGAAGGCAGGCCGCACCTTTCCAAAACTTTATATTTGGCCAAAATTGCCGCGGCATCAGCGTTAGTGGTTAAATCTTTAACCGTAGGCCCGCTGGCGACCATGGCAATATCGTCTCCGGGCACGTCGGAAAAAATCAGGCTGACGCAAGTCGCGGGATAAATAATCTTGGCCAAATTGCCCCCTTTCACCCTGCTGATGTGCTTGCGCACGGTGTTCACTTCCTGGATGGTTGCGCCTTTGGCAGTCAGCGCCTCGGTTATCGCCCTTTCGGTCTCAAAACTAATCTGATACGGCCGGCAAAGCAGCGCGCTGCCGCCGCCCGAAACCGCGCAAATTACCAAATCGTCCTCCCTGCAGGCTTCCAGCATTTCCACCAGCTCGTCGGTCGCCTCCATATTCGCCTTGCTTGGAAAGGGATGCGTGCCAACACGGCAGACAATCTTTTCCAAACTGCCCGCCTTCACGTCCAACACGAAACCGCCGGCAATCCGGTCCCGCAAGATCTCCTGGATGGCAGCGATTGCCTCAAAGGCCGCCTTGCCAAAACCCACGCAAACCACGCGCTTAAACTTACGCAAATCAAACTCTTGATGAAAAATTTTTAATCGCTGTTTTTTTTGATCATACCGAAAATTCCTACGCACCGCCTGCCGGGTGTTAATAGCCGCGTACCCTGCTTCGGCTACCAGCAACGCCTGCTTTCTTAAAGACGAACTGGCCAAACTTTCAAAATTCTTTATGATGTGCGTTTTTGTGTCCATAACCACAATCTTAATATAAGGGGTGTCAAAGGTGCTCTTTGCCATGAGCTCGCCTAATGGCAAAG
>JAJZRC010000063.1 GCA_021847435.1 bacterium
CTTTAGGTTTGTTCTTTAATTTATCGATAAAACTCGTCAATAGCTAGAATTTTGCAATAGTTTTTAAGTGAGTTAATTTCGCTCTTTGTTAATTTAGGACTTCTAACACTGCTGCAGTGGCCACTGCAAGGAATTTATGATATTTGAGGCAACGCTCATTTATCGATCCGTGCCATTAGCACACTCTATGCTCTAGGAAACACGAAGCCTGGCAATTATGAAATGCGTCCTTTAAGACGATAAATTTTGGGCCAGCGGCTCCGACTTCCTAACATCCGGCGCTGTTGATTGAAATTCTCGGTTGTCAATTAACAGCCTCCAGACCACTGCCAAAAGTTTCCTGGCAGTAGCCACGGCAGCAGTTGCGGATCCTTTGCGGGCTTTGAGCTTTAGATAGTAGCTCCCAAAGCCCGGACGTTTCTTGCACCTTTGCTGTTTGTGAGCGACTTCCACCATAATGTATCTTAGCCATTTAGAGCCCGTCTTTGTTATCCGTCCATGCCTGGTAATATCGCCGCTTGAGTAAGTGGAAGGCACCAAGCCGGAATAGCCCATAAGCTGCTTGGAGGTTGGAAAGCGATGGATATCCCCGATTTCGGCAATAATGGTAAGCGCGGAAACATAACTGATTCCGGGAATGGAAGTTAAGAGTTTAGCCTGGGGGTGATTAACCACCTGTTTTTCTACCGCCTGTTCCGCTTCATCAATTTGCTTGGTTAAAAAGTCGACCAGCGACAAGTATTGAGCCAGACTGGTTTTAAAAGGCTCCTCTAGTGTCAAATTCTGAAGCCATTTTGTGCCCGAGACCCCAAACAAGTCGGAAAAGTTGTGCTGCAGGGCGTGCTTGTGCAAAATAGCGTGAATTTTGTTCTTCACCTGAGTCCGCAGATTAATCAGGGAAGCTCTGAACCTGGCCAATTCTTTCCAGCTTCTGACTTCTTTCCTGGCAAAGTAAGCCTCTGGCAGCAAATCGCTGCGCAGCAAATCAGCCAGGACGGCAGCGTCAATTTTGTCAGTCTTAATCCTGGCCGAGGCAATGGCTTTGACCTTCTGCGGATGAGCCAAATGAACATCGTTGCCCAAATCTTCCAGCATATCAGCATAAGTATACCACTGGGACACCGGCTCCAAAACAATTGAGACTGATTGGCCAAGACTCCGCATAAAATCCCGAATCTGATTTCTGTCCGTTAAGACCTTTTCCTGTTTGACAATGGTTCCTTGGTAATCCTTAACACAGAATGTAGAAGTTTTCTTGTGCAAATCCATTCCTACAAACAATTTATTATTAATGTGCATATGCGTTTGCGATTAGATTAGTTAAGTGCTCGACCTTTATTATCTGTATTCTATCGCAAACGCTTACATAAGTTTTATAGCATTATGAAAACAAACGCGCTTTTAAAATATTTGCCGGTTGTTTTGGCTGTATTTTTTTTCTGCGGAATGCCGGCGTCTTTGGCCGCGGGAGCCGCGCAAATTAAAATTATTACCGCGCCCCAGACAATCGCAATCAACGCCTCGTCTTCCGTGTTTACCTTGGAGGCACAGGACAGCGCCGGAGCTAAAATCAATGTGGCCACCACTACCCGCGTAAGTTTGGCGAGCGATTCCGCGAGCGGAAAATTTTCATCAGCCGCGTCCAGCGGCCCCTGCGGGGACGCGTGGAGTATTGCCGGCGTAACTATTGCCAGCGGCACTTCGCATAAAAGTTTTTGCTATTTAAATTCCACTGCCGGCAGTTTTACCATCTCCATTTCCGTGCCAGACCAGCCGGACGTTTTGGGCGACTCCCAGCAGATCATTATTCTCGCGCCATCCACGCCTGATAATTCCACCGCCACGCCGGATTCGCCGGAAAATCAAACCAATAATTCCACCACCACGCCGGAATTTTTGACCCAAAGTTTTTATGTTAAAATATATCGGTTTTTACCCAACCCCGCGGGAGAAGATGGAGGTAATGAGTGGGTGGAACTGCAGAATTTGGATGAAAAAAATGTTTTGCTTGATGGCTGGTTGATTGATGACAAGAACACGTCCAACGGACCGGCCAGCGGCGCTTTTGAGCTGTCCGGAACAATCGCCCCGGGCGAGATAAAAAGATTTGTAATTCCCGCAGGCTCGTTCGTGTTGAACAACACGGGCGGCGATGAAGTAAATTTGTATTTTAATGATAAAAGCCTTGCGCAAAAAGCGGTTTATACCGCCGCGGCTTATGACGATGAAATTTTTGAATTTCAGGATGGGCAATGGTTGCCGCCGGCTCAAAACACAAATCAAAGTTCTTCGGGCGGATCATCGGCTTTTAGCTCCGGCTTGGGTGGCGCGAAATCTGACAATTTTTTACCCGCCATCCAGTTTAAAATCAACGAGGTTTTTCCAAATCCTTTGGGCGATGACGCGGCGCGCGAATGGGTGGAAATTTATAATCCGGAAAATTCCACCAGCTCTTTGGAAGGCTATTTTTTGGCGAACGGAAATTCGGAAGAGTGGGGATCTTCCGCGTGGCCATTGCCTAAAAGCGCGAAGGTTCCACCCAAAGGCATTTTGGCCGTAATGCTTTCTAAAACCGCGTTTGCCCTAAAAAATTCCGGCGCGGAAAAGGTTAAAATATTTTCCCCGCAAAAACAGCTTTTGGATTTTGTTGTTTATAAAGACGCGCCGGAAAACCAGTCATGGGCGAAAAACGCGGACGGAGTTTGGGAATGGGGAGTTCCAAGCTTTGGTCTGCCCAACGGCCAGGAGCCTGCTTTGCCCCAAATTTTCATTAGCGAAATTTTCCCCCAGCCTTCGGGCGACGAACCGGAATTTGTTGAGATTAAAAATTTTTCCAATTTAGCCGTAAATTTGTCGGGAATGGTTTTGCAAATAGGAAGCCGGAGCAAAACTTTCGGCGAAAAAGAATTTTTGTCGGCCGGAGAATATTTGGCTGTTTATGAAGACAATTTGCCCGCGCGTTTAAGCAACAGCGGCCAGACGGTCAAGCTTGCGGATTCCTTTGGGCGGCTATTGTCGGAAACGTTTTACGGCAAGGCGCAGGCTGGCTTGGTCTGGGCTTCGGACAATGGGCAGGATTTTGCGTGGACGGGAAACCCGACCCCGGGCGAGGATAATATTATGGTGCTTGGCGAAACCACAGACATTGCGGATTTAAGCAATTCAGCCGGCGCGAAAACCGGCAGGAAAAAAACAGCGTCTTCGGCTACGGATTCGGACATAAAAAAATTGCTTCAATCCAACCGCGATTTGGAAGACCGGATTTTCGCCCTGCA
>JAJZRC010000064.1 GCA_021847435.1 bacterium
TTAACCTTTTGTATTTGTTCATGCTTTCACCTTAAAGGTTTTTCCGGTTTTGTGTTAGTGGTTTGAAGTCGCCAAGGCAAGGTTTGACAAGAGTGGATAAAACCGGTAATATATTAAGTTAATATGTTATAATTTATATATGGATAAAGGTGAAATAGAAAAAATTAGGGAACACTTATTAGCATCAAATCCAGAGCTTTCCGGCAGGCTTACAGACGAAACGCTGGGCGCCGCTATTGAAAAAGCGAATCATCCTAATGTTCAAGCAAGGCAGGCTACTCCTGTTACTGAAACAATTAAACATTCGGATGTCGGAAGGGAAGCAGCGGATGATATTAAAATACAGCCAGCCTTTGCAGAAGTGGCGGGTATTGACAGTGTGGCGAAAGAGAAGGCTGTACTGGAGGCTGTTCTGAACAGTCTGAATAATAGCATGAAGGGCGAGCCTGAAGCTTTCACGACAAAAGATGATGAGTTGGCTGAACGAGTTGAACAAATTTTAGGCATGTAGGAATAAGACATAAAGCAGTAGCAGTAGTCAAAACAAAAATAAATGCTTGAGGAGTTTAGTACAATCAATATTTTACTGCTGGTTTTGTTCGGGTTGATAGCCGTTTTTGCGGCTGTCTTTTTTTATTACTACAAGCGCCACGTTTACCATGCCAAGCATATTATCCCGCGGATTCAGGACTGGGTCTTTTTGGAAATCCAAATGCCCAAAGAAGGGGCCAGAGAGCACGAGGACCAGCGGCCAAAAAGCGAGGAAGAAAAAAAGCAGATGATTTCCGTGGGTGAACAGCTGTTTGCCACTTTGTCGGAATCGGGCCGGAGCAAAGGATGGCTGGTGGGAAAAGATTATTACAGCTTTGAAATTGCCTGCACGGACAAGAAAATTTCATTTTACGTAAATTGTCCCAGGCATTTGCAGCAGCTGGTGGAAAAACAGATTCAGGCCCAGTACCCCCATGCTTACATTGAGGAAGTAAAGGGCTATAATCCGTTCCAGAAAAACGGCAAACTGGAGGTGGAGGAGCTGCAGCTGTCCAAGCAGTATGTGTACCCGTTTAGAACCTATAAATCCACGGAAACCGACCCATTAAACGCCCTGACCAATGCCATGAGCAAGCTTTCGGAAAACGAAGGCGCGGCCATACAGTACATAATCCGCCCGGCGGGTACAGCCTGGCAGTCGCGGCCCCGGCGCATGGCTCTGGAGATCCAGCAGGGCAAAAGCCCTGAACTGGTGGAGAAAGGGCATGCCTACCGTCTGTTGATCGGCCTGCTTCGCGGCGTGGGCCGCGGGTTGGCAGGCACCGGCAGCAACAAGCAGTACCAGCCTTCGCACATCCATAAGGATTTGTCCGGCTATGCTTCGCCGATCCAGCTGACGCCAATGCAGCAGGAAATTGTAAAAAAGTTGGAGGAAAAAGCCAGTCGCCCGGGATACGAGGCCAACATCCGAATAGTTACTTCATCAACCATTCCCGGCAACGCCCAGGTTCACATGAGGAACTTGCTGGCTTCTTTTTTGCAATACAATATGCCGCCGTTTAACGGGATAAGGACCAAGAAGCGCGACAAAGATGATATTTTAAAGGATTATATTTTTCGCGTGTTTCGCGACCATTCCAACTGTATTTTGAACACCGAGGAGATCACCAGCTTGTGGCATCTGCCCACCCCGTATATTGAAACCCCCAATATCAAATGGCTGGTGTCCAAAAAAGCGCCGCCTCCGGTGAACCTGCCCAAAGAGGGCCTGCTATTAGGCCGGAGCATTTACCGCGGTTTGGAAACCCCGGTTTATATTGAGCGCGACGACCGGCGCCGCCACATGTATATAATCGGCCGTACCGGGTCCGGCAAGACCGAGATTATGAAATACATGTCTGCGCAGGACATAAAAAACGGCGAGGGCTTGTGCGTTATTGACCCGCACGGCGATTTTATAGAAGATATTTTGCCCCACATCCCCAAAGAGCGGGCCGAGGACGTGATTCTTTTTGAGCCTTTTGATATGGAACGGCCCATGGGCCTTAACATGCTGCAGGTGGACAGCGAGGAGCAGAAGGATTTTGCGGTCCAGGAAATGATATCTATTTTTTATAAATTGGTGACTGACCCGTCCATGCTCGGTCCCATGTTTGAACATAATATGCGCAATGCCATGCTGACCCTGATGGCGGACGAAGAACATCCCGGCACCATTACCGACATTCCGCGGATTTTCACTGACACGGGCTTCCAAAAGTATAAGCTGTCCAAAGTCAAAGATCCCGTGGTGCGGCTGTTTTGGGAAAAGGAAATGGCCAAAACTTCCGATTTTCACAAGAGCGAGATGCTGGGCTACCTGATTTCCAAGGTCGGCCGCTTCGTGGAGAACGCCATGATGCGCAACATAGTCGGCCAGTCCAAATCGGCGTTCAACTTCCGGGAAGTGATGGACAAGCGCAAAATTCTGCTGATAAATTTGGCCAAAGGCAAGGTGGGGGAAATTAACGCCAAACTGTTGGGGCTGATTATTGTTTCCAAGCTGCAGATGGCGGCCCTGTCGCGCGCGGACGTGCGCGAAGACAAGCGCCCTGACTTTTATTTGTATGTGGACGAGTTCCAGAATTTCATCACCGACGCGTTTTCTTCCATTTTGTCCGAGGCCCGCAAATACCACTTGAATTTGATAATCGCCCACCAGTACTTGGGGCAGCTGGAGCAGCAGGCGGGCGCCCAGGGCGCGGGCAGCAAGGATTTAAGGGATGCGGTATTCGGCAATGCAGGCACCATGGTCTGTTTCCGCATTGGCGCGGAAGACAGCGAGGTTATGGCCAAGGAGTTCAAGCCCACTTTCAACGAGTTTGATTTGGTAAACGTGGACCGCTTCAACGCCTATTTAAAGCTCATGGTCCATGGTACGGCCAGTAAGCCGTTCAATATGGCCACTTATCCGCTGCTGCGCAATGGAAATGACGAGCTGGCCAGGTCTATAAGGCGGCTTTCCAGGCTCAAATACGGGCGGCCGCGGGCGGAAGTGGAAGCCGAAATCCTGGAGGCCAGCGAAGTGGCGGAAAGAATGAGCGAGGCGCTGCCAAGCGTGGAGCGCGGGTTGTAGCTTGGATTGTCGCAACGCGGCCCGGCTGTTATACTATAAATGTTATGGGCGAAAATTATATTCATATTTTAACCAGTTTTTTGGCGGATTTGCTGGAAAAGAAAAAAATCACCCTG
>JAJZRC010000020.1 GCA_021847435.1 bacterium
TGTCAGCCCTGAGTATAATCACGGCTATCCCGCCGTGTTAAAAAATGCCTTGGACTGGGGCTATTTGGAATTTGAGCGCAAGCCTTTTGGCTTGGTGGGCGTGTCCGACGGCAGGGTGGGCGGCGCCCGCATGATTGAAAATCTGCGTCCTGTGATTGAAAATTTTGGCGCTGTCGCCATGAGGGAAACCGTCATGGTCGGGCCGGTACAGGATTATTTTGACGAATTCGGCCAGTTGACCAATCCGGATCTGGTCAAGCGCGCCGGCGGGCTGCTTAGAAGCCTTGTGTGGTGGGCTGAGGCATTAAAGAAAGCAAGAGAGCAGGCTTAGTATTTTAAATTTTAAAATTCCCAATACCGTAAGGTTTGGGAGTTTTTTTGAATCTTGCCGGCGCGGGTAAGGGAGAATACTTAAATAATTTTCCAGTTGCCTATTTGGTCTTTTTGGAGTTTTCCTAGCAAGGAAAAACCCGCTGCCAGCTTATGGCCGCCCCCGCCGAAAATTTTTGCAGCCTTGGCCACATCCGCGTTTTTAAAAGCATCGCTTCTTAGGCTGCCTTTTATTACTTGTCCGTCTTGGCGCAAAAACATGGCAAACCTGGCTTCGGGCACGGTGTTAAGCGTTTCCACAAACCCCTCAAAGGCCGCCTGCGGGAGGTTTTTAAAATCAACCAAATCCTCATCGGTCATCACCGAATAAATAATTTTATGGCGGCGGTCGAAATAGGAATTTTCCATTGCCCGGCCCCAGGCCTTGAGTATGTGGGGCGGCTTATGCCTGAATGTGCGGTTGATTATTTTGTTGATGGGCGCGCCTTTGAGCATTAAGTTCGCCGCGGCCTTGAGCGCGGAAGCGGTGGTGTTTGCATGCATAAAGCATCCAGTGTCAGTAATAATGCCGGTAAGCAGGCAGGTGGCCGCAGCCTGGCTTAAAGGCCATTCGGCCCAGAGGAAAAAGTCATAAACCAATTCCGCCACCGATGATTTTTTTGGGTCTACGAGATTGATTGTGCCGAAAAGGCTATTGTCCGGATGGTGGTCAATGTTAATTGTGGCAATCTCCAGCGCCGCAATATTTTCACTGCCGCATCTTGCCAGACTGGAACAGCCGAAAGCTATAAGAAGGTCAAAAGCATCATCCTTGGCAATATCGTCTACAATATTTTCACTGCCGGGCAGAAAGGATAAGTGCGGCGGCACGCCTTTTTTAATGGCGTACGTGACCTTTTTCCCGGCTTTCTCAAGATAATTTCCAAATGCGAGCAGCGCCCCGCCGTCATCTCCATCCATGCGCTCGTGCATGGTTAGCAGAATATTGCGGGAAGGGCCGATTAAATTTTTAGCAGTTTCGAAGTCTTGTTGCATCGGATCGGTTATTCTAGCATGCTAGAATAATTATTTTTCTTCGTGAATTTTTTTGATAAGATCGTCTATATGTTCGGCGTGCCTGGGACTGGTGTCTAAATGGAAGCTGACGCGGGGGATGATTTTGGTGGCAAAATTTCTGTTGAGTTCTCCCTGTATTGCGTAGATGTTGTCTTCCAGGTGTTTGAGAATTCTGTTGTCTTCGCCGTTCAGTATGGATATCCAGACTTTTGCCCACTTCATATCTTTGCTGGTCTGTACTTTGGTGATGGTGGTTAAGCCCGGGATGCCTTCCAGAAATTCTTGCAAAATCGGTCCCATGGCATGTTCGACCAGGGAGTTTACTTTGGCTATGCGGTTAGTATCTTTTTTAACTGTTTTCATAAACATTTCTTTACTTTTTATGCGACATCATAGTATATCCTTTTTTCGTCCGTTTTTCAAGTCGTCCGGATTATGCAAATTAAAAACCCCGCAAGGACTGCGGGGTAAAAATGAAGCTTTAAAATTTTATAAGCTTTTGGGTTTGATTTTTTCTTCAAAACTTTCAAGGGTGTCGCCTAATTGAATTTTTACCGATGTTTTCAATTTAATGCCGAACTCTTCGCCCTTGCCGATGCTTTTGGCCGCCACCTTGCTCTGCTGCAGTTCTTTAATTTCACCCCGTCCGAGCTCGCTGCCGTCCCTGGAAATGAGTATCTGGCTTTGTTTTTTAATTTCGCCTTGTTCGACTTTGCCGCCAACAATCATCTCGCCTTTTTCGGTGCGGAAGATGGCCAGAACTTTGGCTGTGCCAAAAGAAACTTTTTCCAGTTCCGGGGTAAACATTTTAATGACCGCGGAAGTTATATCTTCCAGCAACTCATAAATTACATCGTAACTGTCTATTACCACCTGTTTTTGCTTGGCAAGGTTTAAGGCTTTGGGGTTGATTTTGGAGCGGAAGCTGATGACGGTAGCTTTGGAGCTGGCTGCCATAAGCACGTCGGATTCGTTTACTTCGCCCACCCCTTCGTTCAGCACCGAGATTTTAACCTCGTCATTTTTTAGCTTGGCAATGGATTGTTTTATGGCTTCCAAGCTGCCGGCAACATCTGTTTTTAAAATCAGGTTGAGAGTTTTATTCAAAGAGTCGCCCATAATCGCCTGCTTGCCGGCGATTTTGTGGCTTTGGTTCTTTTTTTGAATTTTGACCGCGATTTGTTTGGCTTGGTCCAAGCTTTCCGTAGTCTGCAGCACGTCTCCGGCCTGGGGCACTTCGCTAAAGCCGGAAATTTGCGCCGGGGTCGAAGGGCCCGCTTCCTTTAGCCGTTTGCCGGTTTCGTCTTCCAAGCTGCGTATGCGGCCAAATGCCGCACCGGCCGCAATAACATCTCCGACCCTCAGGGTCCCGTTTTGTACAATGACGGTGGCAGTTGCGCCCTTGCCTTGGGTGACCTTGGATTCAATAATGGTGCCCACAGTGCGGCCCTGGGGGTTGGCCCGGAAGTTTTCAACTTCCGCCGTTAGCAAAATCATTTCCAAAAGATTGTCTATGCCTTTGTTCTGTTTGGCGGAGATTTCGCAAGCAATGACTTTGCCGCCCCATTCTTCGGTAACTACGCCATGGCCGGCGAGTTCTTGCTTGGCCTTCATTATATTCGCTTCCGGCTTGTCGATTTTGTTAATGGCTACAATGATCGGCGTATTGGTGAACTTGGCGCGGTTAATCACTTCCAGCGTTTGCGGACGCACGCCGTCATCAGCCGCAACCACGAGCACGATGATGTCAGTGACATTCGCCCCGCGGGCCCGCATTTCGGAAAAAGCTTCGTGTCCCGGAGTATCCAAAAAAGTGATCAGCTTGCCGTTTTTCTTGATTTGGTACGCGCCGATGTGCTGGGTTATGCCGCCGCTCTCCCCTTCCGCGACTTTGGTTCTGCGGATGGTGTCGAGCAGCGTCGTTTTGCCGTGGTCCACGTGTCCCATAATAGCCACAATCGGCGGACGGGCTTTTAAGTTTTCTTCTTTTTCCGCTTTCAGGAGTTCTTGCAAAAACCCTAGCCCGAATTCTGTTTGGGTTTCATCTGCCTGAGTTTCTACTTCAAAACCCAAATCTTGGGCTACTATGCTAGCAGTGTCAAAATCCACCTCTTCGTTTATGGTGGCCATGACTCCGTTTTGGATCAGGGTTTTGATGACATCGGTTACCGGAAGCTTGAGCAATACGGCAAAGTCGCGAACCTTGATGAAACCGGGCAGTTTTACCGGAGCCTTGGCCGGCTGAACTGCGTTTTTGGCAAGCGCCGGTTTTGTCGCCAAAGCCTCGGTAATTTTTTTAGCCAAAAAATTATCTATTTTATTGGCTTTTGGGGAAATAAAAAAACCTTTCTCCTTAGCGCGGGCTCGGAGCTCCTGGATGGACATGTTCAGTTCGGAGGAAAGGCTGGATAGATTCATGTGTTGTTTATAGCTTGGTTAATGCCGAAAATAAGCCGTAACTGATTAACTATACTTCAAAACGATAATAAAATCAAGCAAAAATAAACAGGCGCAGTCCGGGTATGGTTGACTGCGCGGCTAATATTTAAGCCTGACAATAACTAAAACGTCCTGTTGCGGCCGACTATCATCCTCAGGCGCTGGGGTATGATTTCTACGCTTGCGGGAAATTTGGCCACAACCCTGCCGAGCATGGTCAGCGGCAGTCCCCGCGGTTCAAGAAAGTCAATTTTTTTGCATTTGATCACGCTGGTGTTGGGCACTTTTTCCAAGAGCCCTTCGGCGATGTGGTGCCTGTGGGCCAAGGTCCGCAGCTTGCCCATGCGCTCCAGGATTAACAGGTCCAAGTTGCCGTCCGTGGGGTTGGCGATTTTTTCCGCCTGGGAGGATGTGGAGCGGATGTTGGCCACTAATCCCCCAAGGCCGCTGATGTTCAGGGTGTAAGAGTTGTCCACGCGAATACTGAAAGATTTGGCGTCTGAAGATAAAAGTTTCAGGCTTTGCCAGGTGCCGGTTTTTTTAATGTTGTGGGACATGACCCCGAACTCAAGAAAGCTGATGAAATAATTGCCGGCGATTTTTGCCAGGTCTATTTTTTCAATCCTCCGGCCCGCAATAGTCTTCACTCCGGTGAAAACGTTGTTGATGCCAAGTATTTTGGCCAGGGTCGATTCTGAGTCGAACGGGATAAAGCCTAAGGTAAAGTCTCTTCCCTTGAGCGCAGCCAGCATTAAATTAAACGTATCATCCGAGCCGCAGGCGACCAGGGTTTTAGCCCCCCGCTGGCTGGCCGTGTCTACCAAGTCCTGCACCGAACGCAGAGGGGTAACCCGCGCAGTTTCCCCGGCAATTTTAAATTCTGCAAGCAAGCCTTGCAGTTCGGTTTGCAGCTTTTCGAATTTATCTACGGGCAAGCCGTTTTGGTCAAGAATATAGTAGTACACGAATTCAATGGCAAAAATTAAAAGAATGAAAAAAATGACAAAAATCTTTTTTTGTTCCCGTCGTTTTTGTCATTTTTACGTATCTGGTTTATTATTCCGGCTCGATTTCCAGGTCCTTCTCGACCGATCCTTTTTTCCCGTTCGCGGCGCCGTTGCCGGCCATGGCGCACTTGCCGCTGAATATCGCGCCGTCTTCCACCCGCAGTACCGTGCAGGAAATATCGCCGGTAATCCTGGCGGAGCTTTGCAGCACCAGATGGCCGGAAATCTTTAAATTGCCCTGAATTTCGCCCCCGATCATGGCATTGCCGGCCAGTACGTCTGCTGTGATTTTGGCGCCGGGGATGACAAAAACGCTTTGGCTGGTTTTGACCTTGCCGGTGACCTGTCCTTCAATTTTAATGTTGCCTTCGCTGTTAAGGTCGCCTTGGATCTTAACTGAAGGGCCGACTACGGTTTCGGCTGGCGCGTTGAGATTTTCTTCAAGCATTGTGTTCATATGTTTCTGTTAACTGGTAACAATTAATGGTTGGACTTTGGTTGTTTGTTTGGATTTTCGTGCGCTAGAAGCACTGCCTGTTTTTCCTCGTCTGTCAGCTGGATATCGCATTTGCCGTTTTCAATCCTTTTGGTGTAAATGCGGTTCTGCTGCCTGCCGTGCATGCTCGTAACCACCACGCCATTGCTATGCCCGTCCAAAAGGGCCAGGCAAAAACTGAAATTGCCTCCCCCGTCTTCAAACGGATTAAACCTTACCAGTCCTATTTTTTGAACGGCAAATTCGGTTTTTTTCTCCAGCGCTGCCAATGCGGCTGCGGTTTCAGCCTGCTGGCGCTGGGCGTCTTTGAGCTGTCCGTTCAAATAATGGAGGACCTCCTCCAAATTTAGGTTTTTCCCCTGCTGTTCAAATATCCGGCCGCGCTGCGCCGCCTTTCTCACCTGCCACAGGGAATATGCCGCGGCCAGCAGGGCTGCTATGCTGAAACTTATGGTTAAAACCGGCAAAATATTTATCATTGCCAACACATTGTACCTCAGATTCCGGTTGATTTCAAATCCCCTAAAATGCTATAATCAAAAAAACTTAAAAAGTCCATTTATGAGCAAAAACCACCAGCCGCATTCCGGCGGCCATGCAGCCACTTTATCCCATGAGGCAGAATACCGCATTATCAAGCACGACCTGCTGAAGGTGCTGGCTTTGAACCTGGTTTATTTGGTTGTAATTGTCGCTTTATACTGGGCAAACCAGACTTCGCATTTAGTAGACAATACTTTGGGAAAACTCCTTAAGTTTTAAGGACAAAAGGTCTTCGTAAAATCCGCCTTTCGTCCGCCATCCGTCAAATGACGGGGGCGGATCAGGGCGGATTTATCATATATGATATATCTTTTGACTATTTTTGATTTTGGTGTTAATATTTGGTTAAATATATATCATATACGACATTTATGAGTACGAAAGCGCAGGATTTAAAAAAAATCGGCCAGTTTATTGCCGAAGTTCGCGAGCTAAAAGGCTTTACTCAAAGCCAGTTTGCCCGCAGCCTTAAAACCAGCCAGTCCGCTGTTGCCCGCATGGAGAAGGGCCTGCAGAATTTGACCACCGATATGCTGGCTAAAATCAGCAGCGTTCTTAACCAGGAAATTATTACCTTGGCGGACCATTCGGTGAATTACAAAATTGAAGGCGGCTGCAAGCTGGCAGGCGCGGTATCGGTAAATACTTCCAAAAATGCGGCCGTGGCCCTGTTGTGCGCTTCCCTGTTGAATTCGGGCAAAACAGTGCTTAAAAATGTGCCAAAAATCGAGGAAGTTAATAGAATCATTGAGGTGCTTTTGAGCCTTGGGGTTAGCGTAAAATGGCAGGGTGCGGATGTGGAAATACTGCCGCCCGAAAGGCTGGATATTAAAAATATCAATGTTGAGGCGGCAATCAAAACCCGGAGCGTGCTGATGCTGCTGGGGCCATTGGCCCATTTGTTTAAAAATTTTAACCTGCCATTGGCAGGAGGCTGCAAACTTGGCGCCCGGACAGTGCGCCCGCATTTGTTTGCCCTGGAAAAACTTGGGATGGGAATTAAAACCCACCATGACCATTATGCGGTTTCCGTGCCCCGCCTCAAGGCTGGCGAGATAGTTTTGTATGAAACCGGGGATACCGTAACGGAAAATGCGATTATGGCCGCAGCCAAAATACCCGGCATAACCACCATTAAGTTGGCATCGGCAAATTATATGGTGCAGGATCTCTGCCATTTTTTGCAGGTACTGGGGGTGAAAATCGAGGGAGTCGGCACTTCTACTTTGAAAATTTACGGCAAGCCGCAAATAAATACCCGAGCAGTCTATTCTTTAAGCGAAGATCCAATTGAAGCAATGCTGTTTCTTTCCCTGGCGGCCACTACCAAATCAGCCATCACAATAAAGCGCTGCCCCATAGATTTTTTGCAGCTGGAATTGCTCAAGCTTGAAAAAATGGGGTTAAAATTCCAGATATCAAAGCCCTATAAGAGCCGCAACGGCGTAACTGACTTGGTTGACATAAAAACTTTCCCTTCCGAACTTACCGCGCTTGAAGAAAAAATTCATCCGCTCCCTTATCCAGGCTTAAACATAGACAACCTGCCTTTTTTCGTGCCCATTGCCACCCAGGCCAAAGGCACGACTTTAATCCATGATTGGGTATACGAAAACCGGGCAATTTACTACATGGAGTTAAGCAAGCTGCGGGCAAATATAATCTTGGCCGATCCTTACCGGGTCTACGTGGAAGGGGCAAGCGAACTGAAAGCCGCGGAAGTGATCTGCCCCCCGGCGCTCAGGCCCGCTGCTATAATTTTAATTGCCATGCTTGCTGCCAAAGGCGCTTCCATTTTGCGCAACGTATATTCCATCAATCGCGGGTACGAAAATCTGGTCAGCCGCTTGAATTCCTTAGGCGCAAAAATCGAAATTATCCATGGCATATAATCTTTGTCAGATAACCAAAATCCCGCCTGTCAGGCAGGCGGGATTTTGGTTATGGTAATATTTTTATCAAATTTTTCCGGCGGACCTGGCGAGAATCTTCTTTCGCGTCTTGGCAACCTGCCTGCCGGCAGGTGCGCCCCAGTAGTAAATTTGCTTCGCAAATTACTACGGGGAAAAAATGTCTGAGTCTTATTTATCCTTTCACTTATGCCCTGAACTACTCGGCTAAAGCCTCGAGTACAGGGCATGTACCAGTCGCTCATGGCTGCGCCATGTACCGGAGCAAAGCGACTGGTACATGGTGGAGATATCGGGAATAGAACTCGAACCTCGGCAACTCGCCCTGTCACTTAATCTTGGTGGACCAGATTTGAACAGGTGGCAAACTATTCTTGAGTTGGTAAAAGAGATTTATAATTCACTGATTGCAACTCTATCTCTAAGTCCATTATACCAGACTGCCTAAATCTTATAAAACCCTATTAAATATAGGGAAATTTTGTCGAGCGTAAAATCTTGACAAATAAGCCTAAAAGTAGTATAATAATAGGTCACCATTCAATGGTTTGCTTTCCTACCATTGGTGATAATTTCAAGCAAAAAGGGAAGACGTAGGAGGATTATAAAATGACACCGAAATCGGTCGTCGACTACTCGTATGCGTTCATGCTCGCATGCTTGGGGTTCAACAACCTCAATGATGCCGAGCGCTACCGCCGTGAGAACGGTAATCAATTCAACGGGGATCTCGAACCCCTATTCAAGACCGACAAGTTCGGCTACGTCGTCAACGAGTGGCCGGACACGTTCAGCACCGGCTTCTTTTACGACCATCGTTTCAGCTCCAAGCAGGTGTGGCACACGCTGCGCCGCAAGGATACGCCCAAACCCGCTGGTTCCTACAACGTCGCTCTGATGTACGAGGGGCCGAGTAAGGTTCACTTGGCCGATCGTATCTGCGACTGCTGTGTTGTCTGGAATCGTACCGACGGCAAGCCGCTTCAGTCGGTCTGGGGTGATGGCAAACGCGCTCTGTACGTGGGTCGTTCCGGCAGCGGAGCCATGTACGCCAGAGTCGTTCTTTACCGCAGGGGCAGACCCGTCGAGATGGAGACGCACTTCTGTGCTTTGGATTTCACGATCCTCGATCGTGATCCAGCCAAAGACGATATGTTGCGTGTCACCTTAACCGCCAGCAATACCGCTTTCTCGAATGACCCCAATGTGGCCATCGAGCCTGACCAGTTCAACGAGTACAGTCCCATGCTTCGGACCATGCTCAATCAGGCCAGGAACGGCTTCAAGCAGCTCTGCAAGGCCAACGACGTTGAGGGCGAGCGCCGCTCGAAATACTACGAAGAGCAGCTTGCAAAACTGCGGGCTGACCGCGAGTTGTATAACGAGTGGGCGGCCACGGACGGCAGCTACTTCCGCAAGGTCAAGAACATGGGCGGAGTGGAGGCTCTCGAAACCGTCGAGGAAGCGTGGCATATGGCACGTGTAGTCGAGGCTCACTGGCTCGATCCCGAATTCTGGGACGCCTATCCCAACTACAGTGGCTCGATGTGTTCGTGCGTTTACAACATGATGGGTAAGTACAAGCGCAGTCCGGAAAGGAACGCCAAGCTGATGGAGATGCTCGACATCTTCGTCGGGCCGATCAACGGCGGCGCCTGGACCTACTCCGACTGACCAGTTAGTGTCTAACACGGCTGTGCGAAAGCCACAATCATACACTCAATTCATACCGGCAAGTGTTCGCACCACTTGCCGATTCCTCTAAGTTCATCAAGTAATTGGTGAGTTCAGAGGATTTTTCTTTTATTTAACTCCAAAAGGTTTGCCAATTTCGTCTGGTAGGGCAATCCAGGGTTCTCAAAATTTGCAAATGCAAGTGAGAGTGGTTTGGTCGAAATACTAGACCCGGACCTACCGCAGGGTTTCAACGGCCTCCCAATCGGACGGTGAGTCTTTAAACGTGCAACAGCAGCAGATGAGGGACTACGCGAAGCGGAACGATCTGGTAATTTCCAAAGAGTATGAGGAAGTGCAAAGCGCTAAAGACAGCAATCGGCCGGTGTTCAACCAAATGATAAAAGACATCCGGCACTATAAGCCAAAAGGGTTGGTGGTGCATAAATTGGATCGGTTTAGTAGGAATTTTCGCGATGCCAGTATTGTTGATGACTTGGTAAAAGAAGGTTTTGAAATTCACTCCGTTTCTGACGGCATAAATTCCAAACATCCCAACTGGAGGCTGTCGGCCATTCAGTTTGGCTTTGCTAAGTTTTATCTCGACAATTTAAAACAGGAAGTAGAAAAAGGCTTGATCGGAATGTTAGAAGCTGGCAAGAATCCCAACCCTTGCCCTACTGGATACCTTGATAAAGGACTCGGAGTTAAAGAGCCTTGCCCAATTCAAGGCAGGCTGGTTAAACGAGCTTTTGAGCTTTACTCTACTGGTGTATATGACATTGCAACCTTGACCGAGAAAATGTTGGCTACGGGAATGAACAACAGGTATCACAGGCCGATTAACAAACAAACTTTGTATAAGATTTTAAGAAATAGATTTTACTACGGCATTGTTACTTATCGCGGTGTCCAGTATAAAGGCTCGCACATTCCCATAATCACCAAAAAGCTGTATGACAAAGTTCAGGCCATACTGGACGACAAAGGTTTTAAACGGGTCAGGGAGCATTATTACGTCTTTCAAGGAATGATCCCCTGTCCGGGATGTAGTAAACCGTTGCGGTCAGTTTCAGCCAAGCAGAGGTATAAGTATTACTCCTGCAGAAACAAGCAGTGCACGGCTAAAACCAGCCTGCCTGAATCCCAGGTTGAGTTATTGTTTCTTGATGAACTTAAGAAGTTGGAGTTCACGGACAAAGAAGTTAAAATGTTTCTGGAGGCTGTAAAGAAGTTTCGGGAGGACTTGCAGGAATCACAAGTTGTAGATGTTAGACAAATTGAAATGGAAGAAGCCAAAATCAAAAACCAGCTCAAGGAGCTGATGATAAAATCTTTGGACAAACTTATTTCTGATGATGAGTATAAAACAATGAAAGCTGAACTGCTCAACCGACAACAGTCTATGGCTGAACGCAGGACGGCACTTAACACCGCCGACAGCAAAATCTGCGATCAGATCGCTGAGATTGGCAAACTTCTTAAACACCCCGTCAATGCTTATCAAATCGCCGATTTCGAGAAAAAACGCAAACTGGTGAAATCTATGGCGACAAACTTTTCCTGGGAAACAAATCTTCTTGTAATTAACTGGAAAAAGGAATTCCAACTGGTTAAAAACAGATATAAAGATTTGTCTGGTGGACCTAGCGAGAATCGAACTCGCGCTTCCACAATGCGAATGTGGCGTCTTACCACTGGACCATAGGCCCAAGATTATTAAGTGACAGGGTGAAAATGCCGCATAATACCATTTTACTATATCCCCTACAAAAGTGAGAGGGCCACTGGACCATAGGCCCTGAAAATTGCGCAATTATTACCAACAAGTTAAGATGTAATTACTGCTGAATAATTTTAACCGATCGCAGATTTTTAGTAAAGCCTATGTTTAAAATAAAAATTATCGCTTTGGGAAAATTCAAGGAAAAGGCGTTTTTGGAATTGGAGAGGGAGTATTTAAAACGCCTGAATATATATGCCAAGGTTAAAGCCGTAGAATTGCCCGAAGTTCCCTATCGCGCCAATGATGATTTGGACAGGGTTAAGGAAAAAGAAGCGGAAAAAATTATCCGCCAACTGCCGGAAGATGGAATTATTATTTTATTGGAAGAAAAAGGAAATCTTCGCAACTCTGTGGAATTTGCCCAATTTTTGCACCGTACAGGAGGGTTGGGCAAAGAACTGGTGTTTATAATTGGCAGCGGCATCGGCTTGCATCCCGTACTCAAACAGTATTCCAATTATTCCATTTCTTTATCCCCCCTGACCTTCCCCCATAATTTTGCGCGCATACTTTTGGAAGAACAGATTTATCGGGCCTGCACAATTTTGGCAGGCAAAGAGTACCATAAATAGAGCTAAGGGTTAAGTTTGGATAAAGCCCTTTCGCTGGTTAGCGGATGGGGTTTTGTGTTTTGAGTTTCAGCGGCAATAATTCCTAAAACAATCCATAAAAGCAATTGGGTTTGCTGTAGAGTGTAGAAGTAATGGTCAAAGAGCATTAGGAGCAGGAAAGACAATAAAGTAGCAAGTAATAAGTAGCCAGTAGCATAGTTGATATTATCTGATATTTTATACTTAATACTAATTACTAATTTGTAAAGATGCTGAAACAAGACCCAAATAAGTATCAAGGCAAACGGAATGCCAAGTTCGGCCGCGGCGATAATAAAATAGTTGTGAATTGGCTGTTTTTCCCATGAATTCAGCCTTTTTTTCGCAAACTGTTCCATGTGAAGCACACTCTCCCCTATCCCCACTCCAAAGATAGGATTCCGGGCAATCATTTTCAGGCCGATCTTGTTGTATTCTTTACGTTGGGTGGTTGCCTGGTCAGAAAGTGTGGCTCTTGAGATTATAAATGGCTTAAATAAAATAAAAACTAGCAATAATGACAACAAAACCAGTCCAATCGTTTTATAATTAACCAATTTAGTTGTTATGTAATCCCCTGTCAAAATAACCAAAATGCCAATTAAAGCCGCCGCATACCCTGCCCTGGAAAAAGTCAGGGTAAGGCCAAGCAAATTAACAAAAAATGTTAAAACCAGAATTATTTTTGTGGCCTTTGATGATTTAAGGTATAAGTACAAAGAAAGGATAATTGCCACAACTAAAAAGGCAGCCAAAAGATTTGGATGAGGAAAAGTCCCATAAGCCCTAATATATGTTGTTCCACCTGAAACAATTTTGGCAATACCCTGTATATTTGGGGAGATTATTGTTTCTCCAAGCGCATTTAGCCCAAAACCCACTGACTTTTGAAGATAAAATTGAGCAAGCGCAATAATGGACTGAATTGTTGCCAGGAACAGAAATGCTTTCAAAAAGACTTGTTTAACCTCGTATTTTGCAAATAAATATGCAAATGTTCCATATGCAACAATTAATTCCGCATATTTAAGCAAAAAGTACCAATTTAAGCTGTTTGAGTTATTTATGTGCCATAAAAAAGCTAAAATAAGCCAAAAAATTAAAAATCCAAGACCTTTTACCACGTGGTGATACCACGTGGTAAAACCGCCACGTGGTAGAATTATCAAAAACCACGTGGTAAAAATTAAAATATCGCTTAAATATAAGGAAAAGCTTGTAAAATCAGAATAAGCCCCTGTTAAATAAGCGGAATTTGTAAAAAATACCTTTCTTATAGGAAAAAAAAGGCTTATAAGGAATACCGCAGATAAAATCTGCATAAAATACTTATTTATTTCTGATTTATTTATTAACATTGGAAAAAATGTGTAAAATTTTTTATTGGGAATAGCTGTCTAGTCCTAGGACTTATTAGATTTGTATGATATAATATGAATATGGGTAAACATCCAATAGAAGTTGAGTTAGTAAATAGAATTATTGATTTGCGCAAGCGTGGGCACAGTATTCCAGAAATGCACAGGTTATTGAGGGTGTCAAAATCTACACTGTCAAGGTATATTAAAGGGGTTGAAATACTACCGGAGTATAAGGAGCGTTGGCTGGAAAGAAGGAACGCCAGTAAAATTATATCAGAAAAAACATGGGAGGTTGCCAGAGAACAGGCATTATTGTTGGTAGAGAGGATTAGCGAGAGAGAGCTTAAGCTGCTAGGTGCAACGCTTTATTGGGCCGAAGGCGCGAAGCGGCAATTTAACTTTATTAATTCCGACCCACAAATGATAAAGTTGTTTCTTTTGGTTCTGCTAAATGCCTTTAAGGTGCGGAAAAGTAATATAAAAATTTCAATACGATTATTTGAAGATATTTCATCAGAAGAAGCATTGAATTTCTGGTCTGAAATAACAGGTTTTAAACTAGATGAAAATACAGAGATTAATGTGGTTAAAGGAAAAAAACAAGGGAAATTGCCATATGGTATGTGCAGGGTTAGAGTCAAAAGGGGTGGATTGCTTTTAAAAACTTTATCTGCTATAAATAAACGAGTTATTGATGTTGCCATAGGCACATTCCCAGTCAAACAAAGTAGAAAATTTAATAATGGTTAAAATTAAATTTATGACCCCGTAGCTCAAAGGATAGAGCAGCGGCGTCCTAAGCCGTTGATGTTGGTTCAATTCCAGCCGGGGTCACCATTAAAATCAAAAAAATATGGATCAAGATTTGCAAAAACAGCTGGAGGAAATCAACTCCAACTTGGTAGCTTTAAAAAACAAAAAACAGGGTGTATTGAGGTCTTTTTTAATGGGGATGTTCAGCGCTTTGGGTTATGCGGCCGGTTTGGCTTTGGTAATAGTAGTGCTGGGCTGGGTTTTGAATAAAATGGGGCTTTTGCCGGCTTTTAAACAGCAGGTGAGCGATTTTCAGGCCTTTATGGACCAGGCAAAGAAGGTGATGAGCGTGGGGGAGCAGCAGGGTCAGAATATCAAATCCTCCAACAACGAAACTATTTTGACTTTACCTGACGGCAGGCAGGTGAAAATAGCGCAGTAAGAACTATTGAAAAAAATAATTAAATAAGGTAAACTGTGTAAGCAGTAATTGTGCAAGTGGAAGATTAATGATAAAGGATTATTGTTCAATTTTGGGCCATTAGCACATTTGGTAGCGTCCCGATGGTCATCGGGAAGGAGACCGGTGGTATGAGCTGGGTATATATACTCAAAAGCGAAGAAAAAGATAAGTATTATATTGGTTCTGCTGCAGATCCGGAAAAGAGATTGTTGGAACATAATTCGGGTAGGAATAAATTTACGCGTCCTTTTAGGCCCTGGAAGATAGTTTTTAAGCAAGAATACTGCAGCTTGAAATGTGCCAGGGGAGTGGAAATTAGGCTGAAAAGATATAAAAGTAGAAAAATTATTGAACAAATAATCAAAGACGGTCATATTTTGGGCCATTAGCTCATTTGGTAGAGCGCTTCCATGGCATGGAAGAGGCGACCGGTTCAAATCCGGTATGGTCCACCAAAAAGGAACTCTGCCAAGGGTTCTTTTTTTGCGCTCTACCAAATAAAGAGAGAGCGTCCCGATGGTCATCGGGAAGGCGACCGGTTCAAATCCGGTAAAAAATATCCCAATTGCATCAAGGCGCCGTTGTTTTAGCTGTAGTTGCCAGATTACGGCAGAATCGTTATAATTTATTGAGTTTCCGGGATGTAGTATACCGGCAGTACGCGCGCTTCGGGTGCGTGAAGACAGGGTTCGATTCCCTGCATCCCGACCATGGATTCGGCAGGCTCGCCGCAAATATATTTATGAGCTTGGCAAATCTATTGTAAAATTTAGGTTGTCCCGATCAAGGCCTGGGGACGCCCCGGACCCCACATTAGGGGACAAATAACGCCCCCTTTACGGGGGTTTTATCTTAAGTCGGAGTAGTGTTATTATTTACGTATGGATGGTCAATTGGTGATTGAGGGCAATTTAATTTCGTATAACCAGGCAGGCACAGGGGAGAGGCCGGTAGTTTTTTTACATGGCTGGCGCAGCAGCAAGGAGGTGTGGAAGGACCAGATGTTAAAGATAAAGGATAAAGGATTAAGGATGTATGCTTTAGATCTGCCGGGTTTCGGCGCTTCGCCGGCCCCAATGAAGCCATGGACAGTGGGGGATTATGCGCGCATTGTGCAAAAATTCATTGAGAAACTGGAGTTGAAAAATATTATTGCAGTTGGTCACTCTTTTGGCGGAAGAGTAGGCGTAAAGCTGGCAGCGGATTATCCAGATTTAATATTTCAGCTTATTTTAGTAGATAGCGCCGGGTTTGTCAGTACAGGCAGAAAACAAATATTGTTGAACTGGGTTGCGGCATTGGTCCGTCCGTTTTTTCGTCCGAAATTCATGCAGGGGCTCAGAAAAAGAATTTACCGCATGCTCGGAGCGGGGGATTATTTGGCCACTCCGGAATTGCGCGAAACCTTTTTGAACGTAATTGGCGAGGATTTGTCCGAAGATATGAAAAAGATTGCCTGCCCGGCGCTTATAATCTTTGGCGAGAATGACAATGATACGCCGGTAAGCTATGGAGAGAGGATGAAATCTTACATAAGAAATTCCAAATTGGAAGTATTGGAGAATGCCGGACATTTTTCTTTTTTGGACCAGCCGGATAATTTTACAGAAAAAGTTATTAACTTTATTCGTTGATGTTTGTTTGGAAAACAATCAAATACCAGCTCTATCTTCTGCAGCTGGAAAATTACGAGCTGGTCAGGTATTTTAAGCTTCTTTTAAAGAAGGGTTTCTTTGCGCAAAAAAAACAACGCAAGGAATTGGTCTGGACGGCAAAGGTTGTCTTCATTTTAGCCCTTGCTGTGCTGTTACATTTTACCGTTGCCGTCTATTTATTTTATAGCAGGCAATACGTTCTAGGGGCTGTGGTTTTTCTTCTTCTTTTTGAAGCTTACTTTTTTTTGTTTGCCGTTGCGGCGGTGCTGCTTTGGCCGGTTGATTGGTCGGCTAAGTTTATAATAATCGCGCGTGCAAAATCAAGGATCAAGGATCAAGGATCAAGGATAAAAGTTATCGGCATTGCCGGCAGCTACGGCAAAACCACAATGAAAGAGGTGTTAAAGCAGGTTTTAGGTGCAAGGTTCAAGGTGCTTGCCGCGCCGGAGAGCGTGAACACGCCCGTGGGGATTGCGAGATGGATTTTGAATTCCGTTGCCGGGGAAACGGATATTCTTATTGTGGAAATGGGCGAACACTACCGGGGAGACGTGGCGGAAATTTGCCGGTTGGCGCCGCCGGATGTGGCTGTGGTTACAGGCATCAATGAGGCGCATTTGGAAAGAATGAAAACCTTGGAAAATATTACAGCCACGGTCTTTGAGGTTGTGTCTCAGGCAAAGCCGGGCGCGCTGGTGCTGCTAAACGGAGACGACTCCAATGTTATGGCGCACTACAAGGAGTACGTATGGCCGGACCATAAAGTGAAAAAATTTCAAATTTCAAATTTCAAATTTCAAAGATTCAACCAGGGGTTATTGTCTTGGGCAGCGCAAATCGATCCGCTGGGAGAAGTGGAAGTTCGGCTGCTTGGCGAGTACGCGCTTGCGGATGCGGATGCGGCTATTCAAATCGCGTTGAGTTTGGGGATGGGGCCGGAAGAAATCGAAAAAGGCATTGCCAAAATCAAGCCAGTCGAACATCGCTTGCAGCCGATCAAACCCGCCGGTGAAATTTTGGTTATTGACGATGCTTATAACGGCAACCCGGCGGGAGCCGCGGAAGCGATTCGGGTTTTGTCGCGTTTTGAGGGACGCAGGAAAATTTACATTACCCCGGGCCTGGTGGAGACCGGCCGGCAAGCCGAAGAGGTGCATAAAAAAATCGGACAAGAATTGGCAAGCGTGGCGGATTTGGTTATCCTGATTAAAAATAGCGTGACGCCGTTTATTGCGGAAGGCCTTAAGACGGCCGGGTACGCCTCGGAGGAAATTGTCTGGTTTAATACAGTTCAGGCAGCACACGGAGATTTGAAAAATATTTTAAGGCCCGGGGACGTGATTCTTTTCCAAAACGACTGGGGCGATCAGTATCTATAAATAAATTTTTGAAATTTTGTAATTTTTAATTTTTTAAGTAAATTATGAATTATGATTTGGAAGAAAGAACTGCAAAATTTGGTGAAGAAATTATACAATTTTGCAGGGGGGTTGCAGCTGATCACGTAACTCGGCCGTTAATTAGCCAGCTAGTCAGAGCCGCGACTAGCATAGGAGCAAATTATATGGAAGCCAATCAGGCCAGCTCAAAAAAAGATTTTTATAACAAAATTAGAATCAGCCAAAAAGAAGCGAATGAAACAAAGCATTGGTTGAGAATGCTGTCGGCGGTTTGTGTGGATGCAAAAGACAGACTAAGGAAATATTGGAAAGAAGCTCACGAGTTGACTTTAATATTTGCCAAAATTTCAAAAAGT
>JAJZRC010000021.1 GCA_021847435.1 bacterium
GATTTTATGTACTTTTTTATTTCTATCGCTTGATTTAAACGCATTGTTTCTATAATAAATCGTAGGTCTTTTTCTTTAAGAAACTCCACAAATTTTGAATAATGCTTTTCATGCCCTTTAATACTTCCATGTCCTTTACCGCTAATATGGATATTGCGAACAAATCTAATATTACGCTGAAAAAAGTGCATCTGATCACTTTTAACCTTTATGGTTGTACCAAACGACAAAGTTTTATACAAATCCCAAGTTAAAAATAATTTCCCCGTTTTCAAGTATTTTTGCAGGATTTTTTGATAACGAAAATTGAAATTATCAGTGTTCTCTACACAAATATATAGGTCTTTTGGAGCAAGCGAAGCCAAGTACCGTAAACTATCATCAAATAACTCAGAATAAAACTCTGGGTAAATATTATCATTAAGCAAAACTTTTTCATCTTGCCCTAAATAATATGACGGCGCTTTCCCTGGATGCAGAGTCAAACATCGCGCGCCTAATTGCTGACTCAAGCCAATCAACCTCTTCAAACGCGCTTTTTCTGCTTTTCGCAAAATCTCGTCAGCCTCAATCAAAGAATGTCCAATTCCATCATGGACCTGGAGCAATACTCCATTTTCAAACGCAAAATCTTTTATTTTTTTTAATTCACTCGCAGTATATGTTTGAGGTAAAAACTGCGGGGAAGATAAATGGACTTCCAAAATTTCAAAACCATTATTCTTTGCTTCTAGTATTGCTGCTGTTAGAGTTTTTTGATGTATTGCGCGAATTCCGAGTTTTGAATTATTCATATACTGGTATCTATGCTGTTTTAACTTCCACTAAGTTCAAATTTTCTTTCTGTCCCAAAGGTTCACCGGTCACAATTACCAGTTTTTCGCCTTTTTTAACCAGCTTGTTGTCCTTGGCGGTCTTAATCATCAGCGACAGCAGTTTTTCGTAAGACTTTACCACTGGCACCAAAAAGCTGCGCACGCCCCAGAGCAAGCACATTTGCCGCTGGGTCTTTTCTTTGGGGGTCAGCATAATAATGCTGGCCATGGCCGGCCGCTGGTGCGCCACCTCGCGGGCGGTAAAACCGCTGTCCGTGGCGCCGATAATCACCCGGGCATGGGTGCTGGATGCCAACGCGTATACGCTTTCCGCCACGGCCTCGCTTTTGCCCACAGCTTTTTCCGTTAAATGCCGATGTCCGGGCAAAAACTCGCTCTGTTCCGTTGCCTCAATAATTTTAGCCATTTGCTGCACGGTCTTGACCGGATATTTGCCGAAAGCCGTTTCACCCGAAAGCATGACGCAGTCGGTCTGGTCAATGACCGCGTTGGCCACATCCGAGACTTCGGCGCGGGTGGGCCTCGGGTTTCTGATCATGGAATCCAGCATCTGGGTGGCCACGATCACGGGCTTGGCAGATTTTAACGCCTTTTGAATGATGGTTTTTTGGATGATCGGCACCTGGGCTTCTGGCATTTCCACCCCCAAATCCCCGCGCGCCACCATGACCGCATCGCTTTCCTTTAAAATGGCGTCAAAATTTTTCACGCCTTCGGGTTTTTCTATTTTGGCGATAATTTTGGGAGCATCCAAATGCTTAGGCGTGTATTTTTTAATCAATTTTTTTAAATTCCTGGCATCCTGGGACGTGCGCACAAAGGAAAGAGCCACGTAGTCCACGTCCATTTTCAAGCCGAACTTCAAATCCGCCACGTCTTTTTCGGTGAGGATGGGGATTTTCAGCCGGGTGCGGGGCAGATTCACGCCCTTTTTGTCCTGGATCTTGCCCGGGGAGAGCACGGTGCAAAAAACTTTTTTGCCGGAAATTTTCTGCACTTCCATTTCAATCAGGCCGTCTTCGATCAGAATGTGCTGGCGGGCGCGGATGCTTTTGACCACCTCGGCATCCAAATCAAAATCTTTGCCGATGATTACTGTTTGGCCGATTTTTACGTCCAGCGGCTTTTTTAAATTCTTGACCCGGATTTTCGGGCCGTGCAAATCCTGAATAATCGCCACCGGGGTGTTTAATTTTTCGGCCACAACGCGGACGTTGCGGATCAGCTGCTCGTGGCTCTGGTAGTCGCCATGCGAAAAATTCAAACGCGCCACGTTCATGCCGGCTTTCACCATTTCGGTAATAATTTTCACCGACCCCGAGGCCGGCCCCAGGGTGCAAACAATTTTCGTTTTTTTATCCATGCAAAAATTATAGCAATAATCGGCGCTTTGCGCCACGGGTTTATGCGATTTTTTTATTCCTTTTACTAGCATAATACGGCGATGTTTCTATTTATAAACAAGCAAAACCGCCCTGAGCTTGTCGCAGGGCGGCTTGGTTGTTGGTTTCTGTGCGGCTAAGCGAAGTTCACGTAGCCGGTAAGCGTGCAAAGCAGGGTCGGCCGAATCTCCAGGACCGGCTTGGTCGCGTGGACCAAAAGGCGGTAGCGTTTCTTGCCTTCCATGCCCTCAAGGCCCTCAAGCCTGAACAGGCATTCCAGATTCTGGTCAAATCTGCCGACTATCCCGCCAACCTCTGTTGTGCCGGCTGGCGTGAGTGCGTAGACTTGCGAGTCCTTGATGCCGTCGCCGATGAGAGTGACGGTAAGGCCGCCAAGCAGATTAATCAGCCGGTTTTTGTCCTTAACCTCTTCGGCCTCGCAGATGGCCAGGCCGACTGTGGCAGGGTTAGCGGAATTTGCCTGCTGCGGGGACGGGTATTTCGGCCTCAGCTTCGGATGCGGAATGCCGATGTTACGCGCACTCGCGTTCAGCAGGTTTTTGAACACCCGCCACTGCTCGATTTCCTGTTTCCGTAAACCAACGAGATAGTCAATACATTCGACGATCACCATTTCAAACACCTTGGCACCTATCTTTTGCGAAAGCGCGAAGGTGTTCCGTGCCGACGCGTCAAGCTCTTTCTTGTGAAGTTCACAATAAGACGCGTGGAGCGCCGCAAGGCGAGGGAGCATTGAGGTATCTCCCGCTTCGCAAATCACATTCAGCGCCCGCCGGACCACGCTCTTTTCCTTGTCGTAAAACGAACGCGATAAAACGGGTATCAAGCAGGCCTCCAAGAATGGATGCAGCCTGGGAGTATTCCAATAAGCGCTTATTTCCCTGCTCACCTGGGAGCACACTTCGCGGGAGAACACTTCACGCACAATATCCCTCGCAAGCTTCGGGTCAGCGGCTACGGCCAAGGCTGAGTTAACAGCGCTGGCCAGCGACTCTTTTGTGTGACAGTAGTGATACAGCCACACGTTAAGGAGTTTGCTGGCAAGCTGTATGTCTTCTTGTTCCAGGAAGAATTCAAGCCAGCCGGGCGCCTGCTCAGCAAGCTTTGGGAAACAGCGCCCAGTGTCGCCGATTACTTTCAGGCAGTTCATACGAACTTCGGCGATTGGCACTTGCGCGAACGTGATAAAAGGATCCTGCCTCATCATTTCCCTCATGTCTTTTTCAGATATGGTGGGCAACCTGTCTTCTGTCGGCACACTATCCTCCTTTGGCCTTGTCAGGCCGGGGTTGTATTTGCCATTTGGCAATGGCAGGCTCATTGTGGCACAAAAGGCCCATGAGTTCAAGACTAAGCATTTACACCAACCCCATTTTATGCTATATTTAAAGGCCAAAATAACAAAAAGGAGGGTATGTGGACCCCAAAACCACGGCTTATACCACCGCGCTTGACCGTTTCAACCCATGGCAACAAGCCATGTGGAAGTTGCTGTTTGAGCAATTCGGCGACATAATCAACAACGATCTGATTAGCTCTGCCATACAGCCCCGCCTCAGGCTCGCGCTCAAAGGCGGCGGCATAGCGGAAGGCTGGCTAATCTGCGCCACCGAAGACGGCGGGCTGCGGCTGGGGGACAAAAAAGGCGGGAAATACGCCACCACCACGGATGTGGATTTCTCCCAGGTCGTAGCCGTCACTATGTAGACGCAGCTGCTTACCGCACTTCTCGTCCGCAGGTTCCCTCCCCGGGGAGCCTGCGGATTTTGTTTAGCGAACCGCACGAACAAGGGTCATCCTTGCAAATTGCAAGGATGACCCTTGTTATTTTATGTTATGCATCTAACAGCAGGTGTTCAATATCCTTTCTGGTTTTTATCTTTGCGAAACTGTCTTCTACAAATTTTTCATATAAGCCGAGCGAGCCCGCCATCGCAATCAAAAAATTCGGTTCTGGAAGTTTCCCGTGGCGCTTTCCCACATAATCCAAATAGCTGCTCCAAGGGTAGTCCGCAAGACTTTCAACCAAGCCACCAACCACAGGATTTTGATGAATATACGCCGAAACCCAAAGCAAATAGGCATCATTATCTATCGGCACAGCCTTATACTGGTCTTGAAATACTCCGCCAATGTGACTATATTTTTTGTTAAAATACATTGAATAACTGGTGCAGACTTTAGAAATCAACTTCGCGGCAGAGAGCTCCGTATTCTGGCGGATCAACAAATGAAAATGATTAGGCATTAAACAATAAGATAGAATTGTGAAGGCGCCGGTAGGCAACGGACGAATTCGCAAGGATGACCCTTGTTGTTTGCCGAGTACTGTATTTAAACGTTTTAAAAAATTTAAAAAATCCTGTCCATCGACAAAAATATTCATTTTCCCATTCCCGCGATTAAATACGTGATAGTAACCGTTGGCACTTAATGTTTTTATAGTCTCTATATTTCATACAAAGGTCATCCTTGCAATTAAAATAGCCCCATTTGTTTTGGTTTCCTTAGCAGCTTATCCCTCTCTGCTTCGGTAAAAATATGGATTTTGCCGAATACCCCGTCATAGCCGCCCTCCACGCGGACTTTTCCTTGCCTTACGCGCATTACGGCCATAGCGATCTCCCGCGAGGAAATGGATGTAATTTCTTCTTCGGATAAATCCAATAAGATTCCAAACTCAGTGTTTCTTCTCGTCTCTTGTCTCTTGCCACTGATTTCTGAATTCACCATTTTTTCATATACTTCCAAAACTTTTTTGCTGCCGCTGCCCACGTTAAAAGTCTCGGCAATAATTTCTTCCAAGGGAATAATGTTTTTAAACGGGATAGCGCCTTTGGGCACATAGCCGTATTCCCTATCCGCAAGTTCGGCCACCCGATTTAGAACCCCCGCTAAAAGTTTCTTCCCGCACACCGGACAAACCCCGCCCAGCTTTTTTGTTTTAGCGGGCTCGCAGGAAAACTTGCAATCCGCGTGCCCGTCCAAATGGTATTTGCCCTCCTCGGGGAAAAACTCCAAAGTGTACACGAATTCACGCGGATCTTTATTGCGGATTACACGGATAATTTCGCCGTATGATAATTTATCTGGCGCGATTTCAAATGCATTGGCCTCGCGGCCTATTTTGCGCAGAGAATGCGCGTCGCTATTGGAAACCAGGGCATACTTGTCCAAGCCCGAAATTTGCCAGTTCATTTTCGGGTCGCTGGACAGCCCCGTCTCAATCGCGAATATATGCTTAGCTTGGCCGCCAAAGGCTTCCTCAATGGAATCAAAACCGGAAAGCGAACCAAATGCCCCGAAGTGAGGGGTCCAAACGTGCGCGGGCACAATAAAATTCCGCTCGTCCGCTTCCAGCGCGATTTTAACCAGATCATCGCAGCGGATGCCGGTAATGGGCCGGCCATCGGACTTTAAATTCGCCCCCAGCTTTTCCAAACCGGCAATAAATCTGTCAGCCGCGGCAAAATCCTGGGCAAACACGCAGGTATGCTGCCGCCGCACCTTGTCGCCCTGTTTGTAAATGGAAGAAATTTCGCAGGTCAGCATAAAGTGGGCTCTGGCGGAATTGTCCTTTAGCCGGTACAGGCCCGGCTTAACTTCCGCCAAGTTTTCCTTCAACTCCAAAAGCCACTTGGGGTGGGTGAAATCCCCGGTGCCAATAACCTGGATGCCTTTTTTGTCCGCCCATAGGCCGATGTTTTTTGGGGTCAGGTCTTGAGAGCAGGCGCGGGAATATTTGGAATGGATCTGCAGGTCTGCTATGATTCTCATGAGAACATTCTAACATATTTTTATGGATAATTATCTGCGGGTCGCGAAGCAGGCTGCTTTGGCCGGCGGCAAAATTTTTAAAAAGAATTTCGGGCGCGCCACAGGCGTCAGAGCCAAATCTCAAATTGATAAAAGGAACATTGTAACCGATTCCGACCTGGCCATTGAAACAACCATTCGCCGCCACTTAAGCCGGGCGTTTCCCGGGCATTTGATTTTGGGCGAGGAATTCGGCGGCAAAACCCAGATCCAAAAAGGCGAGCATCTGTGGATACTTGACCCGATTGACGGCACCAATAATTTCGCCCATGTGATTCCTTTGGCCTGCATTTCCATCGGTCTGTGGAATTACAAAGGCCCTCTGGCCGCGGTAGTCTACAACCCTATCACCAAAGAAATGTACACCGCCTTACGCGGGCAGGGCGCGCATTTAAACAGCAAGTCTATTCGAGTTTCCAAAACCAAAGACCCCATGCGGGCCGTGGGCGCTTTGGGCTGGTCAAAATCCTACAAAAAAAGCAGCGGCATAAAATTATACCGCCGCGCTTTTGACCGTTTTGGCAAAGCTCGCGCCTTTGGCACCACCACCATGCAGATGTGTTTTGTGGCGGACGGCCGGCTGGATTTCTATTTTGCCCAAGGCATTTATATTTGGGACATGGCCGCGGCTGCTTTAATCGTTCAGGAAGCCGGCGGCAAAGTTTCGGAAATTGGCGGCGCGCCTATCGGCCCAAACAGCCGCTCGGTCATTGCCAGCAACAACAACTTCCATAATTACATAATCAAAAACCTCCGCTAGGAGGTTTTTGATTATAGTCCGCGCCACTCTTTAAGCACCTGCTCATAGGCTTGGGGGGTGGATACGTCGTACCAATTGCCGCCAAAACTGTAGCCGCCCAAACGGTTTTCTTCCGCCAAGCGCGGCAGCAGCTCGCTTTCCAACTTAGTCATGTCCGGCGCCAAATATTCAAAAATTTTCGGGTCCATTACATACATGCCCGCATTCACCAAATGCGACTGGGTGCCCGGGTGTTTGGGCTTTTCTTCAAATTCCGCCACCTTGCTGCCAACCAGCCTGGCCACGCCCCACATGCTCACCTTTTGCACCGAAGCCAGGGCCATAGTGGCCAGCGAATTTTTCTGGCTTTCGTGGAAAGCCAAGAAATCGGCAAAATCAATGTCAGCCAGCACATCGCCGTATACCAGCAGAAACGGCGCGTCCATGAGCCGGCTCTGCGCCTGGGCAATCGGCTGGGCCGTGCCTTTTTTTATCTGCGCCTGTTCCAAATAGCTTATGGAAACGCCAAAACGGGAACCGTTGCGGAAATAATCCTGGATTTTGCCTCCGCCCGAACCTATGGACGCGATTACTTCATCCACCCCTGCGGTTTTCAGGCGCAGCAGAATGTGCTCCAAAATCGGCCTGCCCTGCACGGGCAGCATGGCCTTGGGGATCTCCCGGTGCAGCTGGGGCAGGCGGATTTGATTACCCCCCGCCAGAATTAAAGCTTTGACCGGTTTTTTCAGCAATGTTTTGGCCAAAGCCAGTTCCACCGCATGGCTGCGGTTGCGCACCCCGCTGCCGTCCACGGTCCCATCCAAAGCCTCCAGCAGCTTTTTTGGGATTGTAATGGTAATTCTCTCCCTTTGCATAATCTAATTTCTGCTTACTAATTACTATTTCCTTATTTCTCTTTTTCCCCTTGTCACCTGTTATCTGTCTCTATTTTCATACTTTATCATATAGTATCATACAAATACTTTGCGGACAAATAAAAATTTTCCATACTGAATATATGGATACCGCCATTAAAACCGCACCCGAAACCAAAGAGCAGTCCGCTGCCCAGGAAGCCAACACCAACCCCCAGCCCCAAGGAGGACCCATCATCCACGGCGTGGCCCACTTCAATCCCCTCAATTGGAAGGATCTCGATCCCGACGACCAGAATTACCCCATCGGCTCCTGAAAAGAGCCTCACCCGGAACCGCGCCCGCGCCAAAACGGCCCCAAGCTTTAAGCAAAGGGGCCGTTTTTCTATATGTTTGTACGACTCTGCTTGATACCCGCCGTTTGCCGCAAAAAAAATATTGCGGAGAACATCTAAAGCTTGATGAAAGTAGGATAAAAGAGCTGCAGCGAACGCGCTGCCATAATATTCAGCGAGCCTGCTGATACCTCATTAACTTGCCGCGAGGTAACTCATTAAGAAATCATAATTAACGCGCTAGGCTCCAAAATCGGACAAGTCTCAAACATATTAGCTTCATTACTATCTAGCAGGTATCGCGGATTAATACCGGTTGCTGACACATATAGATATCCTTCACGGCCGTGAAGGATATCTATATGAAGGAGGTTAATTCAAACGACAAGAACTTTTTCCGCAATGGCCAAATCTTCGCGGCTGTTTACGCCCAGCACCTCTTTGGGGTCGATCATCAAGGAATGGATTTTCTGTCCGCTTTCAATGGCCACTTTGGCAATATCGGTCAAATAATATTCGCTCTGCGCATTCTTGTTGCCAATGTGCTTTAAATTCTCCCAGAGCCATTTGGCATTGAACATGTAAATGCCGGGGTTGACTTCCCTGATTTTCCGCTGGGCGTCAGTGGCGTCCTTGAATTCCACAATCCCCACGATGTCGTGGCCCGCAGGTTCGCGCAGAATCCGGCCGTAGTGCTCCAGGCTGGAAAAAGGCGCGCGGTAGTTTTCTACCTGCGAAGTCAGCATGGAAATATTGCTCCCGGTTTTAAAATGCATGCGGACCAGTTCTTTTAAGCTGTCGGCTTGAATGAACGGCATATCGCCGTACAACACCACCACGTTTTCGGCCCGCACTTTGCGCCTGGCGGCCATAAGCGCGTGGGCCGTGCCCAGCTGCTTTTCCTGAAAGGCATACAAAAAACCGTCGCCCAAAACCGCTTCCACCTCTTTATGCTTAAAACCCGTAACCACCACGGGTTTGGCCAGCTGCCCCACTTTTTCTATTTCCTCCAGCACATACAGAATCAGCGGCTTGTGGTTGAGCATAGTCAAAACTTTGGGCACGGGATTCGGGCCCATGCGGGTGCCTTTGCCCGCGGCCAAAATGACGAATTGATTTTTCATAGTATATTCAAAAAAACTTTTCTGATTTTTTCCGGACTGTGGCGCAGCGGCGCGCGCTGTATAAAATCGTGGGCGACTTGGGCGCGCAGGCCACTGCCGGCCAAGCTGCTGCTTAAAAACTGGATTTTTAATTTTTTTAAAACGGCCAAATCTTTGGTCGTAATCTTTAAAGGCAAAAACCGGTCCTGTACTGCTGCCGCAACTTTTGCCGCAGGCTTGCCCCCTGAAATTATTATATCAAACGGCTGCAGCCCCAAACTTCTTTGGAACCATTTTAAATAGTCCACCAAAGTATAATAGCTGTCCTGGCCGCGATGGGCAAGCAGGTTCAAAAACCATAGCTTTTTTGCTTTGGATTTTTTAAAAGCCTGCGCAAAGCCCGCCACGGACAAATGGGGCAACAGGCTCGTGAAAAAATGCCCGGGGGCAAAAATAATTATATCCGCCTCAAGGATGGCTTTTTGGGCCTGGGGCAAAAGCTTGGCCTGCCTGGTCAGGCTAATGCTTTTTATAGGCGCCGAGGCAAAACTTAAATGTTCGGCAATGGCGCGCTGGCCTGTTAGAATCCTGCCGCCGGACAATTTTGCCTGAACCTTGCTGTCGGCTAAAGAGACGGGCAAAATTTTGTGGCTGATGCGCAAAAATTCGTGCAGCAGCCGGTTGGCTGCGGCAAAATTTCCGTGGCTGGTAAAAAATGCCTTAACCAGCACGTTGCCGGCCTGGGCCGCATGCAGCTGTCCCGGGCCAAACCGGTGGTTTAAAGCCTGCTTGGCTTCTTCTTCCAAACTCGATGCCGCCAGCAGGCAATTGCGGAAATCTCCTACGGCCCAACCCCCGTAATCCCGGCGAATATTTCCCGTACTGCCGCCATCGTCAAAACTGCTGACAATGGCAGTTAGCTGGATTGGCAGGTCTTTAAGCGCCCGGACAAAAGTGGCTGCCCCAACTCCGCCGCCGATAATTACCACTTTTTTTGATTTTGATGTTTGCATAAGCAGTAGTAAATTCCTTTAAAATTCTAAAAAAACTTACCGCGGTTTATGGGGGGGGGGTGGGAGGGGGCCGTGGTTACGGCCGCCTCCCGTTGTAAACATGGGGATGAGCGTTGGCAAATTGCACCAGCTCGTCCCAGTCACCGGAAGTGTTGACGCCCAAAATCTCGGGGACGTCGTCGTCCGTAAGCCGCATGTTGACGACCCTGGGCCGGTAAATCCCGGCAAGTTCCACCAGGCTGGGCAAGTGACGTTCCGGAGGGTAGCCGTCGCCCTTGTCTTCTTTGGGGATCTGGGGGAACATCTGCTTAAACCAGTCCAGGTTGATGACGTACACGGAAGACAAAACTTCCGCGCCTGCTTCGGGGTAATCACGATACTTGCGGATGATGGGAAAGCCGTTGTTGCTCCCGTCTTCCGAAGTGCGGTCCACGCAAGTGTGGGCATAGCCCCACATGCGATGGATAAGCGGATGAGCCGGGTCGCATTTCCAGGTGGAAATGCTCAGCTTGGCCTCATTTTCCTGGTGCCTGAGCAGCAGATCGCGGACGTGGAAGCGGCTGACGAACGGCATGTCGCCGAACACGCAAACCGCATCCGTGCATCCCTGGTTCCGCAACACCGGCAGCGCCTGATGAAACGCATCCGCAGGACCCCTGCGTCCGTCCTGCCAAACAAACTGCAAGCCCGGGTACTCGGGCTGCAAGGCACAGACGATCTTGTGGCCAAAAACACCCCGGCTGTTGACCACCACCACGGTCGGAAGCTGCAAAGCAGCGAGCTCATCCAGCGGGTACTGGACGAGAGACTTGTGGTTGAACGACTCTAAGACTTTGGGCTGGCCTGTGTTGATCTGGCCAAAACCCGCGGCTAACACAACGGCGCCGAACTTCTCCTGTAACACTTTCTTTTCCTCCTGCTTATTGGAATTCCAGCGATGATTGCCGGGTAAAACCGGGGATTTACAATTTTCCCCAGTTAAACTCGAAAATCATTTTTTGCGTTTCAAAAATTTCCCGGTCCTCAATCACTACCCCCACCGGGTTGGCCTCGTTGTCCAAAGAAATATGCGCCACCTTGCCTGCGTAAATCAGTTCGTACACCGGTTTTAAACCGGCTTCGGGCAGTTGCATCCACTTGCGCTCATCCAGGCCAAACAATTTTCCGCCGCTTCCCAAAGCAATGGTCTTTACATAGATTTTTTTGGCAATGCGTTCCCGGCTGAAATTCGGCATGGCCTCGTGCACATTCTTGCGGACCGTGGAAGAAGAATATACGTAATAAACTTTTTGCCGCGACTTGGCCATGCTGTCCAGCACGTCTTCCAAAATGGTGCGCACGCCGCGGCGGCCTTCATACATTTTTACAACTGGCCGCCCACCCCGACTCTTAAAGGCCGAGGTCAATTCCGGCAGATTTGCCTCCACCTGCTTCTTTAGCTCCTTTAAGTCTTCTTGCCGCTCTTTGAGCAGGTCCAAAAATTTTTCCGGCTGCTCAGCCGTAAAATGCTGGTGCGTTTTGGTATGGAACGAACTGACCAACCCCTGCTTAATTAAAGATCTTAAGACATCGTAAGCTGTACCGCGGTTAATCCCTGCTTTGCGGGCGATATCCCGAACCGGAGAAGGCCCAATCTCTGCCAAGGATACAAATACCGAAACCTCTTTATCGCTTAACCCTAAACGCTTTAAAAGAACACTTATTTCCATGGTATTAGTAGTTTAATTATTTAATAAATATAGTCAATAAATATTCTACACTATTTGGGGATAAATTAAAATAGCCCTTATTTAAGGGCTATTTAAATAAATAAACTGTAGAAATATTTCTACAAATTATATCTTATAAATGTATATTTCGTGATTATGTGGCAGATAATATTTTTGCGCGTATGGCAGGTTAGGCAAAGGAAAATCTCGGACCACGGCCCTGCTGCCGGGACGGCATTCGGCCATAAATTTTTCCTCAATTCTGCCCATAAGCGGCGGATACAAATAGCAATAAATTACGTTAGCTCCGGACCAGTCTTCCTTAAAAAAATTCCTGTGCGCGAATTCGGCCTTAGAACTCATAAACCAAGCCTTGAGCCTGGCGTACAAATAAGTCCACCACCCCAATTCAAAACCTTTCGCCTTAGCTCCTGTAAGTTTTTCCAGCAAAAAAACCACCTTGCCGTTGCCGCTGCCCAAATCATAAACCGTGTCGCGAGCGGACAAATTAAGCCTCTCTGAGATAAATTTAATATCAGCCGCGCTCGTTGGCACAAAGGGCACGCGCGTTCTTACAAAGGCCACCAGCTCGCTGAAGACCAGAAAAAGCATGCCAAAGGCCAAAACTAGGAAAAAGCCTAAAAATAAGTTTAAAAACATATACTTCATTATATACTATCTTTTTGAAGCCTGGTATGATACCATATTTAAATATGAGTCTCAGGAGGAACCTTATGGAATCGGGATAGTTTCTCACTGCGGCCAAACGGCTGCAGTACTCACTTTTGTAGGCTACGTACTCTACGTAGCCGATAAACGCCGCTTTGCTCCGGACGTCAAAGCCTGGGGCTCGCTGGCCGCAGTTGGCGCCATCGCCCTGCTCGGCTCAGCCGCCCAAGGCGCTGAAAGCTCGCTGGGCATGCTCGGCATGGAATTCGTCTGTCCGCTTGGAATCTTCCTACTTTCCTTGCGTGCGGCTAAACACCGGACGCACTGGGAAAAAGAAGATACCATTCTCACAGCCACTTCCCTAGCCGGACTGGCCCTGTGGCTTGCCTTTGACGCTCCGCAAGCCGGACTGGCTGCCTGCGCCGTACTGGACTGGCGTGCCGGCCTGGCCATTGTACGAAAAGTCTGGAATGCGCCGCTTTCCGAATCGGCCGCATCCTGGCTGGTAACCACCGCTGCCTGCCTGCTCAATACCGTGGCCGCTCTCGGCGACGGACCCGTGCAGGCAGCCTATGTGGCTTCGTACACAATAATTCAAATCGTTATAATCTGTGCTCTGTTCCGCTGTTTGTTGACTGCCAGGCGCATACTGGCAAAATCAGCAAACGGCCGTTCGCAACTCCCAAAGGCCCGCAGATTGGGCCTAAACTTCCTTCCCCCGGTAGAAATGGACTTTCTGCCCAGATGGGTCTGGAGCTGACTACTAAACCCGACCACTGACCGCCGCCCTTTGCGCCCTGTATTTGACAGGGTACTCTGAGGCGGCGGTTTCATTTGTAATAAATAACTTGCTGCCAAAAAAAAATCCCCTCCGGTAAGGAGGGGATTGATCATATAGCGGGCAGCTACCTACTTTTGCGCTAACATGCGTTAGACTATCATTGGCCCGTGCGTGTTTTACTTCTGAGTTCGGGATGGGATCAGGTAGGACCACGCCGGAAGTGCCACCCTCGTAAATCCTTAACTGGTTAAAAATTTACGAGGGTGCGCTTTCTTAAGGCTTCAAAGCATTAACCGTGCCCTGGGTTAGAAACATAAACCCGGCCGTAAAGGCCAGCAAAGCCAAGCCTAATAAAATTACCTTAAGATGCTGTTTGAACATGTGCTAATTATAGCATTGTTGCCCGCCGGCGCCAAGCCGGCGGGGCTCCATATATTAAAATATTGAGCCGCAAATTGCTAGTCAATTGTATAAAAGAATAAAATTTTCGGTTGATTAGTACTGCTCAGCTGAACACATTACTGTGCTTACACCTGCAGCCTATATACTAGTGCTTAGTTCATAGTGATTAGTGCTTAGTATTGCTACTATTCACTTTTCTCTAATCGCTATTCACTAGTTTAATACGGGGTAGTCTTCCCCGAACCTGACGTTCCGCAATTGCTTGCGAAACACGAAACCTGGTTTTGTAGACAGCTTCACGCTTATATGCCTTCAGCGCTTATCTAAACTAGACCTAGCTACCCCGCCATGCCCTGGACAGGACAACGGGTACACCAGAGGTCTATGCATCTCGGTCCTCTCGTACTAGAGATGCGACTACTCAAGTTTCGAACACCCACAGCAGATAAGGACCAAACTGTCTCACGACGTTTTGAACCCAGCTCGCGTACCACTTTAATAGGCGAACAGCCTAACCCTTGGGAGCTTCTTCACCCCCAGGATGTGATGAGCCGACATCGAGGTGCCAAACCCTCTCGTCGATGTGGACTCTTGGAGAGGATCAGCCTGTTATCCCTAGAGTAACTTTTATCCGTTGGGCTTTGCGTCTTCCACTCGAACGCATCGGATCACTAACTTCCACTTTCGTGCCTGCGCGGGTCGCCGCCCTTGCAGTCAAGCATGCTTATGCGTTTGCACTATCGGTATGATTTCCATCCATACCTAGCATACCTTAATAAACGCCTCCGTTACCATTTAGGAGGCAACCGCCCCAGTTAAACTACCCACGAGCCACTGTCCCAATGTAGGTTAAGCATTGGTTAGAATTAATATTTTTACAGGGTGGTATTTCACCTGTCGCCTCCGCTCCAGCTGGCGCCGAAGTTTCAAAGGCTCCCACCTAGGCTAAACAATAAAAGCATTAATTCAATGACACGCTATAGTAAAGCTTCATAGGGTCTTTCCGTCTTGCTGCGGGTAGACGGCATCTTTACCGCCATTGTAAGTTCATCGGAATGTTCGTTAAGACAGTCCTCTACTCGTTATGCCATTCGTGCGGGTCGCAACTTACGCGACAAGGAATTTCGCTACCATAGGACAGTTCAATAATGTTATCTTGATATCTCTATCAAGTTCAGACTATATCATCTCGCGGCATCTGTGCGAGTTCGACGTATAGTCGTTGAGGATTCCAGTCATCGATACAAATATTACTAGACTGGCCTTTCCTGCGGATTGTCTGTACCTGATAAATTTTTACTTTTTCAAGTACTACCAGTTTTAAGCACGTCGTTGTCCACGCGTGCACAGAGTTTCCCGCAAATGGTCGAATTTTATAACTACAACAGTTCATAGTTACTGCCGGCGTTCATCAGGGCTTGGCCAAGTAGCTTGCGCCACCCGGTTTAACCTTCTGACACTGGCCAGGCATCAGCCCGTATACATCAGCTTGCGCTTTAGCACGGACCTAAGTTTTTGGTAAACAGTCGGGAGAGGTCTTTCGCTGCGGCCCTTTTAATATGCTGGATAATGGGGACAATCTCTAAGATTGTCCAAAGAAGAGGTGCGGAACCCATCGTGCTCCTGAGAGCAGACGGACGCACCCATTGCGGGAAATCCCGCACCCCTCCTTCGGTTTACTGGCCAGATCATCGTTCTGCCCGCCGGATTTAACCGCGGACTTCACTCCCTGGACCAGTTCAGAAGAGAACGGATCGCTCCCTGGCCGAATGCATCGACCAGATCATGGCACCCCTTTTCAAGGAAATTTCGCTGCTTTCGCTCGCCACCACTGGCAGCACTCCTTGTCTCTTCTGATTTCGATCTGAATTCCGCCCAACCAGCCCTGCAGTGTTACTCCAGCGGATGATTTTTTTGGCAAACTTCGCCATGGCTGCATTTCAGATCAAACTTGATTTCCATTACCCAGCATACAAAAGGGCAAGGTATATACCTAAGGTACACCTGCTTTTTTGCCGAGTTCCTTAACGAACATTGGTCCGGACGCCTTGGGATTCTCTCCCCATCCACCTGTGTCGGTTTACGGTACGATCGCTATTAAACATAACTTCGACGCTTTTCTTGGCACCTTGATTCACACTAATTCCCGTTGCCAGGTTTCTCCACCCTTTCGAGATTACAAGATCAGCACGCATCTCTTGCGAGGTAGCATGCGGATCCATAGAAGCTACGGATTTGCCTATAGCTTCACCCTACGAGGGCAGCAACGCAAATAGTCAGATTACGCTAATGTTATCAGGATGCGTCCCGCCTAAGGTAATTTAATAGCGGTTATGGAATATCAACCATATTTTCCATCGGATGGACCCCTTGGGGCCCACTCTTAGGATCGACTAACCCAGGGACGACGATCGTTGCCCTGGAAACCTTGGATATTCGGCGAAGAGGATTCTCACCTCTATATATATTACTTATTCCAACATTCTTGCTTGTATGCTGTCCACGGCCGCTTACGCATACCGCTTCAGCCTGCATACAACACTCCTCTACCACCTGGCAGACGAATCTGCCAGATCCACGTCTTCGGTACTTAGCTTAGCCCCTATATATTGTCGGCGCAGGATCGCTTGACCAGTGAGCTGTTACGCTTTCTTTAAAGGATGGCTGCTTCTAAGCCAACCTCCTGGTTGTATGAGCAATCCCACATCCTTTGCACTAAAGCTAGGATTTAGGGACCTTAGACGGTGGTGTGGATTCTTCTCCATTTGTCTGGTGGAGCTTAGCCCCCACAGACTGACTGCCGAGATCTTGACTTTGAGAATTCAGAGTTTGGTTCGAGCCTACCGGTTGCCCAGCAGGTTTCGATTCAGTGCTTTACCTCTCAAAGGAACTCTCGACGCTAGCCCTAAAGCTATTTCGAGGAGAACCAGCTATCACCCGGTTCGATTGGAATTTCTCCCCTACGCACAGCTCATCCCCTATTTTTGCAGCAATAGTGGGTTCGGACCTCCCGTGGTTGTTACACCACGTTCATCCTGGCCATGCGTAGCTCACGCGGGTTTCGGGTCTAACTCATGCGACATTAAGGAAATTGTAGCGGTTGATTAGCCTGAACAGGTAATCAACCAATCAAAATCCTTATACGGACTATTCATCCTCGCTTTCACTGCACTTTCGTCTTTGATAAGACTTAAGTAAGCCGCATAAGATTAACTCGTTGGATCATTCTTCAATAGGCACGCGGTCACCCACTGCTTCGCAGATGGGAATTCCAAATTTCTAATTTCTAATTTCTAATCAATTCATTAATTTCAAATGCAAATATCTAAAACATAGACATTAATCATTTAAGAATTAGGCATTAATTAGGTATTAGGAATTTGTCATTAGAAATTCCAAACTGCGGAGCAGTTCGGGCTTCCACTCCTTGTAAGTATACGGTTTCAGATACTATTTCATTCCCCTTCCGGGGTGCTTTTCACCTTTCCCTCACGGTACTTGTTCACTATCGGTCAATATGAGTATTTAGCCTTAGATCTTAGTCGACCTGATTTCCAACCAGAGTTCTCGTGTCTG
>JAJZRC010000022.1 GCA_021847435.1 bacterium
TATTGACAATGATATACGCTGTGGCCGAGCCGTTTATAGTCCATACTTACATCATATCAGATTTGTCGGACAGCGGACTGACTTCATCTACGGCCTTACGGCCGTAGGATTGCGGAAGATTACTAAAATCCAAGTTTACTTCTGTGACCCTCACAGCCCGTGGCAACGCGGTACTAATGAAAATACCAACGGCCTAATCAGGCAGTACTTTCCTAAGGGTACCGACTTTAGGGCTGTCACAAAAAAACAGCTCCGAAGAGCCCAGGATCGTTTAAACGACCGACCCAGAAGGGTCTTGGCTTATGCCAAGCCCGATGAAATGTTTATCCCCTTACTAACTAATCAGGAATTTGTGTTAGGGGGTTGAAACCAGCCTTCCTTTTCCCATTTCTCTTCCAAGTCTCTAATTCCTGCTTCATCAAACCCAAAATGGTGTCCTATCTCATGCCAAACTACCCGGCGGACCAGGCTGGGAATTTCAGATTCCGATCCGGCAAATTTTTCTATTGTGCCTTTATAAATGGTAATCTTGTCAGGCAGCACCGGATTCATGCCGTATGACGACCCCCGGTTTAACTGCGACACTCCGTGGTACAGACCGAACAGGGAATTATTCGGGCTCTCTCCCTCTTCCATAGCAATGGCCACATTGGACAATTTCTCGCGAATATTGCTCGGAAGCGCGTCCACGGCCTTGCTGATTAATCCTTCAAATTGCCGGTTGTCCATTTTTATCACCCCCGAATTTTTGCACATAAATAACATCGTAGCCATAACCCACCTGCTTTGACGCATCAATCCCTAACTCACCGAGCAAAGATAGCATTTCTGCTTGAACGGTTTCAGGGTCTTCGTCCGTAATTTTTTCCATTTCCAGATAATCACCCAATTTCTCAACTAGGTCCAGGCAAATTTCAAAACCTTTAAACTTGCATATTTGCCTGCTCTTATTTACAACGGCTATTTTTTTATACCCCAAAAGACCAACGGCTTTTTCCATACTTTCGGCATCAAGGACCTCGGTCTCAATTTCTGTCTTGGACAAATTATTGCCAAAATCGCTCTGCTTTAACGTAAATACCGCCTTGTTATTTTGCCGCCTAATTCTTAGCACATTAACCCCGGCCGGAACCGGCACAGTTGGTTCATTATTCGGAATGAATATTGTGTCTTCCTGCGCTTTTGGCGATTCAAACACGCAACCCTGCTTTTCCAACACTGCCCTAACTTCATCCAAATCTCCCAGTTGAATTTTAATTTCAATTTCTTTCATAAAAATTATTTTTCTCCCTCGAATAAAGCATTTCTGGCATGCCCGTTACTAATTTCCCCCGGCCAATCATCAAGGAATTTGGATAATTCCGATTTGGCAACTTCGTCTTTCATACTGTCCAACATTTGCCTTAGCTTAGGCACAACCAATTCAATATCATCTATAGAAAAATAATTCGCATAATGCTTAAAATGGGTCGCTTCAATATAATCGGCCAGTTTGGCGATTATTGATTCGTCTGATTTTGCGTCCATTATTTCATCTGATAATTCCTGATAATATTTTTGCTGTTCTCCAAAAAAGTTCGACAAAAACTTCTGATTTTCCGCTTCAAAGGCCTTGGCATATTCCCTGGCCTTTGGGTTTGCTTTAGCGTAAGGCATAGCTATATCCCCGCCAAATAATTCTCCTAAATCATGGACCAAACAAAACTCCAACACTTTTGGCACATTAATTTTTGCTCCCTTAGAATTTGCAAACAGGGCCAATTGCCAGGCCACAAAGGTTACCAAATAATGATGTTCGGCAAGATTACTGGTTTCGCCTCTCTTCATCCCGGCTAAAATATAACCATACTGTGTTTGAGCCCGGGTAAGCTCCGCTATTTTAAAAAGATCTGTTAATTTCTGCATAAATTTTTGTCAAAATTTAAGATTATACCAATCTAATTTATATTTATCCTGAATAAGACGCCTTTCTCCTCCGGAATTTGTCTCGTAAGAATTAACCTGCAAAAGGACAATTGCCTCTTTAATATGGTTTTCGCTCTGACCTTCTATTTCCATATAGGCAGGCATGTTTGGATACTGATCGATGTCTATTCTCCAGTTTTTCAAAGTCCATGATGTGCGATATTTTTCCTGATGAGCATATTTCTCCAAACCTAATATTTCCAAAAGCTCCGCCATTTTTTCTTTGTCATCCAACAAAAAATTAAGTTCCCTGATTATTCTGGAAACACCTAACTGGTCGGATTTTGATTTCCACGTAAGTTCAGTCTTACCCTCGGCATAAGAACGAATCCGCAAATACCAAGGATCGTCGCTGTTATGCTTTAAACCCTTTGGCCCATACCAATCAACCGACAATTTTGTATTATGAATTAAACTTGCGCCCAAATCTTCCAACTTTTTCTTTACATCATCCTTATTTACTCCCAAGACTTTTGTTTCTACTTCAAACATAAAATATAACTGAATAAACCCGTCCCGATAATTTGGGACAGGTTTATTGTATCATTTTGGGTTATTTTTGGCGATTTACTGACCCTCACCCGTCCCTCGCGATAAACCGGGATACCCTCTCCCGCGCCTGCTGGCGGGGCGTAAGATATTCGCTCCAGCCAATACTAGAACCCTTCGTAGTCGTGCATGGTCAGCTGGGCCTCGATTTTCTTGATGACCTCAATAACCACGGACACTACGATCAAAAGCCCCGTGCCGCCGAAAGTCAAGGCCTGGGTTCCTGTATACTTCTGTAAAATTAAAGGCAAGACCGCAATCAAGGCTAAAAAGAAAGCGCCGGCCAAAGTAATGCGGTTTAAAACCGAACTCAAAAAATCAGCAGTTTGTCCGCCCGGACGCAAGCCTGGCACGAAACCCCCGTTCTTTTGTACGTTTTCCGCAATCTCCTCAGGGTTGAATACTACCGCGGTATAGAAATAAGTAAAAGCCATTACCAAGAGGAAATAAGCAATTCCGTAGAACCAGCCTTGGGAGTTAAATAAGGCAATGGTCTTAGACGCCAAATTGGCCAAAAAAGCAGACTTGGCGTTCACAAAAAACTGGGCAATCATTGCGGGGAAAATCATCAAAGAAATGGCGAAGATAATCGGAATAACGCCTGCTTGGTTCAAACGCAGCGGCAAGTGCGTGTTCACGCCGCCAAAGAGCTTGTTGCCGCGCACGCGCTTGGCATAGGCAATGGGAATATTGCGCTGCGCTTCCGTAACCAAAACCACCCCCGCAATCACGATTAAAACCATGGCCACAAAAGCCAGCACCAAAGGAAGCTTGCTGGCATCATACCAGCTTGTTAAAAAGCCCAGGTTGGAAGGGATGCGGGCTACGATACCGGCAAAAATTATCAAGGAAATTCCGTTGCCTACATCAAACTCAGACATAATTTCGCCAATCCACATCATCAGCATGGTGCCTGCGGTAATGGAAAGCAAAGTAATGAACCACTGGAACGGGGTAAATACGCCCAGCACCGATGCTCCCCCCTGGGTCTGCAAAATGCGGATAGTGCCAAAACCTTGCAGTATGGCAAGCGGAATGGACAAATACCGGGTGTATTGGTTGATTTGCGCCCTGCCCGCTTCCCCGCCCTCTTTTTGCATCTCAGCCAAGGAAGGGACGACTATGGTAAGCAGCTGCATGATAATAGAAGCGGTAATGTAAGGACCCACGCCCAGCATGGCAATGGAAAAATTAGTCAGGCCGCCGCCGGAAAAAATATCAAGCAAATTAAAGAACTGGCTTTTCTGAAAAAAATCTTTTAATCCGGTAACGTCTATTCCGGCAATCGGGACATGCGCCAAAATACGGGTCAATAATAAAAGACCCAGCACAATTAAAATTTTATTGCGCAGGTCTTTTGTTTTCCAAATAAGGGAAATTTTATTCATAATGATTTAATGCGAATTTACTGATTGTTATGCGAATGATGCGAAAACCTATTTTGCATTTTTCGCATTTTTTTTCGTGCTATTCGCATTCGCTATTTAACAGTTCCGCCAGCCTTTTGAACAGCCTCTTTTACCGAAGCCGACACCGGTAATTTTACCGTAAGGGATTTTTTGATTTCTCCGCGCAAAATTTTCACTTTTTTCACGCTTTCGTCAATCAAACCTTTTTCCATTAAAGCCTTCATGTCCACGATATCATTATCCCTAAAAACATTCAACTTGGACAGGCTTAATACGGCCGGCTTGGCATTCAAGCTCTTAAAACCGCGCGATTTCGGCAGTTGGCGGACCAACGGCTGGCGCCCGCCTTCAAAAATTGCGGGCATTTTGCTGTGGCCAGTGCGTTTGGTTTGGCCCTTATTTCCCCTGGTGGCATAAGTACCTTTGCCGCTGCCCAAACCGCGGCCCACAACTTTGCGGCGGTGGATGGACTTGGGATGTTTGTGCAATTGATGAAGCTTCAACATATCAAATTCCTAATTAACCTAATTGACCTAATTTCTAAATAATTCCTGAATCCCGATTACCAACATTTTGACATTGGGATTTACTTAGATCAATTAGAAATTAAAATAATTAGACATTTACAAATTAAAATTATTTCCTTAATCTTGACAACTCTTCTTTGCTCTTCATTCTGCGAAAAGCGGTAAATACAGCCTTCACATTATTGACTTTATTGTTGGAACCGAGCATCTTGCAAACAATGTTCTTAACGCCGGAAAGTTCCATAACGCTGCGGACGGCTCCTCCGGCGATAACGCCGGTACCGGGCTTTGCCGGCTTGAGCATCAGGCTGCTGGATTTATATTTCACATTCAGGCCATGCGGAATCGTTTCGTTAACCAAGGGCAGGGTAACCATGTTCTTTTTGGCGGCATTCACGGCTTTGTTCACGCTTTCCGAAACGTCTGCGCCTTTTTTCAGGCCCATGCCGACTTTGCCTTTTCTGTCACCGATTACAACCAAAGCGCGGAAACGCATTCTTTTGCCGCCGGCGACTACGCGCGTGACCCTTTTGACCTCCACGACTTTCTGGTCAAACTCGCTGCGCTCCCTTTCGCCATCCCTATTAGATTGTCTTCTTCTTTTCTCAAATGCCATAATCTTATTTCTTATGGTTTAAAAACCTAAATTATTAAAAATTCAGCCCGGCTTCCCTGGCGCCTTCGGCCAAGGCCTTAACCCGCCCATGATAAGCATTGCCGCCTCTGTCAAAACTCACGGCTTTGATATTTTTAAGGACCGCCTTGCCTGCGATCAGCTTGCCGACTTCCTTGGCGACATCGGTCTTCTTGCCTTTGCTCTTTACTTCTTTGCTGGAAGCAGCGGCCAAAGTCTTGCCGGCGGCGTCATCTATAAGCTGAGCGTAAATATGGCGGTTAGCCTTGAACACGGCCAAACGGGGCCTGGCTTCGCTGCCAGCAACCCGGCTTCTCACGCGCTTGTGGCGGATGGCTCTTTTTAAATTTTTCTGCTTGTCTTTGTTCATATAATTAGATGCGTATTATATTTAGTCTTTAATCCCGAACAATTTGCTATTTTATTCAAAAAGGATTAAGGATTTTTACTTCCCGCCGCCGACTACTTTTACAACCTTGCCCGCCTTGCGGAGAATTGTCTCGTCAACATACTTGATGCCTTTGCCTTTGTAAGGTTCGGGTTTTTTGAGCTCGCGGACTTCTGCGGCGAATTGGCCGACCTGCTGTTTATCCGCTCCGGAAATGGTAATGACGTTTTTTTCTGCGGTAACGGTCAGGCCCTTGGGAACTTCAACTTCTACCGGATGGGAAAAACCCAGCGACATGACAAGTTTGGTTCCCTGCAAAGCAACTTTAAAACCTACGCCGATAACTTCCAGTTTCTTTTCAAAACCTTTGGTCACGCCGTCAACCAAATTCTGAACCAAGGCGCGAAACAGGCCCCACAGAGCTTTTTCCTTCTTGCTCTGTTTGTTGGCCACGTCTACCAGGATTTCCTGCTCAGACACGCTGACATTCACCAGCGGATGCAAAGCCAGGTTTAAAGTGCCCTTGGGACCGGTTACGGTCAATGTTAAATCCTTTTTCTCGGCCCTTACGCCTGAAGGAAGAACTACGGGTTTTTTGCCTACTCTACTCATAAATTTAATGAATGTTGCTCAATTATTTCAAAATTTCTAACTAGTTTACCACACTTGGCAGACGACTTCTCCCCCGACTTTTTCCTTGCGCGCCTGTTTGTCTGTCATTAAGCCTCTGGAAGTGGAAACTACCGTGATGCCGAGCCCGCTGTTTGTTCTGGGCAGTTTGTCTACTCTTAAATAAATCCTCTGCCCCGGCTTGCTCACCCGCTTGATGCCGGCTATAACCGTTTCGCCGCTGGCGTCATACTTCAGCCCAATCTGCAGCATCTTGTGTTCGCCGGTCAATTCGCCAACCGAACCTACAAAGCCTTCTTTGGACAACAACTGCGCCAAATTGGCTTTGAACTTGGAGTACGGCAAAATCACCTCGTTTTTACGGGCTGCGCTTGCATTGCGAATGCGGGTTAACATGTCGGCTATGGGGTCGGTGTACATAAATCTTTAATCTTTATACTATAAATTTCTATTAATCTCTGCCAGTTTCGTGAGACGGAGCCGAGCAAATTCGCTGTTTGGCTGGAATTTGACCGACTGACGGCTCGCGAAAGATTGGAAAATAAATTATTAAAGTTACCAGGAAGCTTTTACTACTCCGGGAATCTCGCCTTTGCTGGCCAGTTCGCGGAAGCAAATTCTGCACATATTGAAATCTCTCATATAACCGGCTTTTCTGCCGCACTTCCAACAGCGCCTAACTACCCGGGTTGAGTACTTCGGCTTTTTCAGGCTTCTTAAGGATTTTGCAATTTGTGCTTTTGTAGCCATAACTTAATTCAACAAAATTTATAAAATAGTTTCTCTGCTTTACTTTTTAAATGGGAAATTCATTAACCTTAACATTTCACGGGCCGGTTCGTCTTTATGGGCATTGGTTACTATGCTAATTTCCAGTCCGAAGACGTTTTCCAGCGATTCGGAGGATATTTCCGGGAATACCAGCTGCTCCTTGAGGCCAAGGTGATAATTGCCGCGTCCGTCGAAGCCGTTCGGAGTAACGCCCTGGAAATCGCGGACCCTAGGCAGCGCCACGTTGATCAGTTTATCCAGGAAGCTGTACATGCGGTATCCGCGCAAAGTGCAGGAAATTCCCACTACCTGGTTTTCTCTGACTTTAAATCCGGCAATGGACTTTCTGGCCCGGGTTTTAACCGGCGCCTGTCCGGTAATTTTTTTAACGTCTTCGACGAATTCATCAACTTTCTTCTTGTCGTCCTTAACTTTTCCTACGCCGACGTTAAACACGACTTTCAGAATTTTCGGCACCTGCATCGCGTTCTTGTAGCCGAATTTGGTTTTCAGAGCCGGAGCTATGACCTTATTATATTGTTCTTGTAATCTTTCCATAGAATGAGTAAATTAGTTTCAAGTGACAGGCGGCAAGATTTTACTTGCCTCTTGTTACTTGTTTCTTGCCACTTCTACACCGCTTTGCCGCTCGCCCTCGCGATGCGCTGTTTGCTGCCGTTTTCCAAAACCGTATAACCGATTCGGGAGGCTTGGCCGGAATTCGGATCCAGGAGCATCACCTTGCTTATGGGCATCGGGGCGAAAAAAGTGATTTTTTTGCCCGGCTCGCCGGCATTCTTGGAACGCTCGAACCTGGTATGGACATTCACATTCTCCACGGTCACCTTTGCGACTCTGGGCATTACCTTAATAACCTTGCCTGTTTTGCCCTTATCCTTCCCGGAAATGACTTTTACGGTATCGCCGGTTTTAATTTTGAGCTTGAAATTTTTCATAATCTGATAATAACTTTATAAACTTAAGGCGCTAAATAACTTCCGGGGCCAGGGAGGTAATCTTCTTAAAACCGTCTTCGAATTCTCCTTTGGCTTTCTCACGGATTTCCCTCGGGATCGGTCCGAAAATACGGGTACCTTTCGGCTCACCGGAGTCTTTAGCGACAAGCACTCCGGCATTTTCGTCAAAACGTATGTAGGAACCGTCCTTGCGCCTGATTTCCTTGCGCAGCCGGACAATCACCGCGTAAACTTTGTCGCCTTTTTTCAGGCTGGAATTCGGAGCGACCTGCTTAACGCTGCCGGCAACAATGTCGCCAATGCGCGCAAAACGGTTGCTGTTCTTGCCGTTGACCGAAAACACGTTGACGATTTTGGCGCCGGTGTTATCTGCTATTTTAATCCAGGATCTTACTTGTAACATAAGGTTCTATCGTTTATCTTTAATCTTTAATCCTTAGCCTGCCGCATCCCTGCGCTGGCAAAGGATAAAAGATAAGGGATTAAGGATGCTTAGGCTTTGCTTATTACTTTAAACTTCTTCTCTTTGCTCAATGGGCGGATGGATTCAATTACCACCCGGTCGCCGGTTTTGTACTCGCTGTTCTCATCGTGCGCCTTGAACTTTTTGGAAATGGTATAGGACTTCTTGTACTTGGTGTGGCGCTTTCTGATATCCACTTTCACAACCACTGTCTTGTCCATCTTGTCGGATACCACCACGCCAATAAGCTGCTGTTTTTTAGAAATTGCTGTCATATAATTATTTTTGAACTTGATTATGCAAATAAGTCAGGGTTCTGGCGATATCTTTTTTCACTTGCCGGATCTCATGGGTATTTTTCAGCTGGTTCAGCCTGCCTTTTACGGCCAAATCGTGGGCCTTCGCCTTTAAATCCCCGAGCAGGCTCTTGATTTCGCTTTCTGATTTTGTTGTGAGTTCCTTGAATTTCATAATCTGATTCAAACGGGTTTAAATAAAAATTAAAGTTAGCCTTGCTGTTCCTTAACCAAAAATTTGGATTTAACCGGCAGCTTGTAGCTGGCCAAACGCATGGCTTCCTGGGCCTGCTCGCGGGTTACGCCATCCATTTCAAACAATATTTTGCCTTTTTTTACCACCGCAACGAAATGGTCTACCGCACCTTTACCGCCACCCATAGGGCTTTCGTTGCCGTGGACCGTGACCGGCTTGTCGGCAAATACGCGGATCCAGATTTTCCCGCCTCTCTGTACGTAACGGGTCATGGCGCGGCGGGCCGCTTCGATCTGGCGGGCTGTTACCCAGCTGCTTTCAGTGGCTTTTAAGGCAAAGCTGCCGAAAGAGATGGATTCGCCTGCCGTGGCCTGCCCGTAGTGGTGGCCGCGGTGGTGTTTTCTGTGCTTAAGTTTTTTAGGAATGAACATATGGGTTAAATCTCAAATATCAAATAATTTGCTAGCTGGCTCTTAAGGCTTTTCTCTCTTCAAATACGTCGCCTTTATAAATCCAAATCTTTACGCCAACGGTTCCGTAGGTGGTAAAAGCGGTGCTGCGGGCAAAGTCAATGTTGGCGCGCAGGGTGTGAAGCGGGATTTTGCCGGCGGAAAGATGTTCGGTGCGGGCAATATCAGCGCCGTTCAAGCGGCCGCCGATGGCCACCTTGGCACCTTTTGCCCCGGCATTCATGATCTGCTCCAGAGACTGCTTCATTAATTTGCGGAAGGCCACGCGCTTTTCCAGCTGCTCGGCAATGCTGTTGGCAATTACCTGGGCCTGGAGATTAACGTCGCGAACTTCTTCAATATTGACTTTCAGTTCTTTCTTAATGCCCAGCTTCTGTTTGATCTTCTTTTTCAGCTCTTCGATGCCGGCCCCGCCCTTGCCGATCATAAGCCCGGGCTTGGTTGTCTTTATAATAACCGTGATAGTACCGTCATTTAAGCGCTCAATGTCGATTCTGACCAGACCCGCTTTTTTCAGATGCTTTTCCAAATATTCGCGGATAACCACGTCTTCCGCCAGCTGCTTGGCGAAATTAGACTTGGAAAACCACCTGGATTTCCAGGTATCGGTAATTTTTATTCTAATCGATGTGGGGTTGATCTTATGTCCCATGTTAGTGCTAGATTATTATCTTTTATCCTTGATCTTTGACAAAGTCAGGGATTAAGGATAAAAGATTAAGGATAATTATCTTACTCTCCGGCTTTCCGGTTAAACAGGCGGCGCTTGTTGGCCACCGTGCTCATTTTGCGCTGCTCGTCGGTTTTAAATACCTGGCTCTTCTTGCCTGTCTGCTTGGCCGGCTTCTTGCTTACCGCATCCTGCTGGTCTGCATTGGCCGAGACTTGGACCTTGTCTTCCTTGGCTTTGCCCAGGAAGCTGGCCTGCGCTTTGGCGGCCTTTGCCTTCTTTCTCTCTTCCAGCACGATGTTTACATGGCTCATTTTTCTGCGGATTACGAAAGCGCTGCCGCGGGCTCTGGGGAAATAGCGTTTCATCATCTTGCCCATATCGCAGGTCACGCTCTTAATGTACATGTGTTCCGGATTAAGGGAAAAATTGTTCTTGGCGTTGGCCAAAGCGGATTCAATCAGCTTAATCAGCATAGGCGCGGCCTTCTTGTTGGCGTGGCGCAACTGGACTACCGCATCCGCGGCATTCATGCCTTTTACCAGGTTGGTCACCAGGCGCATTTTTCTCGGAGCAATATGAAGATGCCTGGCTGAAGCCTTTACAAGAGTAGCTGACTGATTTTTATTGGTTAACGCTTTGGTCATATATATAACTTATCTCTGTACCACTTGTTACTTGTCTCTTACTACTTGTCACTGATTTTACTTCTTAGCCGGTTCCTTGGCCGCGTTCAGTTTGGCCTTCTCAGCTTCAGCTTTGGCGGCTTCCTGCTCTTTGGCCATCTTACCGCCGTGGCGGAAGAACTTGCGGGTCAGGGCAAATTCGCCGAGCTTGTGGCCCACCATGTTTTCGGTAACGAATACCGGAACATGAGTCCTGCCGTTATGAACCAAAAAAGTAAAGCCTACGAATTCGGGAGCAATGCTGCAGTCTCTGGACCATGTTTTAATCTGGTCTTTGCCTGCTTTGCCTGCCTGCACCTTCTTGAGCAGCCTGGGGTCTACGTATGGTCCTTTTTTTAGAGATCTAGACATAAAATATTAATTGAGTCGGTTAACTTTTTTACTTGCTTCTCCTTTTCACAATCATCTTGTTGCTGTACTTCTTTTTGCTTCTGGTCTTCACGCCCAACGCATGTTTGCCCCAGGGCGTTTTCGGATATTTCATACCGATCGGGTTATGGCCTTCACCGCCGCCATGGGGGTGGTCCACCGGGTTCATAACTTTACCGCGAACGGTCGGACGCCAGCCCATAAGGCGCGTTCTGCCGGCCTTGCCGATGCGGACGTTCATCCAGTCGGCGTTGGAAAGCACGCCGACACTGGCCAGGCAGGCTTCCTTGACTTTGCGGATTTCGCCGCTCGGCAGTTTCAGCAAAGCATAGCCGCCTTCAATAGTCTGCAAAATCGCGTAAGCGCCGGCGCTGCGGGCCATGCGGCCGCCTTGTCCGGGGGCTAATTCAATATCATGAACCAAAGTGCCTACCGGAATATTCTTTAAAGCCAGCCGGTTGCCGGGTAAAATTTCCGCGGCCTCGCCGTACATGACTTTGTCGCCGACCTTCAGGCCCTGCGGAGTCAGAATATAGCGCTTGGAACCGTCAACATAATGCAGCAAAGAAATGAACGCGGTGCGGGTCGGATCGTATTCCACGGTGGCAACTTTGGCAACCACATTCTTTTTGTCAGCCCGGGCGAAATCCACCACGCGGACTTTGCGGCGAAAACCGCCGCCCTGGTGGCGCACGGTAATTTTGCCGCTGTTGTTGCGGCCTGCCGGACGAGCCTTGCTCATAATCAGGCTCTTGGGGGTCTTGCGCTTCTTATGCAATACCGAATAATCGGTCACACTCTGGATGCGCCGTCCCGCTGAAGTTGGTTTGTATAATTTGACTGCCATAAGGTTGTTAAAATCCTGGAGATCTTAAATTTGATAATTTAAATTAAATGACGTCTGTCAGCCCTTCAATCTTGTCGCCCTGCTTTAAAGTGACAATGGCTTTTTTAAAATCGGATTTGCGGCCCGAGGTCCTGCCGAAGTTTCTGCGCTTGCCTTTGTTCAGCACCATATTCACTCCGATAACCTTGACCTTATAGGCGCTTTCCACGGCCTTCTTCACTTCCACTTTATTGGCGGACTTTAAAACTTTGAACACGTACTTATTCAGCGCGGCCAGGCGTCCGGCTTTTTCCGAAATGCGGGGCTGCGCCAATACCGCGGGAATCTTTACCACAGGCGCGGAACTGGAAGCCGCTTCCGTTTTCTTATCTGATTTTTCGCTAAAAATTGCCATATGAATTAGTAAGGGTAATAAATCGCTTGGTGCTTAATGCTTGCTATTTGACACCGGTTTTCAAATAAGTCTTCTCAATTACCGGCAAACTGTCTTTAAGGACTATAATGCTGTCGGCTTTCAGGACGTCCAGAATGTTGAGGCCGCTGGCCAATACCGCGGATACGCCGGGCAAGTTGCGGGAGCTGCGGGCCAGTTTGTCGTCTTTTTTAGGCATAACCAGCAGTTGCTTTTTGCCGGATTCTTTCACGGCCTTTTTCACGCCGGCCAGAATCTTGCTGATTTCCTTGGTCTTGGGCTGGTCTAAAATAATCTGGTCAATCACAATGAATTTGTTGTCAGCTGCCTTGTCGGAAAGGGACATAAACAGGGCCTGGGTCTTGGCTTTCTTGTTGATTTTCAATTCCCAGTTGCGGTTGCTGCGGGGACCGAAAGTAATGCCGCCATGGCGCCAAATCGGGCTGCGGGTGCTGCCGGCGCGGGCGCGTCCGGTGCCTTTTTGCTTCCAGGGCTTTTTGCCGCCGCCGCGCACTTCGCCGCGGGTCTTGGTATGGGCGCTGCCCTGGCGGGCGTTCGCCTGCAAAATGCGAACCACTTCCGCAAGCAGATGCCGGTTGGGCTTGACTTCAAAAATTTTGGAGTTCAGCTCAACGTCGCCTACGGATTCGCCTTTTTGGTTGTAAACGGTAACTTTCATAGTTTAGTGGTTAGTGACAAGTGGCAAGTGAAAAGTTTTATCTCAATGGCACTGTACGCTGTTTACTAGGTTATTTTTTCTTCTTTTCTTCCTTAACTTCCGCAACGTTGACGAGAGGTTTGACTTTGCCGGTGGAAATCACTTTTATCAATCCGTTCCTGTGTCCGGGAATCGCGCCTTTTAAGGTCAGCAGGTTGTTCTTGGCGTCCACTTCCACAACTTGCAGGTTTTTTACCGTTACCTGCTCCACGCCCATATGGCCGGACATGCGCAGGCCTTTGCGGGTATGCTGCGGGAAGCGCTGACCGATGGATCCGACGCTGCGGGGCCGGTCATGGCCGTGGGATGCCGGAAAACCGGCGAAACCGTGGCGCTTGATTGCGCCGGCAAAACCCCGGCCTTTGCTGATGCCGATAACATTTACCATTTCTCCCGGCACAAAACCGGTAATCTCAACCACCTGGCCGCGCTGGTACTTTTCCGGTTCAGCCACGCGGAATTCCGATAAAACGCCAAAAGTACCCAAATCCTTCAGGTGGCCTTGCACAGACTTGGATACCTTTTTCTTTTTGCCAATTCCTACTTGGACCGCGCCGTATTTGTCCTTGGCAGCGGTTTTAACCTGGGTTACCACCATTTTGCCTGCCTTTACTACAGTTACCGGAACGACTTCGCCGGACTTTTCGTCAAAATACTGGCTCATGTTCAGTTTGTGACCTAAAACAAAATTCATAGTTTTGCTTATAATTCGCTTCTTCAAAAAAAAATAGCGGGCCGACTTGCCCGCAAAAATATCAAAACTTGATATCTGGGAGCAAATCGTTATCTTTGCGGCTGGCCGCCTGTGGCGGCTTGGCCGGAAAGAACCAATTCACTAAAATATTCAAACCTTCTTAACTCATCTTTATTTCCACATCCACGCCAGCCGGTAAATTCAGGTTGGTTAAGGCGTCAATGGTTTTAGGAGTAGCCTGGACAATGTCTATAAGCCGCTTGTGTACGCGCATTTCAAACTGTTCGCGGCTGTCCTTGTGCACGAAAGTGCTGCGCAGCACGGTGTACTTGGACTTTTCCGTAGGCAGCGGCACAGGTCCGCAAATGGTAGCACCGGTCCTTTTGGCCGTTTCTACAATTTGCTTAGAGCTCTGGTCGATCAATTTATGGTCGTAAGCTCTAATCTTTATTCTGATCTTTGGTGCCGCAACTTGCTTGTCCATTTGTTAAGATGCAGGTTGGTTAATAAAAGCTTGTAAAATAAGGCTTTTGGCCTTTTTGGAGCACTTGCAATATTTTATATGAGCTTTGGGTTTTTGTCAAATCCCATAATTCCTGAAAATTTATGGCTTTAAGGGCAATTATCCACCAATTGATAGAAATTATTCTGAAATTTTAATATTTCTGGCTTAAATAAAAGATAAATCCACTAAAACTATTGACTTTTAATGAAAAAAATGCTATTATATATAATAACCACATGGAGGATTATAGGGAAGTATTTAATTCCAGAAAATTTGAGTATCTATTTTTTTGGTATTTGGGTTTTTTGGAAGTAAACTTGAAGGACCAGTATGTTGAAAAAAAGGCTGACTGATTTTGTACTAGTTGCGGTTTTGGCAATTTACGCTGTAGTAATCATTGGTGGGGTTGTCATTAATAACCCAAACAATGGTGAAAACCGCTCGGGTAGAGCTTGAATGCACAAAGCTTAAGGCAAAAATTGCGGAGCACGACAGAAAGCTCCAAAACTGCCCAACAATCTACTCGCCCAAATAACTACCTCCCACCAAACCGAGCTTGTCCGGCATGGCAAGCAGACAGCGCAGACTTTCGGGCCTGCGCTGTTTCCAATTATTCGCCTCCGCTTTAATACCCCGCCGCTTTTGGGCGGGCAAATGTAGCGACGAACCCGACGTAGCCTTGGCGAAGTCGGGTAGCTACGGCGAATGAACCGCTATGATATGCGGCAAGCCAAGTGATACCTTGGAGGCTTGCCGCGAGGAGGTTCATTTACAAAACTCCCCCGGAAATCCGGGGGAGTTTTTCTTAGCGCTTAGCCCTGGGCCCTTAGCACTATTTGATGATTTTGGTAACAACACCCGCTCCGACTGTATGCCCACCCTCTCTAATAGCGAATTTGCCTTTTTCTTCCAAAGCTACCGGAGTAATCAGTTTTACAACCAATTTCACGGTATCGCCAGGCATAACCATTTCCTGGCCTTCGGGCAAGGTGACATCGCCGGTCACATCCGTGGTGCGGATGTAGAACTGCGGCTTGTAGCCCTTAAAGAACGGGGTGTGGCGCCCGCCTTCTTCTTTGGTCAAAATATACACTTCGGTTTCGAACTCGGTGTGCGGGGTAATGCTGCCCGGTTTGGCCAGCACCTGTCCGCGCTCCACTTCGTCCTTCTTGGTGCCGCGCAGCAGAATACCGGCGTTGTCCCCGGCCATGCCGCTGTCCAGCTGCTTGTTGAACATTTCAATGCCGGTAACAACGGTTTTTTGAGTAGGTTTTAAACCAACAATTTCAATTTCTTCGTTAATTTTAACCTGGCCGCGTTCAATTCTGCCGGTGACCACGGTACCGCGGCCTTCAATGGAAAAGATGTCTTCAATCGGCATCAAAAACGGCTTGTCGGTTTCGCGGGTCGGATCCGGGATGTAGGAATCCAGGGTTTCCACCAGCTTCATAACGGAGCCTTCGCCCATTTCGGAAGTATCGCCTTCCAAAGCCTTGAGCGCGCTGCCGCGGATGATCGGGGTGTCTTTGCCCGGGAATTCGTATTTGGTCAAAAGGTCGCGGATTTCTTCCTCAACGAGGTCAAGCAATTCGGCGTCCTGGACCATGTCGCACTTGTTCATGTAAACCACGATGTAAGGCACGCCTACCTGGCGGGCCAACAGGATGTGTTCGCGGGTCTGGGGCATGGGGCCGTCAGCGGCGGACACCACCAGAATCGCGCCGTCCATCTGGGCGGCGCCGGTAATCATGTTTTTGATGTAGTCGGCGTGTCCGGGACAGTCCACGTGGGCATAGTGGCGCTTGTCGCTGGTATATTCAACGTGGGCGGTGTTAATGGTAATACCGCGGGCTTTTTCTTCCGGGGCATTGTCAATCTGGTCATAGGCCTTGGCCTTAATGTCCGGATTCTTCTTTGCCAAAACCGTAGTAATAGCGGCAGTCAACGTGGTTTTGCCGTGGTCTACGTGACCGATGGTACCGACGTTAACGTGCACTTTGCTGCGGTCAAACTTTCCTTCTGCCATGTGCAGTTTCCTTTCGACATCAAACTTGTTTGATGTCGCCCTGAGCTTGTCGAAGGGCTAATCAAAAAGTTGATGAGTTTGCCCGAGATTCCCTAGTCACTGACGCTCATCGATGAAGCAGCAGTGCCAAGGGGGTCTCTTTTTTCCCGAAGTTTTCTTCGGGATCCAGGGCTAAAATTAATAATTTATACAAAACTTATTTTAAAGATATTTCCCCGTCCTGTCAAACACCCAGGCGGCTACAGATCATCTATTTCCGCTTTCGGCCCCTCAAAGTCAAAACTGGGGTCGATGACTTCCGCGCGCAAGTCTACCCGCGGCGCCATCCGCCCTGTGGTAACCGTAGGGCCTTTTGGCGGAACCGGCACCATCGGCGCGCCTTCATTCAGCTGCGCGCGGATGATTTCTTTGTTTATGTTCTCAATGTCCTGCACCTGTTTTTGCAGCTTGACCAAAAGCATTTTTTGGTATTCTTCCACGGGCAAAATAACCAGGCGGGTTTCCCCGCTTTCGTCAATGACAAAAAATTTCCCTCCGTCCGCCTTCGCCAGATTAATTAAATCTTGTAAATTATTCATAATCAGACTTAAGCTTAAGGATTAAAGATTCAAGTGCTAAACAGTGCCTCCAAACTTAAATCTATAATGATTATACCCCTGTTTTGTTGCCTTTACAATCCCCTTTGTATTTGTTAATTTTACGCCATGGCAGAAAATCACAGATGCTCAGCCGGGGTAAACGAAGACATCGTCCCGGTTAGCCACATACTTTGTTTTGGAGAGATGACGGCCAAAAGGGCTGATTTGAAGTCGGAGGCTCCATCCCACGGTTTATCGGCAAGAACGAAAGAGAAGTAAGCTGATCCCGCTTTTGCGAGCCAACCCATAGCAATCACCAGGCAAACCGCCGGCGGTTCCCAATCGGAACCCGCCGGCACTTTTTTTATTTTACAAATTCCCCTCTTTTTAATTTCAAAAGCCGCAACCCTTCGGGTTG
>JAJZRC010000023.1 GCA_021847435.1 bacterium
TGGATCTGTTTATTGAAACCGGATTTGAAGGCGGCCGCCACCAGAGGAGGATAGATAAAATCGCCAAGCTGGAACAGGAAAATTAATTATTCGCGTTTAATTTTTTATGGCCCAATTAGTGCCGTCAATTTTGGAGACAAGCAAAGAAGCCTTCATGCAAACTTATTCCCAGGAAGTTAAGCTGCCGGGGGTAAGCAGGATACAGGTTGATTTCGGGGACGGTATTTTCGTGCCGAACCGGATGCTGCCGGTGGAAGAAATCGAAGTGCTGAATCCGGCGATTTCCTGGGAAGCCCATTTAATGATCAAGTTCCCCCAGGACTTTTTGGATTACCAGATATGCGGTTTCAAGACGATTATTGTGCATTACGAAGCGTATCCGAACGAAATGGAGCTAAAAGAAGCGCTGGTTAAAATTAAAAGCATGGGGCTTGAGCCGGCTGTTGCCATAAAAAACGAAACTCCGGTTAAGGCTTTGGCAAATTTGGCCGCCGACATCAAGCACGTGCAATTAATGGGCGTGAAGCCCGGTTTTCAGGGCAGTCCGTTTATGGAGAATACTTACGAGAGGATTGCGGCTGTAAGAGAGCTGATGCCGCACGCAGTTGTTGAAGTGGACGGCGGCATAAATTCGGACAACGCCGGAAAAGTTGCCGCAGCCGGGGCTGATTATTTAATTTTGGGTTCGGCCATCACCAAAGCGCCGAACATGCTTGAGTCTTTTGAAAAAATACAAAGCGGACTGAATAAAAATTAATTTATTTTTCAGAAAATTTATGCAAAATGCGTACAAGACGAAAATATTTTTGCATTTGGCAGCTGCTTTTAGTTTGTTTCTGCCGGCTTCGGCTTTTGCGGAAGTCAGTGTTGTGTTAAATAATCCCGGAACAGTCCAGCCTGGTACAGTCGTGTCTGTAACCGGCACAATCACAAATAACGCTACCAGCACCACAGTTTTTATAAATTCCGCGGCCGGCTTAAGCGCCATCCCATCCAACCAGCTGGCCAGCAGCAGCGCGGCTTTTGTGTCTGTTGACCAGGCCGCAAGCGTTTCGTATTTGCCCCTGGCATTGAATGCCGGACAGTCCTATCAAAACAGCCTGATGAAAATAAATCTCAGCTCCCAGGCTTACGCCGGGGATTATCTGGCCACTTATAATCTGCTGGGCGGAGAAAACAGCAGCAGTACCGATGCTCTGGCAACCCAATATTTCGTACTTCATGTTGGCGGCAATAATTTTCCTGCCGCCAGTTCAACCACTGCGTCCACTACGGATTATTCGGGGTTTGTTGGACTGCAAATGCAAGATGACACAAGCAGGCCGGAAAATGAGATGGGTGACAAACCGCTGCCCATAGGAGGGCCGTGGCTGGTTAAAACCTCCAACAGTGCTACTGTTTACTGGATTTCTCCCGAATCCGGGCTGAAATTAGGAATGTTTAGCGCCAAGGTTTTTTTGTCCTATAATAACAAATGGGAAGAAGTGGTAACCGTTAGCCAGCAGGAGTTAGACGCCTATCCCGATGCAAAGTACATATGGCTGAATGGCAGCGGAGTAATTTATAAAATTGAAAAAGATATTCGGCGGCCCATTCCATCCTCAATCTGGAACCCTTCGGGGATGGGGCCCGATCGCGTAGTCAGCGTGAATGGCACCGAACTTAATTCTTATAAACTAGGCGCCGAATTAGAGACGGCAGCGGAACTGGAAAATTAAATTTAAACTCTAAAATAAAAATATAAAATTTCATGTTTGATATTATCTCCATCGGCGACGCCACTATAGATACTTTTTTGTTCGTCAGCGACGTGGAAATTGTGGACATTAAAGGCAATAAAAAGGCTATTATTAATTGGGGCGACAAATTGCCGGTAGAAAAATTGTACAAGTCCGTAGCCGGCAATGCGGCGAATAACGCAGTCGGCAGCGCCCGCCTCGGTTTGCGCACGGCTTATTATACGGTGCTTGCCGATGACGCGGGCGGCCGGGAAATAATCCATAAAATAACAAAAGAAGGGGTTTCCAACCGTTATATAGTAATAGACAACAAACACAGTACCAATGCTTCTTTTGTGATTTCCAACGACGGGGAGCGGACTATTTTCGTATACCACGAGCACCGCAAGTACCAGCTGCCCAAGCTGGTGCCGGCCCATTGGGTATATTTGACCAGCATGGGCGAAGGTTTTGAAAAAATTTATAAAGATCTGGCTAAGTATATAGACAAATACAACGTCAAACTGGGGTTTAATCCCGGGACTTTTCAGCTGAGAGCCGGAATAAAAAAGAACGCGGAAATTTTGCAGCGCACCGATCTGCTGTCTTTGAATGTTGAAGAGGCCCAAAGCTGGGTCGGGGATTCCGGCCGGGACCCGGAAGCGCTCTGCCGCAAGCTTTACAAGCTTGGGCCCCGCGCCATTGCTTTGACCGATGGACGCAGGGGCGCTTACAGCTACAGCAAAGAAGGCTTTTTTTACGCGCCCGAATATCCCGGCGACAGATTGGAAGCCACCGGAGCCGGCGATGCTTTTACCACGGCTTATATTGCCGCCTTGGCTTTGGGGCGCAGCCACGCGGAGGCCCTGCTGTGGGGGCCGGTGAATGCGGGCAGCGTGGTGCGGCAAGTTGGTCCCCAGGCCGGGCTTTTGATCCGGCAGGAATTGGAATTCCGTCTGCGTAAGGCGAAAGGTTTTAAAGCTACGGCCATAACCAGCCAGGAAATAAAACAGCAAATTTTAAAGCTAACAGAACAAAAAGCGGATTAATTATTCGATCATTCTATGAGTTTAACCGGCTATCGGGTGGGGGATCCGAATTATATTTTAAGGTTCAGCGTGATTGTGTTCATGGGGGTCTTGGCATTCGGCACTGTTTTGGCCTGGCGCAGCTCTTTGCTTTATGCCGCAGAGTATCAGGAAATGCCCGTGACTCATGAACAGATTAGGATTAAAAAAGAGAACCAACTCAAGCAGAAGCAGATGCAGGACAGCCTGCAAAATAAAATCAATAAGCGATACCAGCTTGACGACTAACAAATAATTAACCGGAAAATTCGCAAAAACGGCGGTTCCGGACGAAAGGTTTGCATGAAAAAAATAAAATTAGGCATCAACGGGTTTGGCCGCATCGGCCGGCAGGCTTTCAAGCTCGCGTTTTTGAACAAAAATATCCAGGTAGTCGGCATAAATGACCTGACCCCGGTGGAAGTCCTGGCGCACCTGCTCAAGTATGACAGCAACTACGGGCGTTTTCCTTACGAAGTGGAATTTGATGACGCGAGTTTAATCGTGGACGGCAAAAAATTTCCGGTGTTTGCGGAGAAAGACCCGAGCCTTTTGCCTTGGGGCAAGCTTAAGACCGATGTGGTAATTGAATCCACCGGCCGGTTCACGGACAGCGAAAAAGCGGGCGCCCATTTAAAAGCCGGAGCCAGGAAAGTGATTATCTCCGCCCCGGCCAAGGACGAAGGCATTACCCCGACGGTTGTTTTGGGCGTAAATCAGAACATATATAAAAACCAGCCGATCATCAGCAATGCTTCCTGTACCACAAACTGCATTGCTCCGGTTTTGGACGTGCTGCAAAAACAATTCGGCGTGCAGAAGGCGTTTATGTCCACTATTCACAGCTATACCGCGGAGCAAAATTTGGTAGACGGGCCGCCGCCGGGAGGCAAAGCTAATGATTTGCGAAGGGCCCGCGCCGCCGCGGTCAATATCATTCCCACCACCACCGGCGCGGCAATATCCGCAACGCAGGCCATCCCCGAACTGAAAGGAAAGTTCGACGGCGTGGCTTTCAGGGTTCCTACGCCAGTCGGGTCATTGTCCGATTTTACCGTGCTGCTTAAGCAAAACGTGACCAAGCAGGAAGTTAACCAGGCGTTTGTCAAAGCCAGCAAAGACAAGCACTATAAGGGATACTTGGCGGTTTCAAATGAGCCGCTGGTGCTGGCCGACATTGTCGGCAATCCGGCTTCGTGCATCGTGGATTTGGCGCTAACTCAGGTGGTGGACGCAAATTTCATAAAAGTCGTGGCTTGGTATGACAACGAGTTCGGGTATTCCAACCGCCTGGTGGAGGAGGCTATATTGGTGGGAAGCAAATAAAACCTTCGGGGATTTGCTTTAGCCTTTTGGCTATAAGCCAAAACCTAATAGCTAAAAACTAAAGTATGGCCATCAAATACATATCCAAATCCAACATAAAAAACAAAACTGTGCTGCTGCGCGTCGACGTTAACGTGCCAGTGGAGAATGGACGCGTGGCGGACAGTTTTCGGGTTGAGCAGGCTGTTGAGTCCATTCGCTTGTTGCAAAAACAAGGGAATAAGGTAATTCTATGCGGCCATCTTGGCCGTCCGGAAGGCAAGCGGGACAAGGCTTTGTCTTTAAGGCCGGTTGCCGGATTGCTGGCGGAACTTTTGGGAATGAAGTTTGTGGAAACGGAGCATAAAGTGCCAGAGTACCATATTCCGCACTTGATTTTTTATACCGGCAGCATTTTGGAAGAAAAACACCGCAAACAAATTGCCGATATTCCGGCTAAAGACCTGGCAGTTTTGGAAAATTTGCGCTTTTATGGAGGCGAGGAGGAAAACGATCCGGTTTTTGCCAAGCATCTGGCATCACTGGGAGAAGTTTACGTTAACGACGCTTTTGGCGTTGACCACAGGCCGGCAGCTTCGGTTGTGGGCGTGGCCAAATATCTGCCTGCTTTTGCGGGGCTGCTGCTGGAAAAAGAAATTAAGGGCCTGGATGCGGTACTGCACAGTCCCAAGTCGCCATTCGTGCTGATGATGGGCGGCGTTAAAATTTCGGACAAGGTTGAAACCATAATGAATCTGGGCAAAAAAGCGGACAAGATTTTGCTTGGCGGCGGTTTGGCCAACCTGTTTTTCCATGCCAAGGGTTTTGAAATAGGGGAATCCAAGGCGGAAAGCAAGTCGGAAAACGTGGCCAGGCAGCTGGAACGGAATTTCAAATCCAAAATCATGCTGCCTTTGGATGTGGTGGCGGCGAACAAAAAAATGGACAGGCATTCCATAAGGTCGTGCGCTCCGTATGAGGTGAGGGACAACGAGGTAATTTTAGACGCCGGTCCAAAGACCATTTTGGAGTTTGCCAAGCAGCTTAAAGTTGCTAAAACCATTGTTTGGAACGGGCCTTTGGGCCATTTTGAAAAGAAGCCTTTTGACATGGCCACAATGGCGCTGGCGCGGGTAGTGGGGGGAGTGGCCGGCAGAAAAGCCTTTGCCGCAGTAGGAGGAGGCGAAACTGTTGACGCGGTCCGCCTGGCCCACCAGGCAGCGCACATTGACCATTTGTCCACCGGGGGGGGAGCGATGCTGGAATATCTGGCCGGCAAAGAACTGCCGGGAATTGAGGCATTAAAATAATTATTTGCCCTATGGAACCTTTAAAATTATTCTTATTGCTGGTTGCTGCGATGGTAATGTTTGATTTGGCAGTCCAGCATGTTGTGAAATCGGTTTTTAAAAAGAAATTTAAAACCAGCCACCCGTATCATACTCTTAGCAAGATTGGGATTTTAAGTGTTCCCTTGTTGGGACTGGCGGTGTTGGTTTGGAATGCTGACTGGGGTTATGTCCGGCTTTTTATGGCAAGCGCCGTTATAGGCACTTTGCTGGAATATTTACTGGGAGTTTTTCTCAAGCACATTCGGGGATCTGAGGTTTGGACCTATCATTTTTTGCCTTTGGGCAGATATACCAGCTGGATATCTATTCCTTATTGGGGAGGCGCGGGGCTGGTATTTTTTTATATTGCAACGAAAGTTGTGTAATTAAGCATGTCGAAGCAACAGGCTGGCGGGATCTGCCGGTTTTTTATGTGTTATAATCAAGGTGTAAATTAACTTTAAACTATGAAATCAGACATGCCCCGCGGAGCGGGATCCGCCTCTGGCGGGAAAATCACCAAAATCCAGGCTTTGGAGATAGTAGACAGCCGGGGCAATCCTACGGTACAGACCACAATCTGGACAGGAAATATAAGCGCTACGGCGAGCATACCGAGCGGGGCGTCCACGGGCGTGCATGAGGCTTTGGAGCTGCGGGACGGTGATAAAAAGCGGTATAACGGCCTGGGCGTGCAAAAAGCCTGTAAAAACGTTAACGTAAAAATATTCAACGCAGTAAAAGGCATTTCCGCAGAGGATCAGGAAAAAATAGATGCCGCAATGCTGGAGCTGGATGGTACGGAAAACAAGCGGAAATTGGGCGCCAACGCGATTTTGTCAGTGTCTTTGGCAGCAGCCCGTTTAGCCGCAAAATGCCACAATACGGAGCTTTTTTCCTATCTTGGCAAAAAGTACGGCTACGAGCCGAAAACCCTTCCTACCCCATTCTTTAACGTTATAAACGGCGGCAAGCACGCGGATTCGGGTTTGGATATCCAGGAGTTTTTCATTATCCCCCAAAAAGGCAAATTTTCCGAAAAGCTGCGCATGGGAGCGGAAGTTTTCCATGCCTTAAAAGCTCAATTGGCTAAAAAAGGGCTGAGTACGGCTGTGGGCGATGAAGGAGGGTTTGCGCCCAGGCTTCGCAGCAACGAAGAGGCTTTAAAAGAGCTTGCGGACGCGATCGCGGCTGCCAAGTACCGTTTGGGCAGGGATTTTTTCTTAGGTCTGGATGCGGCTTCCAGCGAATTTTTTGACGAGAAAAAAGGCTCGTATGAGCTAAGGGCCTCCAAGCTGACAGCCAAGTCCAGCAATATTTACCAAATTTACCGAAAGTGGATGGTCAAGTACCCGATTTTGGCCATTGAGGACGGCTGCGCTGAAGATGATTTTTTGGGATGGAAGTTTTTAACCCAAAATCTTGGAGAAAAAGTTTTGCTGGTCGGCGACGACCTGTTCGTTACCAACCCGACCCGCATCCAAATGGGCATTACCCAGAAGATCGCCAATGCTGTTTTGATCAAAGTCAACCAGATCGGGACGCTGACCGAAACTTTGGCCGCCATTAAGCTGGCGCAGAAAAATAATTACAAAATCGTGATTTCCCACCGCAGCGGAGAGACCGCCGATGATTTTATTGCGGATTTGGCGGTTGCCGCGGGCGCGGAATATATAAAAGCCGGCGCGCCTTCGCGCGGCGAACGCCTGGCTAAATATAATCGTTTGGTGGAAATAGAGACGATAATCTAATGCGAAATCCTTAATCTCGCGCGAAAAACGCGAAAGTGATTGGGTTAAAATTTCGCATCATTCGCACAATCTCGGTATTCGCATTGATGTTTATGCACCACAAAATTTACAAAAAAGTCGTTTTGGTTATTTTAGACGGATTTGGCGTTGCCCCCATGGGGCGCGGCAATGCGATCGCATTGGCTAACGCCCCGACCCTGCAATACATCGTGCAGAATTTTCCCAGCCTGACTTTGCAGGCTTCCGGGCCGCTGGTCGGCTTGCCTTGGGGCGAAATGGGCAATAGCGAAGTCGGGCATTTAAACATCGGCGCCGGGCGGATTGTGGGCCAGGATTTGCCGCGCATAACCAACTCCATTCAAAACGGCGATTTTTTCAAAAATCCCGTATTTTTGGAAGCGGCCGCCCATGCCAAGCAGAACCATTCGGCCCTGCATCTTATGGGCATGGTGAGCCCGGGAGGGGTGCATAGTTTTGACGAACATCTTTACGCTCTTTTGGGCCTGGCCTCTGAACAGGGCTTGCGCCAGGTGTATATCCATATGTTCACTGACGGCCGCGACACCGAACCGAAAATCGCCCTGGAAACTTTGGCAAAACTTAATGAGCGCGTATCCGGCACCGGCGTTGGCCGGGTGGCAACCGTGGCCGGACGTTTTTACGCTATGGACCGGGGCGGGCATTGGGGGCAGACTTTAATGACATACCGCGCCATGGTTGAAGGAGCGGCAGACAAGTACGCCAGTCCCGAAGAGTGCGTGAACAGGAATTATCAGGCGCAGATTTTTGACGAAATGATCAAGCCGGCGGTAATTGCCCAGCCGGACGGGACGCCTGTGGCTAAAATAGGGGATAATGACGCGGTGATTTTCTTTAACTATCGCTCCGACCGGGCGCTGCAGCTGTCCCAGATGTTCATTCAGCCCCAGGCCGTGCCCGCGGAGTTCCGCCAGGCGCCCCCAAAGAATCTGTATTTTGCCACTATGGCTGAATATTCCCCGCAGCTGCCCGCGCATGTGGCGTTCCCGCCCATGGATTTAAAAAATAACCTCGCCCAGGTGCTGGCCGAGCGCAAATTTACCCAATTCCACATAGCTGAAAGCGAAAAGTACGCGCACGTGACCGCATTTTTCAATTGCGGCAAGACCGACACCTACCCGGGGGAGGACCGGGTGATTGTGACCAGCCCCGAAAACAGCAAAAATTATTCCGACCATCCGGAAATGTCCGCCCAAAAACTTACGGACATCCTCGTTGAAAAAATTTCCAAGACCGAAACCAATTTTTTTGTCGCGAACTTCGCCAATACCGACATGGTGGGGCATACCGGCAATCTGCAGGCCGGCATTGCGGCCGTGGAATTCATTGACGGCTGTTTGAAGCGGATTATGGATGCCGCGCTGCTTGCGGATTCGCCCATGATAATTACCGCGGACCACGGCAATATTGAGCAGATGCTGGATTCCAAGACAGGGGATATCAACAAAGACCACACTACGAATCCGGTGCCGTTTTTGCTGGTGGCCAACGAACTGAAGTTTACAAAACCCGCCAGCTGGAACTTTATTTCCCTCTCGCACAGAATCCCCGCCGGGGTTATCGCGGATATCGCGCCAACGGTATTGGGTTTGTTGGGATTGGAAAAGCCCGGGGAAATGACCGGGGTGGACTTGATGAACGAACTGGATGAGGTGCCAAAAAAGCATGAAATATCAGGAGCAAGAGACAAGTAATAAGGGAAAAGGAAATTGAAATAAAGAAATTAATGACAAGGGGCAAGAAGCGTAAATAAAGACAAGCAGGGCAGCTCCCTGTTTTGCTTTTTTCATACATGATAAAATAAATTATTATGCCCAAAACATGGAAATTAAAAACAGAAATTCCTTTGGAAGACAGCCAGCGGCTGTCGGGCTACCCAAAATTGTTCCGGCAGTTGCTGTTTAACCGCGGGCTTACGGACCAGGCTCAGGCAGCGGAATTTTTGTCACCCCAATATGAAAAACTGCACAGCCCGTTTTTGTTTAAGGATATGCAAAAAGCGGCGGATCGGATTTGGCAGGCCATTGAAGCGGGAGAAAAAATCTGTATTTATGGCGACTATGACGCTGATGCCGTGACAGCCAGCGCGGTTTTAAACCAGGCTTTCAGGCAACTGGGTTATAAAAATGTTGAGAGTTATATTCCCGACAGGTTTGCCGAAGGGTATGGGGTGAACATGGAAGCTTTGGCGAAGATCAAGGATTTAGGCGCGAAACTGATAATAACCGTGGACTGCGGCACGAATTCGGTTGACGCCGCGGAGTGGTCAAAAGACAGCGGCGTGGATTTGATCATTACCGACCATCATGAAATTGTGGGGCCGACGCCGCAGGCTTACGCGCTTGTTAACCCTAAAAATCCCGATGAGCAATATCCGTATAGGGAAATTACCGGCGTGGGAGTGGCATTCAAAACGGCCCAGGCGATTTTAATGCATCCCAAGTCCCGGGTCCGCCCCGGCTGGGAAAAGTGGCTGCTGGACTTGGTGGCCATCGGCACCGTGGCGGATTGCCACAGTTTGATGGGGGAAAACCGGATTTTGGTTAAGTACGGACTACAAGTTTTGTCCAAGACAAAATGGCCGGGCCTGCGCGCCTTGATGCAGACAGCGGGAGCGGACCCGGCAAAAAAATTGCCCGATACTTATACTTTGGGTTTTGTGCTGGCGCCGCGGCTGAATGCCGCCGGCAGGCTGGAGCATGCCGGCGTGGCCTTGGACGCGCTTTTGGAAGCAGATTACCCAAAGGCCTTGGAGAAGGCTGCGCGGCTGGAGGCGATTAACCAGCGCCGGCAGCAGCTGACCGCTTCCGTGGTCAGCGAGGCTAAGGAGCAAGTGGTTCGCATCCAGGAAAGAAAAATTTTGGCGCTTATGGGCGACAATTGGCCCAAGGGCGTGGTCGGACTGGTGGCAGGCAGGCTGGCCGAGGAGTATTATAAGCCGGTGATAGTTTTGGAGCGTACCGAAAGCCTTTGCACCGGTTCGGCCCGCACGGCCGGCGAGTTTGATATTTTACAGGCGATTAAATATTCCGAGCGGCACGTGGTCAAATTCGGCGGCCACAAGCAGGCTGCGGGTTTGACTGTGAAAGTGGAGGAGTTTGAAAATTTTTATTCCAAGCTTTTGGAGTACGCGGACGGCAATTGGGACGAGGGGAAAGCGCAAAAAGTTTTGCGGCTGGAGGCGGAGTTGGAAGAGGCTGATTTGTCGCCGGAGACATGCGGCTTTTTGGGGCAGATGGAGCCTTTTGGGGTCGGCAACCCGCAGCCGAGATTTTTAGTGCGAGGTTTGAAAATTTTGGGGATAAGGCCTGTTGGCGCAACCGGCCAGCATAGCCAGTTTCATCTGCAAAAGGGCGGTCGGAAAATCGCGGGCATTGCCTTTAACTTTGCCGGACTGGAAAAAAACCTAAAAGTCGGCGATACTGTAGATGCAGCTGCGGAATTGATTGAAGACGGTTGGAACGGCCGAAACGACGTAAAGCTGAGGGTGGTGGATATGAGAGCTGGGATAAATTAACCTAATTTATAATCGGCCTAATTATCTGAACAAATCCCAATGGATAAAAAGTTTATAATATGCAGAGATATTAAAAATAAAAAATATAGGGTCAGGGTTGAGGAATTGACTTTTCGTCCTTCGGTATACGCACTGGTTTTTAAGAGGGATAAAATTTTATTAGGTAGACAATGGGATGGATACGATTTTCCTGGTGGTGGAGTTAAAAGAGGGGAATTATTGACAGATGCTTTAAAAAGAGAGGTTTGGGAGGAAACGGGGTTAAAAATAGTGCCAGAAAAAGTTATTAAAGTCAGTGAAGATTTCTTCATTAGTATTGAGAGCAAGAAAAAGTTGCATTCCATTTTGATTTATTTTATTTGTAAAAATCCTAGGGGCAAAATTTCCACGAAAAATTTTGATGAATATGAAAAAAAATATGCCGGTAAGGCAGAATGGGTGGATTTGAAGAATATAAAAAAATTAAAATTTTATAATGGGGTTGATAGCGTAAAATTAATTAAATACGCATATAAAATTTATTTTGGACATTCTTTAGACTATAATTAGGGCAATTAGAATAATTAGAAATTTGCAGTGGTATCAAAAGCAGAAAGTTAAATAGCAAACAAATTTAGATAATTATCAATATGTCAAAATTATTGATTATCAATACCGACGGGGGCGCCAGGGGCAATCCCGGACCAGCAGGGGCCGGCGTGGTTATCCGCAACGAACAGCAGGAAATCATCGGCCGCCATAAAAAATATTTAGGGGAGCAGACCAATAATTTCGCCGAGTACCAGGCGTTAATTTTGGCCCTTGAGGAGGCGGCTAAACTGGGCGCGGACAATTTAATAATCAATATGGATTCCGAATTGATTGTCCGCCAAATGCAGGGCCGGTATAAAATAAAAGAGCCGACCTTGAAAGTTTTGGCCGGTGAAGTATTCCGCCTTGGGCGCAATTTTAAAAACGTGGCGTTTAACCACGTTTTTCGCGAGCTTAATAAAGAGGCTGATGCTTTGGTTAACCAGGCCATAGACGAGCATATCTAGCGGATGGCGAGGTTTTTTAGTTCGTTCCCGTCAAGAAGCAGGATGTTTTGTCCGGAGCGGTCAATGAAAAATTTGGCCGGCGCCCCGCCTCGGTAAAGCTCATACTCGTTCTGGCGGTCTCGGGTATCCAATTCCAATGCGGTGAGCTTATCGTTCTTTATAAAAAATGCATAGCCCAAAGCCGGATCGGTTTTTGGGTTAATCAGCTTTTCCCCGCTGCGGGTGACAAAATTAAGATTGCGGCTTATGGGATCATAGTAATCCAGTTCCCCGGCATGCAGGACGGTTAAGGTGGAATCTTCCCGGTTTAAGTCCATGGCGCTGACATTGTCGGCGATCTTTTCCAGCTTTGTATTGGCCAGATAAAGCGTGCCGTCCGCCAGCAGGAAGGCTTGTTTTTCAAAAGTCACCCGGATTTGCGCGCTTTGGAAGGCCGGAAGATCCGGCATTAGAGTTTGGCTGTCGGTAAAGGGCTTCGGGCTGACTTTAAACGCTGTGCCGTCCGCGGTTTTTACAATGAGGTACAGGCGGTTTTCCTGGAAAGTATAAGCCAATACATTGGCAAACAGCAGGACCTTGCTTTTATCCTGCGGGCTTAATTTGTAGAGCGAATTTTTGCTTAGCGCCAGTAGATCGTCCCGGTTGTTGAATTGGAAGTTGGATTCCGGAGGGACCAAGCCTGATAAATTGTAAAATTTTTCCTCGGCCTTGCTGAAGAAGTAGGCGGCTCCGTTTCCCGAAAGCACAAAATTTTGCAGATTTTCATCAACTGCGGCGAAGGCGGAAAGTTTTTCCGGAAGCTGGAAGGCGGAGGTTTTGGCAAAATCCGGACTGGAGGTGAATTTCAGCTGGGTTTCCGTCAGGTAGGACACGCCGGAATTTTGGCTTGCCATGTCCAGCACTTTACCGTCCACCCCCGTCAAGGACGGCTGTTGAAGCAACAGGTTTATTTTGTTGAATGCCGGGCTTGCCCAGGTTACTTGTTCCGGCAATATTGGAAGGCGCTTGCCCCAGGAATGGTAGCCGTCTTTTTTGATTTCCACATTGTATTCCGCGGGGCGGAGAAATTTAATGTCTCCTTCTTTGCCGCGCCTTAATTTTCCGTCTATATAGATTTGCGCTGTTTTGGGATCGCTGCGGACTGCCAAAATTCCCGTTTTGACAAAAGCCTTTCTGGTAAAATCATAAGCGATGCCGCGGACGTAAAGCACGATCAGCGGGGCCAAAACCAAAAACAGCAATAAGCCGATAAGAAGCAAAAAATAACGGGTTTTTTTGGACATAAATTAATTATATTTTACCTTATTTTCCGGGCTTTTACAACGGCCTTGTGTCTGCTATAATGGGGTAACTGTTTAATATCTTTATGCGGCAAATCATGGCCGGGCGTTCCTGATTATGGCCGTTCGGGCGCTTAAGCGAACTTATTATGTTTGAAACTAAAATAGGAATAGATTTAGGCACAGCCAACACTCTAGTATACGTACCTAAGCGCGGGATTATTATTAATGAGCCGACTGTGGTGGCCATTTCTTTGGATGATAACCGGGTTTTGGCAGTCGGCCAGGAAGCCAAGGAAATGTTGGGGCGGACCCCGGAGACCATTGTGGCCAGCAGGCCCATGAAGGATGGCGTGATTGCCGACTATCGGGTAACCGAAGCCATGCTGCGCTACTTCATCAACAAGGCGCTTGGCAATATCCGTTTCTTTCGGCCGGAAGTCATGATATCCGTGCCTGGCGGCATAACTTCCACAGAGCGCCGCGCGGTGATTGATGCGGCTATGGCAGCGGGCGCCAAGTCCGCGTTCGTCATAAAGGAAACAGTGGCCGCCGCCATTGGCGCGGGCATTCCCATTGCCGAGGCCCGAGGCAACCTGGTGATTGATATCGGCGGCGGCACGACCGATGTTGCCGTATTGTCTTTGGGCGGCATTGTCAATTCCACTTCCGTGCGCGTAGCCGGCAACCGCTTGGACCAGGCGCTTATAGATTTTGTCAGAAAGCGCCACGGCCTTGCCATCGGCGACCGCACCGCCGAGGAAATTAAGATTACCATTGGCAGCGCAGTGCCGCTTAACGAAGAAGAGCTGATGGAAATCAAAGGGCGCGATATGGTTTCGGGGCTGCCCAAAACCGTGACCGTTTCTACCAACGAAGCAGTGCAGGCCGTATCCGACGAGCTTTTGGAAATTGCCAAGGCGGTTAAAACCGTGCTGCAGGAAACCCCTCCCGAACTCGCCAGCGATATTATTGATAAAGGCATGATCATGACCGGCGGAACCGCCCTGCTTAGGAACCTGGACCGTTATATCGCCCTGGCCGTCGGCGTGCCTTGTTATGTGGCCGAAGAGCCATTGCTGTGCGTAGCGAAAGGAACAGGCGTTGCCTTGGATAATTTGGGCAGCTATAAAAAGAGCATACTGAGCATCAAGTAAGCTTATTTGCCAGAAATTAAAATCCATTTTATAATAAAATTAAAGCTAACAACTTAAAATAAAAATATGTTTAAAAAGTCTTTATATATTTTTTTGGCCGCTCTCTTGGGCGTGCTCCTGTTTTTGATTCTGCACCGGGCAGCGGTATTTTTTTATCTGTATTTGCTGCTGGGCGGTTATGTCGCCACCAGTTTGACCTACGTGGAATTTTTACTCATAGATTATTTTACTTTGACTTTTACTTTAATGATCGGCGCCTGGTACGGAATCTGGATCGGTTTGGGCTGGTATGACAAAGTATATGTGGAAAAAACCCATCCGGGGTTTGTGGCCCACGTCGGCAGGCATCTTTTCGGCAGCCGCCGCGCCGGTTTGGAGCAGCGGATGTCCCAGGTGAAGCAGAAGCTGGAGGCGGACCTTTGGCAGCTGGAAGATTTGGCAAATGTCTCTTTGGAAGAAAGCCGCACCGCAGTGCCGGTTAAAAGAACCGTGATCAGGAAAGCAGTGCCGAAAAGGCTCAAAACAGCCAAGGAATAAATTTTTGCCATGACCATCCAGAAACTTTTGTTATTTTCATTTTTACAGTGGCTGCTGTTCACCGCCTTAAAAGTCTGGGTGTTTAAATTCGGCCTGTTCGCCAGCCCGGGGATGGAAACTCTGGCATATTGCCTGTTGGTCGCAGTCATTGCGGCGGCTTTAGTCCGGCGCATGGGAGTTATAAATTATTTGGAAGCCTTTTTTTTGATCGGTTTGTGGGTGCTGGGGGATATGCTCGGCGATTTGTTGATTACCGGCATGTTTACGGGCCTGGGGATATTCGCCACAGGCAAGTTTTGGTACGGACAGCTGGCTTTGGCTTTGTCTATTTTTCTTTTTCACAAAAAGCGCCATATTCATGTGCGCAAAGAGCTGCACGCGCACCATCACCATTAGGTTTTGCCTGTTCCGGCTGTGCTGCGCTTTTGACCAAACTCACAAGGGTCATCCTTGCGAATGCAAGGATGACCCTTGTGCCGCACGTTGCGTCAGTTTGACAAAAAAAATTTTGGTGCTACAATAAGTCTTACAATTTAATATTCAAAACAGCGCTAACCGGCCCCGCAAGCCGGGAGCTGGCAGGGGAGAATCCTGCACGGGAACGCCCTTACCGTATAAAAGGGGAATGAGTGTCCGCAAGCAACATTAAGCGGCTTGCGGAAAATCAAGGTGGTACCGCGGAAAAATCCGCCCTTGAAAATCTTTTTTAAAAAGATTTTTGAAGGCGGATTTTTATATCCGGAAAAGAACGCGAAAAGTACAAGGAGGCTGTTATGTTGTATAGGATCGGTTTTGAAGTGCCTAACGGCCGGATTTCGGCCAAGCAGGTTCCCGTTAATGTTTGGGCCACTCTCACGGGTTGGGGGATGGAGAATAAGGCGGAATTCGCCAAGATTCAAGTCATCACTCAAAACGTGGAAGAAGAGGTTCTGGCTATGCCTAAACAGTCGGGCGGCTCGAAAGTCACTGCCCGGATGAAAGTCGTGGTGGTTTTGGAATCCAAGAAGAGCCGGTCGGGCGAGGAGGCGGCGTCTGCCAGCGAACTGCAGGAGAAGCTGGAAGACCTGGCCGAATCCCTGGGTATGGAATTTGGGCTGGCCAACCCTCCCTCCGTGGGGTTTGACGACCGGGAATAGGCAATCTGATCCGGTGAGAATCATGAGCGGCGCGAGTTTATGTGGATATCCACAGAGGACTTGCGCCGCCTTTTGTTTCGGCTTATTATTTAAGTGTACGATTGTACACCTTAGAACTTACGCGCTTGCGCAAATTTTAAGCCAATATCGTTTGGATTTAAAAATCGGCGCAGAACCAGCGCTGGGTACCAGATTAAGGATTAAAGACATGCAGCCCGTCATCATTCACCTTGATATGAACAGCTACTTTGCTTCTGTGGAGCAGCAGGATAACCCTGGACTTAGGGGCAAGGTTTTGGGCGTGTGCGAGCATTTGGGCGGCATTATTATTGCCGCTTCCATTGAAGCCAAGAAGTGGGGTATTAAAACCGGAACTCCGGTGTGGGAGGCCAAAAAAATTTACCCAAAAATCATTTTAATGCCCACGCGCCCCGAGGCTTACAGGAAATATAATCGGCTGATGGTGAAAGTGGTTTCCGATTACACCGACCGGGTGGAAGTTTACAGCATAGACGAGGTATTTTTTGACATTACAAAGGCTTGCAATATCAGAGGAACAAGAGACAAGGGACAGGGGGCAAGGGAATATTATCAAAAAAATCCCTTTGAGGAGGCGGTGAAGATTGCGCAAACAATCAAGCGGCGGATGAAGCGGGAAGTAGGGGGCTACTTAACCTGTTCTATTGGCATTGCGGAAAATAAATTGCTGGCAAAAATTGGTTCAGATTTAAAAAAACCGGATGGGATTGTGGTAATAACATCGGACGCGCACAAAGATGACCATTGTGCAG
>JAJZRC010000024.1 GCA_021847435.1 bacterium
AAACCCCAAAATATTTTGGGGTTTTTATGGCGGAGAGGGAGGGATTCGAACCCTCGAAAGGATTTGACTCCTTTACCGGTTTAGCAAACCAGCGCACTAGGCCTCTATGCGACCTCTCCAAAAAAATATTAACTTTTAAGCACACTTTTTATCCTCATTATTTTAGCTAAAAATTACAGGCCGGTCAACAATGTGGTAAAATTACCCTATGAAAAACCACATAAAACTCTTTGTTTTTGACGCCTACGGCGTTTGCCTAAACGAAGGCTACCCTAATACTTCCAAAGCCCTGGCCAGCAAATACAAAATGAACTGGCGCAAAATCCAGGATATCCTATATTTTAAATATTTCAGCCTAGCCGCAGTCAAAAAAATCAGCCAGCAGGAGGCCTGGCAAAAAGCCATAACAGAACTTGGCTTGCCTTTAAATGTACCGGAACTTAAAAAACTTCACTGCGGGCTGATGCGCACCAACCCAAAAATGCTCAGGCTTATAAAAACCTTGGGTAAAAACTATAAAATTGCATGCTTAAGCAAAAACACCCGTTCCCAATTTGCAGATGTAAAAAAAATGTTTCCGGAACTGGAAAAACTGTTTGGAAAAAATTTAATAAATGTTTGGGAGTACAGCCTGCCCAAAGCCAGCCCCAAAACCGTAAATTTTTTGTGCAAGCGGTTTAAAGTTAAGCCCCCGGAGATTCTATACATTGATGACCAACAGGCAAACCTTGCTGCGCCCAAACAACTCGGGGTTAAGACCGTGCTGTACAAAACTTTCGGACAAGCTAAAAAAGAAATCAACGAAGCCATTGCAAAATAGCAAGAATTCCGCCGTGCTTTTTCCAGCGCACCCGCTTTTCCCTTCAAAATTCTGTTAGTATCCTTCACGGCCGTGAAGGATACTAACATTTGCGGCGCTGGGCGAAAAAAACGGGCGGAAGGTGAAAACGTCCGGAATATTTTCTTGTCATTCCGGACCCGCCTTTGGCGGGATCCGGAATCTTAAATGAACTTCCTTGCGGCAAGCCGCGAGATACCACCTGGCTTGCCGCATATCATAGCGGTTCATTCGCCGTAGCTACCCGACTTCGCCAAGGCTACGTCGGGTTCGCCGCTGTATTTGCCCTCCGCAAACGGCGGGTATTAAAGCGAGGCGAATAAACGCGGCCACTTCGCGGTCGGGGTATTAAACCCACGACCTTGACCAAAGGGCTCGGCCCTTTGGAAACCTCGGCTGCAACCCCGCAGCAGAGCTGCGAGGTATTACTGATAAATAAAACGAAAAAGCAGCAGAAGACGAAGTCGGCCAGGAGGCCGGTGTCTTTCTGCTGCTGCCGCGAATGCGGACTTTTCGATGCGAGACTATTGTTGTGGTTGTTGTTCAGGCCTCGGGCGCCAGGATCTTCTTGGCGCTCTTGATGACGAACTTCTCGCCTTCCTGCTCCTGCGCGAACTCCACGACCACGGACTCGAGTTCCTTGATGTTGTATGCGCCTTCGGGGAGCAGGAAGTTGTTGCGTTCCGCAAACCCCTGGAGCGTGAGTTCGATGCATGGCGAATGGGACACATGCAGAACCGTGGCGTCGCCGTGCATGTTGTCCGCCACCTGTTCCAACGCGTCCATCATGGCCTTCTGCCAGCTCCGGACTTTCTGTTCAGGGTGGAGTTCCCACAGCGCCGTGCAGTTGCCGACCTGGGCGGCGCGACCACGGAAACCCTCGGGTGCCGTCATTTCGCCGAACATCGCGTCGCTTCCGAATTCAGGCATGACCGGCCAAAGGCCCGGTGCCAACAGGCCGCGCTCTTCGTTCAGGGCCATCTGCCCAGTCACGATTGCGAACGCGGTGTGGATGGCCCGCGGAAGCGGGCTTGTAATCACCACATCGAATACGAACTCGGATAACGCCTCGTACCCGAGTTCGCGCGATAGCGCCAGTTCGTTCTGTTCCAGCATGCCTTTGACGTTCTTAGCATGCCGGGTCATTACCACGGTAATCTTTTTCATCTTTCACCTTCCTGTACAGGTTGATCTCGCGGCTCTGCAGGATGCCGCTGGGAAAAGTTAAACTAAAAAATAATTGTCATCCTGAATTTATTTCAGGATCCAATTATCAACAAATAGATTCCGGCTATCCCTTCGTGGAGGCCGGAATGACATTTAACTTTTTTCAGCGGCACCCTAACCACATTCAACTCCGTCCCGACTAGTCGGGACTTCGCTGAATCCACATTGTAAAAGAACTCGCATACTGCACTCTGACCTATTTTCCCCCTTCGATATACTCAGGGAAAAACAGGCACGGCAAGTGCAACATATAATTATATCACTTTTTAAACTTTTTGTCAATAGTGCTTTGTGCTTATTATTAAGGTATATTTAATATATGCTAAAAATTAAGCCCAAATTCCTAAACCATCCGGATGAATGGATGTTGGCCGAGGAAATACCGGATTCGGATATTTTCTTTTTCCAGGTGCCCATGTCCTGCTTTTGCAGCAATTCCAGCTACCGGTTTTTGAAAAACTACAAACGGGTGGTCACTCATTACAAAAAATTCCACATGGATTTTTACTTCGGGGAAAAAGACTCCTTTGAAGTCGCGGAAAATATTCTTCATGCCTGCCTTAGCAGAAATGATTTCGGCAAAAATTTAAACCATAACATTGTAAAATGGTCGGATAGACTGATCCAAAACGCCAAGACGACCGCTTCCCTTCCCCTGCATCAGCTTTCCAATAAGGAACTGTGGGTCTTGTATAAACAACAGGACGACATCCACACCAAGCTTTACACATACGGCTGGCTGCCCGTGGCTCTGGACATGTTCCATAACAACTTCACCAAAAAACTCAAGGCTTACCTATACGGGGTATGCGATACCAAAGACGAGGCGGAAAGCGCATTCATTACCCTTACCACCCCGACGCAGAAAACCATTGTGGCCAAAGAGCGGGAAGACTTTCTAAAAATATATGCAAAATATTTCAAAGATATCAAAGCCGGTAAGCTCCCTCCCCTGCTAAAAACTGCACTGGCCGAACATTCCAAAAACTGGGGCCATTTGGGATACATTTATGCGGGCAACGTCAAACCTTTCGGCGTAAGCCACTATTTTAAAGAGCTGACGGATTTAGCTTCAACGGGAATTAGCACCAAAACACTTTTAACAAAAGAGGCGGCTCAGCTTTTAAAGGCGAAAAAACAGCAAGTACTACTTACAAAAAAGCTTAAAATTTCCAAACTCTACCAAATCCAGTTCCAAAGCGCGCGCGATTTTGCCATTACCAAGCTTTACCGCAGGCACGCCCAGCTTTTGCATTTGTATTTAATGCACCAATCGCTCCTGCCGGAAATCGCAAAAAGGCTCAATCTTACCCGCTACCAGGTGCAATTCATGCTCATGGGCGAAGTAAAAAAAGCCCTGCTTTCTGGAAAAAATTTCAAAAAAACTTTAAAGACGCGTTTTAAGGAATGCGTGCTTTACACGGAAAAAGATCTTGAAACCATATACACAGGCCGCGAGGCCAAAAAAATCACTGCCACTTTCAAAAAATTCAATTCCAAAAACATTACCGAATTTTCCGGCCAAACGGCCCAGCCGGGGTTTGCCAAAGGCACGGTAAAAATTGTCTTTCGGGCCAAGGATATGAAAAAATTCCAAAAAGGCGATATCCTGGTTTCCGTGGCCACTGACCCGGACATAGTGCCAGCCATGAAAAAAGCCGCGGCCATTGTCACCGAACAGGGCGGCATTACCTCGCATGCCGCTATTGTCTCCCGCGAACTCGGCATCCCCTGCATTATTGGCACCAAAATTGCCACTCGCGTGCTCAAAGACGGAGATATGGTGGAAGTGGATGCAAACAAAGGCACAATAAAAAAACTATGAGCCACCATTACTTTAAAACCAAACTGATAAAGATGGGGCAATGGGCCACCACCCTTCTTGATATGGAAACTTGGTATGGGCAAGAAATTAACCGCTTTTTTAAAGAACTGTTCGGGATACCAAAAGGCATACTAATCCTATACGAAGGCTCAACCGGGTATTCCCACAACTATGTACCCGAAGAATATTTTGTCCGGCTCCACAAGCAAATAAAAAAGATTAAAAATAAAAATTACAAGGCCTTGGAGGGGAAACTCAAGACCTTTTACCCCTTGGTTGAAAAAGCAAAAATTGGGGTAAAAAAAACCAACCAAAATTTGGCAAAACAGAACAACAAACAACTGAACCGCACTTTTATACAGATTCGTCACTGGATTCACCACTTAGCCATCTTTGACCAATTTGGCTGGCTGGCGGAAGAAGGCTTCATGCCCCAACTTGAAAGCGTTCTGGTAGAAAAGCTTAAACTAAAAAAAGATTCGCCGGATTATCACAACACGCTCTTTACTTTGACGATGCCGGAAAATATTTCCACAACTTTAAAAGAAAAGATGTCTGTCCTGGAAGAGGCGGTTAAAATCAGGGAAAAACGGCAAAGCCTGGCCAGAGCCGGCGAAACTTTGGCAAAAAAATTCGGGTGGCTGCCGGTTTTCTGCTACGGACAACCTTGGCAAGCAGAACATTACATACAGGAACTAAGCGGCCTGGCGAGCACAAACCTGGCAGTGCTTAAAAAAGAGTTTTTGGATTTGAAAAATTACCGGAAGAACCGGAACAAAAAAATCGCAAAAATTTTAAAGGAACACCCTTTAAACGCCAAGGATTTTCAACTTTTTATAGACTTTGGGCTGGCGATAGACACCCGGAATGAGGCGGAATATTTTGTCAGCTACGGCGGCTATTTCCTTATGCCCATATATAAAGAAGTTGCCAAACGGCTTTTTATTTCAGTAAAACAATTGCGGGATTTTACGGAAGAGGAACTCTCCGCCGCCTTGCTGGGCAAGGCAACAGCCGAATCAATCTTGGCAAAAAAAGGGAGCTATGGCGGCTGCGGCTATGACAAAAAAATGTCAAAAAGAACAAATTTTGCCCCAAAGGAAGCGGAAAAACTTTTTAAATACGTGGAAAGTTATGTTAAGCCCGTGCAGGGAGGCGATGAAACAAAAGGCGCCTGCGCCAGCCCCGGGAAAGCAATTGGCAAAGCGCGCATCGTCCCTTCTCCTGAATTTAACCATAAAGTCAAAGACGGCGATATTTTATTTACCTACGCCACGACCACCGACTATTTGCCGGCCATGAAGCGCGCCGCAGCCATTGTCACCGAGGTCGGGGGGCTCACTTGCCACGCAGCCGTGGTTTCCAGGGAATTCGGCATCCCCTGCGTGGTTGCCCTGGCCAATGCCATGAAAAATTTTAAAGACGGCGAACTTATTGAAGTCAACGCCGACAAAGGCCTTGTTAAAAAATTATAAGCTCTCACCATGCGCACAAAAAAACCGGAAATACCATCTGCTGAAAAATTTAATCAATCCAATGAAACGCCTTTTCTTTTCGGGGAGCCTGCGGGCTTCGGACAGCACGCAGAAGTATTTGAATCCAAGCAAGATAAAAATAAACTCATCAAGAAGCTCAAAATCAGAGTTCCTGACGATATGGCCCCGCTGATTACCGGGGACTACGACGAACAGCTGTTCCGGAAACATTATCAAAAGAACTTCAGAATGATAAAAGAAAAATTCGGCCAATACTTACCCGAAATGCAATTAGTATTGGGTAAAGCTGAAGCAGGCCATATAACCGGCTATCTTGTCACGGACAGAATTGTTGAAGAAGAACGAAATTCAGAAGCAAAACTTAAAAGTTTAGACGAAACATTAGCAGCTTTAGTCAGCTACTATATCTCGGAGTATGAGAACCGGCGCACACCGGGGCCTATAATAAGACCCGTAAGAATATCTGTCCCGGATTTCGTAGGCCCAAACGATATGATGTACGGCTATACTAAAACACGCGCGCAGCCACAATGGTTTTTTCCGGACATATACCCGATGCTGGAGTTTTTGCCCAGCGAATTCTCCTACGCGATAAAAGAAAAATTTCACGCTTACCCAAACCACCCTTTCAAAAAGGCCGAGCAGAAACTGCAGTCTATGCAAAACTATATTGATGACGAAAAAACCTATTATGACGCCACGAGTTTCTAATAAATGGTTTGAATTGGCCAACGAATACGTAGTCTCGCTCTTTCCTACCTACATGCTGCCGGAAGGCCTCTTTCAAGGTACCCGAACATGGCTGGGCTCCCCTGTTCACATTGCCCTCAAGATTGAAGATGGGGCAATTGTCTGGTATTTCAAGCCTGAAAACTGGAAACGGGGGCACATTGCCCTGGTAAACAAAATCCAGACCGACCCCAAATTCCTCCGCAACATATACCGACAAATGGAAAGCTCCGGAAAACAGCAGATAGTTTTTGCCAAACAGGCATCAAAACAAGCCCTAACAGCCAACGACAAAAAATTGAACGCCCTTTACCAAAAATTCGTTTCCTTAAACACCCAATCATATAGCTACGGCCTTATGCTCCCGCTGCTAGACTACCAGGATACGACTTTTCTAAGCGACGAGCTCCACGCCATACTAAAAAAACGAGGAAAGGATGGGTATTTCAACCTGCTGACCACACCCCTCAGGGAAACGAACATGAAGCGACAGGAAGTGGAACTCCTGAAAATTTATGGCCGCATTAGAAAGATACAAGGACTAAAAAAACAACTACTTCGCCTGGCCGCCGGGGAGTTTATTTCCCTGCTTCAGGCAAAATATAAAACATTTTACCGGCTGTTCCAAAAGCATGTGCAAAACTTTTGTTGGGTTTATTATGTTTACCAAGGGCCAGCCGCCACAGAGGAATATTTTGCCGACCTGCTGAAGGATTTGGCAGAAAGACGGGTTAACCCCAAGAGAGAACTAGCTCTCCAATCAGCTGAAAAAAAATCAGTGGAAAAACGACAAAAACAGCTGCTTAAAACCTTAAGCCTAACCTCTTACGAACGGCAGGTTATCCTCCTTGCGCGCGATGGGGTATTTTACAAAGCCTTGCGGCGGGAACTGCAGAGCTGTTCCTACTACCACATAGAAGGCGTGCTTAAAACCATTGGCAGACGGTTAAATTTAAGCCCTGCCCAAGTTCGCCTGATGCTGGCCAAAGAAGTAAGCTATGCTTTGCTGAAAAAAAAGGTTAACACCAGCCTTTTAAACCAACGCGCCAGACTTGTCTATCTTGAACGCACTCAAACAACCACTTGCTTAAGCGGCAAGCAAGCCTCCCGCTACCTAAAAAAATATACCGAGCAGGAAAAACTCAACTTCAACGTGACAGAAGCGGCGGGCACGGTGGCATACCCGGGAAAAGTCAAAGGCACGGTAAAAGTTATAAACTCGCCCAAGGAGATGGGGAAAATGCATCGCGGCGGCATACTGGTTGCCCAAACCACCAACCCCAACCTCATGCCCGCCATTCGCCAGGCCGCGGCCATCGTGACCGACGAAGGCGGTTTGACCTGCCACGCAGCCATTGTTTCGCGTGAACTGAAAATTCCTTGCGTGGTAGGTGTAAAAATCGCCAGTAAAATTTTTAAAGATGGTGATATAATAGAGGTAGACGCAAATAAAGGAATTGTCAAAAAAATAAAATAACCTTTAGTGTCCAATTCGCGCGAATTGGACACTAAACAAACATCATGAAAAATACAAATCAATGGTCAATTATTTTTAAGGCATTGGGAAATCCTTATCGCCTGCAAATTATAAGACTTCTCGGCAAACATGGAAAAATGTCTGTTTCGGCACTAACCTCAGAACTAAACATATCCATAAAGAACACTTCGCGAAATTTATCAATCCTTCAAAATGTTGATATACTAAAATCGTTGGGCAAATCGGACCATGTTTACTATGAAATCAACCCAGATGTCCCCAAAGACATCAAACAAATCATAAATTTAATCCTCTAACCGCACTTTCCAATTCTATAGAATTGGAAAGTGGATAAAACTTATGCCAGAATTCAATAAAGAATACAAAGAACAATCCAAAATCCAATGGAAAGATTTTACGGTTTCCGTAATGAGCGCTTCTTCCAATGAAAACAAATACGCGGTTGAAAACGCTTGCGGAGTGGGAAAAATGCTACCAAAATTGGGTATGGATGGGATTAATGGCGGATACTCCGTGGGTGGTATGGGTTCATTTGCCGAAGGCTATAAACAAACCGCAAGAGAAATGGGGTTATCTGACCAAGAAATTGAAAAACATTTAAAAGGCGTGGTTTATTCGGAAAAAATCATAGGCAAAGCTCTGGCTGAAACTCGCGGGGTCAACAGCCCGGCAAGCATTACACGCGCCGATTCCCTGCCCGAAAGAGCAGGTGGAATTATTAAAGGTTCTGATGTGGTAATAGCGGTAGAAGGCGGCGTAGGCACAAACATAGAAGCCTTGATGGCTGCCCAGGATGAGTGGTTTAAAGAAAGGAATAAAGACATTAAGCTTCCGACCCGTCCGGTCATTTTAATCGAGCAAACAAATATGATTGAGGACACTATTGCCTTGAACGAACAACGCTCCCCCAAAACCATAGACACCCTAACGCCCCATATTTATATACTTGCTGGCCATTCAAATCCCCAAGTCCATAAAAACTCAGGGGATTTAAGCAAGGCTACGCTGGCAAACGACCCGGAAATGGCGCAAAAACTCTCTCTGCTCCTTGAATATTTTTACCTAAAAAAAGAAAAAGACATAGGCAATCCTTTTAATGACCAGAAATATCACCAATTGGAACAAGAGTTATTTTCCCCGGAAAGTCCAAACAAAGTGTTTACACTTAAAGAAAAACTCCTAGCCAAGCAGGAAATGCACGGAGCCGGGGAAGGAATTTAACATGAACAAAACTATTAACAAGTTTTTCTTTTTACCCGAGGACCAGCACCTGTTTGACTATGACCAAATTTTCAGCGTTTCCTCCATGTGGGTTGAGCTTGGCATGGAAAATGTCGAAGCCACTTACGATTTATACGTCCGCGGCATGCCAAAAAACCGAAATTTCCTCTTATTTGGCGGTCTGGAAGAAATAATTGAAGGGCTAATAAACTGGCACTTTACCAAAGCCGAGGTGGACTTCCTGCTAAAAAACGAAATCATTACCCCCAAAATGGCCAAGCCCTTGAAAAACTACAGATTTTCCGGGGACGTTTGGGCTATGCCTGAAGGCACCGCATTCTTCCCCGAGGAACCTTTGGTGAGAATTACGGGAAAAATTTGGGAAATAAATCTTTTCACTTTTTTCCTGATGAACGCGGTAACTTCCAATTCAATTTTCTTAAGCAAAGCCATTAGAAGCTTTTTGGCAACAAAAGGGAAAATTAAAGTTGTAACTTGCCCGGTTACCCGCGCCCACTCCAACGAGGCTAGCCTGAAATTTGGCCGAGCCGTGTATTTGCTTGGCGCGCCCTCGGCCATTGTCCCCGCTTTTGCCAGAAAGTACAACCTGCCCACGACCAAAGTCAACACCAAGGCATACCACGCCTTCATTAGCTCCTTCTCTTCTGAATTGGAAGCCATGAAAAAAGCCGTGAGCATTTTTCCGAACATCTCTTTCATGGTTGATACCTACAATTTAAAACAAGGCATAAAAAATGCCATAATAGTAGCAAAAGAACAAAAAGCAAAAGGCCAAACGACTCTATCCGCAGTGGTAATCGACAGCGGCAAGGATGTTAAGCATTTTGTCCAGCAAGCCAGTTACGCCCGAAAAGAGCTCGACAAAGCGGGATTCAAAAATATCAAAGTAAACCTCTCCGGGAATTTCACGGAGAATAAACTGGCCGAGCTGGTCAAAATGAAAGCTCCGGTAAATGGCGTGGTAATCTGCACAGACCTGGTTACTTCTTCGGACGACCCCAAAATGGAAGCCGTGCTTAAACTGGCGGAATTCACACACAACGGCAGCACGCAGCACGCGCTCAAGCTTTCCTACGGCAAAGTTAGCCTGCCCGGCAAAAAACAGGTATTCAGGAAACTCAGATCCGGAAAACTGGCAGAAGACACCATTGGCTTGGAAAATGAGCGCCTGGGCATTCCCCTGCTATCGCATTGGGTCAAAAATGGCAAACTGATAAAACCCCTGCCGGATTTGGATGAAATTAAAAACTATCTGCAAAACCAGCTGGAAATATTGCCTGAAAAATTCAAGCAGGTGGAAAAGGTATATCCCCATAAGGTTACAATCAGCAAGAAGCTGCAAAAGCTGTTTAAAACAGCTCAAACGCGACATTTGCAAAAAGCCGGCTAAATATGTTTACCAAAACTTTCAAACAACTTTCCAAAAAAAATGTTGCCATTGCGGGAGGCAAAGGCGCCAGTTTAGGTGAAATGTCTAAAGTTGGCATGCCGGTGCCTCCAGGTTTCGTAGTGACGGCAAACGCCTTCGACCAATTTATAAAAGAAACTGAAATAGATGCTGACATAGAAGCAATACTCAAAAAGGTTAGCCACAAAGACATTAATTCCGTTGATCGCTCTTCCAACGAAATTCGCGCCATTATTGCCAAAACCAGAATACCTAAAGATTTGGCAACGGAAATTTTAAGCGAATTTAAAAAACTGAAAAGCAAATTCGTGGCCGTGCGATCCTCTGCCACTTCCGAAGACTCCAAAACCGCTTCCTGGGCCGGGGAATTGGAAACGTATTTAAACGTAACAGAAAAAGACGTAGTAAAATATGTGCTTAAATGCTGGTCTTCGCTGTTCACCCCGCGCGCGATTTTTTACCGCTTTGAAAAAAAACTCCACAAAACCAAAGTCTCCGTGGCCGTGGTGGTGCAAAAAATGGTCCAAAGCGAAATTTCCGGCATCACCTTTACCGTACACCCGGTCACCAAGGACAAAAACCAAATGGTCATAGAAGCGGGTTTCGGCCTCGGCGAAGCCATAGTAGGCGGTATGATTACCCCGGACACTTACGTAATCCACAAAGACGATTTTTCCATTTTGGACATAAATGTTTCGCGGCAATCGTTTGCCATAGTAAAAACCCCGCGAGGCAACATAAATAAAAAACTTTCAAAATCAGCCGGAGGAAAACAAAAACTTGCCGGAAAACAAATTGTGGAGCTGGCCAAAATCTGCAAAAAGATTGAGGCACACTACCGCCACCCCCAGGACATTGAGTGGGCCCTGGAAAAGGGGCGGTTCTATATAACCCAAAGCAGGCCCATAACTACTTTGTAGGCGCAAAAAGACCTATTTTACTGCCATTAAATATGTTAAAATTATGGGATCCATACGGTTTGGATCCCTTTCATGTCTTGCCAAAATTAGCTAAAAATTTCGTAATATTTGTAACAAATGAGCTCCGGCTACGTCTATAATAATAGTCCCATGGATGCGGAAAAACAGGGCCAGATCAGTGAGGATTTGCTGAAAAAAGCCCAAAACAACCACCCAGACGCTCTTTCTGAAATTTACCGTCTTTTCTTTAAAAAAATTTTCCGCTTCGTTTTTTTCCGCGTTAGCCACAAAGAAACAGCGGAAGATTTGTCAGAAGAGGTTTTCATAAAAGCTTTTGCCAAACTTGGGTCAATCCATAACCATTCCGCTTTTGAAGGCTGGCTTTACCAAATCGCCCGCAATTCGGTTATTGATTATTACCGCCAAAAGAAGACCACGGTGGCTCTGGAGGATGTAGAAAATACGCTGGAATACGAAAGCAGCGTAATTGATGCGGTTAATCTGGATTTAAGGCAAAAGCAGCTCATGGCAAACTTAAAATTGCTTGGGGCCGAACAGCAGCTGGTGATCAAACTAAAATTTTTTGAAGATTTAAGCAATGGCGAAATTGCGGCCTTGCTCAAAAAGAACGAAGGCGCAGTCAGGGTTATCCAGCACCGCGCCCTGGCAAAATTACAAGAACTAATTCGCAACCGGAACAATGAACAATCTGCCCGACCAACTAAATAGCGCTTTGGAAAATGCCAAACGGGACAAGCCTGTTATTGAGGCGCCTTTGGAAATGGCAGACAGTGAAAAACAGGAGCTTATTTCCCTGCTGGAGCTGGGCAGAGAACTTTCCAATTTGCCCAAAGCAACCGTGCCTACCCCGCTTATGAACTATAAGTACGCCGAGGCCAAAGTTCGCCACCTCTGGTTCGCCTGGCTGCATATTTCCAAATTCGCGGCAGTGAGCACCAGCCTAATGCTGCTGGTTAGCGCCTTTGCGGTTACCGGCTTTGCGGCACAGAACAGCCGCCCGGGCCAGACCCTGTTTACGGTAAAAAAATTCACCGAAAAATCCCAAGTAATTTTGGCCTATGACGAAAGCCGCAAAGCCAGCCTGCAACTGGAAATCGCCCAGAAACGCTTAAACGAAGCCCAAAGTATTTTTAAGGACCCGGCCAGCAACCTAAAGCAGGAACAAGCAGCCTTGAATGAACTGGCAAACCAGACGGACAGCGCCATTGCCGCCGTCAACAGCATTACTCAAAATGCCCCCGCTGCCCGGGACAACCACCCGCTGCTGGCTTCTTTGGAAACCATTGCCAAACAGCAACAGACTTTGCTTGAAGAAATAACTCCGAACAAAGAGATCCAAAGCGCTGCCGCGCCGGCCCTGCAAACTCTAAAAGAAACTCCGGCCAAAGTCAGCGAAATCAAACAGACCATTGCCGTAGCTTCCAGCGAACAAACACTGGCCAAGCTGAATTCCGACCCTAATGCCGCGGCGGCCGCAGGCCCGGTTGAAGCTTTAAGCAAAACCACCGTTACGGTAGAAAAAATCGTCTTTACGCTCACCTCGGATACAGTGTACAAGGATTCTGAAGGCAATAGCGTAAGCCCTGCCGCCCTGAAACTGCAGGCCAAAGTTAACATTTCCGGCTTAAAATCAAATGAAGACATTATAGCCAAAGAAATTATTATTCAGGATTTTGCAGCGGCCGAACCAAAGGTAGAATCTGCCAGCACCACGATAGCAACCCACCCTGCAAACGAAGAACCGGCCGAAGACAACAAAGGGACCGACCCCAACCAGGCAGTTGGTACCTTTATTTTTGAAGACCCCACCCCCCAGTACGCCCAATAGCATCTTGCCGCTCTGAATTGAAGGCAAATATCTATTTGCCTTGCCTTCAGGATGACAAGCCGCCGCTTATAAAATAGCGGCCCGTGGAAAAAACAAAAATCATCCTCACCCCTCAAAATGGGGCATAATAAAAACGGCCTTGTTCTAGAGCCAAGGCCGTTTTGCTATTTTGGCATGTTAAATGGTATAATAAAAACGATTTTTCTGTGGCGGAGGCGAGAGGATTCGAACCTCTGAAGGGCTATAAACCCTTTACGGTTTTCAAGACCGTCCCATTCGACCACTCTGGCACGCCTCCAAACGACTGGATAATTATATCTTCATTTTTTGTGCGGAGCAGGCCGGCGCCACTAAACCGCTATGCGACCTCTCCGTAATAACTTTTACATTTTAATCAATAAAAACAAATATGTCTAACGGCGATAGCAAAAACCTTTCCTGGGAAGCCTGGGAATTCAAACATTACCCCAAGAACCCCGGCTGGTACGTAACCCTGATTTCCATTGCCATTTTGGTTGTTGCATTTTTTGTAATAGTGCAAAATGACATTTTCGCCGCTGTGAGCGTGGGGTTAATCGCCGTTATTATCATACTCTTCTCCCGCCAGACTCCGCAGAGGGTCCAAATAGAACTTAACAGCAAGGGCGTAAAGCTTGATACCCTTTCCTACCCCTATAAGCAGCTCAAATATTTTTGGGTGGTAAACAACCCCCGCCATCAAACCATAAATTTCCACACCACGGCTTTCGTTAACAATACTTTAATTTTAGAATTGGAAGGCCAAGACCCGGAAATTGCCAGAGAATTTTTGCTGCAATATTTGCCCGAACACGAAGCCACCGAAGAAACCGGCATCCAGAAAATCATGCATAGGCTGAAATTCTAGAAACCCGCGGCATAGATAATTTGCCCTGCCACCTATTTTTAAGGTCTCGTAGCTCAGTGGATTAGAGCGTTCCCCTCCGAAGGGAAAGGCCGCTGGTTCGATTCCAGCCGAGATCACCATAAGTGACCGGGGGAAACTATCGCCCTTTGGGATTGCGGGCTAAATTGCAGAATTAATCCGAGACGCCGGCATCAATGCGCAAAAAATACCTGTTTCTGTTTATTGCCTATTTTATCATCGGAATTTACAGCTTTTTTACCGCCAAAATCCAGCCGGACAGCCTGCTGGAAAACATTGTAAATTTCTGCTATTACCTATTCTTCTGGCCTGTGGTAATAATCCTTTACATAATTTCGTTAGTGCGATAAATCCATGCTTGCTTCCCCGGCAGAAAATCTCATTAAGCTGACCAAGCCGCAATCTGCGGCTTTAAAAAAACTCGGAATTTTTACGGTGAAAGACCTGCTGCTGCACCTGCCTTTCCGCTACCAGGATTTTTCCCAAATAAAAAACATCCGGGACCTCAAGCCCGGGGAAAACGTCAGCATCAGGGGCAAAGTCAAATCCATTGTTTCGCGATTTTCCTTCCGCGGCCGCATGAATCTTGCCGAGGCCGTGATTTGCGACGAGAGCGGCTGTGTTAAAGTGGTCTGGTTCAACCAGGGCTATTTGGCCAAAAGCCTGGCCAAAGGCGAAAAAATTTTTCTGGCAGGCACCCCCGAAGTCTACAAAAATACGCTTCAGTTCGCCAACCCGATTCATGAAAAAGCTTCGGATTTTCCGGTCCACACCATGCGCCTGGTACCGGTTTACCATTTAAAATCCGGGCTTTACCCCCGCACCCTGCGCAACTTAATTAGCGCGGCCATGCCCGCGGCGCCACAGCTGCAAGACGAGCTGCCCGCGGACTTGCTCAAAAACCAAAACCTGCCCGGCCTGGATGCGGCCGTAATTTTTGCGCACTTCCCCAAAAGCCCCGAGCAGCTGGAACTGGCCAAAAAACGCCTGGCCTTTGAAGAAATTTTCTATAACCAGCTGGCAGCGCAAAAATATAAAATTGAACAGGCGCGCATCGGGTCCTATGAAGTAAAATTCGACCAAACTTTGATAAAAAATTTTGTAAGCCGCCTGCCGTTTGCGCTTACTGCCGAGCAAAAAAAAGCGGCTTGGGATATTTTGCAGGATCTGGAAAAACCAACCCCGGCAAACCGCTTGCTGGAAGGCGACGTAGGCAGCGGCAAAACCCTGGTGGCTTTGATTGCCGCTCTGCAAGCCGCGGCCGCGGGCTTTCAGGCGGTTTTATTGGCGCCAACGGAAATTTTGGCCAAACAGCATTTTGAAACCGCATTAAAGTATTTAAAAATTCAAAAATTAAAAATTAAAAATTGCCTTTTAACTAACTCCTATGCAAAAATTGGGGAAGACAATGTTGGCAAATCAAAGCTTCGCATGCTAATAAATGAGGGCATGCCCGGACTTTACATAGGCACTCACGCCCTGCTGCAAAAATCCGTGCATTTTAAAAAACTTGCCCTGGTTATTATTGACGAGCAGCACCGCTTTGGCGTCCAGCAGCGCGCAACCCTGGTTAAAACCGCGGCCAAGACGCATAAAATTCCCCATCTGCTCTCCCTCACGGCCACGCCCATCCCGCGCAGCCTGCAGCTGGCATTTTTCGGCGAACTGGAAGTCTCCCGCATTAAAACCAAGCCCGAGGGCAGGAAACCCGTAATTACCCGCCTGGTCGGCGATCAGGACCGCCGCAACGCTTACGAATTCATTGCCAAACAAATCGCGAACGGCCGTCAGGCTTTCGTAATCACTCCGCTCATAGAAGAAACCGACAGTTTGGGAGTAAAATCCGCCAAAACCGAAGCCGATGCCTTGCAAAAGATCTTTCCTGCGCTTAAAATCGGCCTTTTGCACGGCAGAATGAAGACAGCTGAGAAAGAAGCTGCCATGGCCGATTTTCTAGCCAATAAGAGCCAAATTTTAGTTGCTACGTCGGTCGTGGAAGTGGGCGTAGACGTACCAAACGCCTCAATCATGGTTATTGAGGGGGCGGAAAGATTCGGCCTTTCCCAGCTCCATCAGTTTCGGGGCAGAGTTGGCCGCGCCGAACACCAAAGTTATTGCCTGGTCTTTTGCCAAAAAGAAAACGATGCTGTTAAAAACAGGCTGGAAGCGTTTGCTAAAACCGCGGACGGTTTTGAACTGGCGGAAATGGATTTAAAATTCCGCGGATCCGGTGAAATTTACGGTGCTGCCCAGTCTGGCTGGAATTTTAAATACTTCAGTTCTTCATACACAGACTTAATAGCACCTGCGCGCGAACAGGCCCAAAAACTTCTTACCGCTGATCCGGAACTAAAAAGCCATCCCGAATTACAAAACAGAGTTAAAGAAAAAATTATTCATTTTGAATAAAGAAAAATTCAGGGTTTGACAAAACATTTCAGCCATGGCATAATCCTTTCTAACAACAAGGAGGCTGTTGGTTT
>JAJZRC010000025.1 GCA_021847435.1 bacterium
GAAAAATAATGGCGCGCCTGCATGTCGTCTGATTTGCTTTGCGCCGCAACCGTCAGCTTGCTGTTTGTATTCAAAAGACTGAGATTGCGCAGTTCCCGCTCCCTGTTGACCGCATTCAAAACGGACTCCTGGCTTAAATCCGAAGCCTGGGCTTTTGGGTATTGATCCAGGCTCCATGACAAAATCACTTTTCCTAAAACCAGGCTCATTAGCAATAAGGCAAGCCCCAAGTGCAAATGAGCATTTAAATTGGCAATTTTCTGCTTATTTAAAAGAGTTTTTATCATATAAATCGCTTCTAAATACATTGTAGCATTCCGGCAATATACTTGACAAATTGGTAAATTTGTGCTAATATTAGATGCTAAACTCATTTATTTGATTTTTATGAGCGATCATAAGCAAACAGCCAAGTTTTATCCGCCGGCCACCGAAGAAGTATCTATGTATTTAGGTTTGGATAAAACCGCAGGCGACCATGCGCCTAACGTTCACGCACAAAGCCCTGTTAAGCCGGGTATTTTGACTGTGGCTGGTTTGCCTGTGGCAGTGGATGAAGATTATGGCCTGAAAGATGCTTCCGAACGCGAAATTTCTGAACATGCAGATGATCTGCCCGGGCAGGAAAAGGCAACCGGCGGCAAAGGCGCGGCGGCTTTCAAAGCGGTAAAAACAGCCTTGCCTTATGCCGGTATTTTTGCGGTCGGTTTGTTTTTATATTATTTCTTTTTCAGCGGATTTAATTTTTCGGGCCTGTTCGCGCAAAAGCCAAAAAATCCGACCGTGCCCAAAGAAAGCGCCCTGTCCCAACTGCAGGCCCAGCAGTCTGACGCGTACTATGCCTGGATTAAAAGCTATTACTACGACGTTTCGGACAGCAAGATTACCGATCCCAACGGCGACAATTCCGGCAACGGGCTGACCAACTTCCAAAAATACCTGCTTAAGCTAAACCCCAAAGCTTACGATACTCTGGGTTTGGGCATGGCCGACAGCCAGGCTTTGGCGGCCGGAATAAACCCGCTCTCCGGCGGGAAAATTACCGATGGCCAAAAAGCTATTTTGGACAAATATATAGATATGGAAGTGGCAATGAACCGCATGGCGGTTTATGCCCTGCAGAATCCTGGCCGGGTGGCCGGCGCTGGCATTGGTTTTTCTTTGCCTCTTGCCAACGGCGCGGTGCAAAGCGCCCAAGCTGCCGCGTCCCAAACCGGTGCGGATCCTGGGATTGCCGAAAGCAGCATTAATACCGATATTGCCGGGCGTTTGGAGATTTCCTCCCTAAAGGTGAACGTTCCGATTATTTGGACCAGGGATATCAAAAATTTTAACACTGACCTTCAAACAGGCGTTGTACATTATCCGGGCACGGCTTTGCCGGGCGAGGTCGGCACATCTTACATTTCCGGCCACTCCAGCAACTTTGTCTGGGCCAAGGGCAGCTACAACCAGGTGTTTGCCCACTTGGGGGATTTGGCGGACAATGCTTCGTTTAAAGTTACTTTAGTAGGCAAAGACGGCAAAGAGATTATTTTGCATTACGTGGTTACGGGGCGTAAAGAGTTTGCGCCCACGGACCAGGAACAGTTTAAAAACACGGGCGAGTCCGTGGTGGCTTTGTCCACTTGCTGGCCGGTGGGTTCCACAGCCAAGCGGCTGGTGGTATTCGGCACCCTGACCCAGGTGGAAAAATAAAACGCGTTGACATAGCTTGCGGCCGCAATTTAAGCCAACACGAGGGCGGGCGCGCTGTGGGTGAAGGCAAGTTTATTTTTTGCATTTGCCTATGGCGCGCTCGGCTCTCGGCCGGCGTGAAAGACCGGCTTTAGGCCGAGTAAAAAGTTTGCGGAGGATAAAAAAGTGAATATCGGACAGCTCCTTTCTGTATTGCTTTCGCTCTTGCTTATTGGCGCGGGGTTTCCCGCTGCCGCGCAGCAGAGCGTGCCTCAGAAACAGGTGGAAATCCGTAAGGACCCCGTGAGGGAAACCTACGAGGCGGTGGTATCTGGTCCGGAAGGTACGGGGCGAACGTGGATCGTCAAAGATCCTAACGCTCCCGAAGTTACCGATTCCCGGGTCAAAGACGACCCGTGGAAAAGGGTTGCCACCCTGGGCAAACAGCCTTGGGGAAAGCCTGGCAACCTCGCGGACATCCGCAAGGACAAGAGGGTGCGGGAGTACATCCGCACCATGACCACGCTCAACCCCGAGCAACAGGCTGCGCTCAACAAGGGCCTGGACAGCGGCAGCTGGGTTACGGTCAAGGCCAAGGATATTCCCATTATGGAAGCATGGTGGGGGTACAACTGGCAGGAGTACAAGGTTATCTTTGACCTGGAGCCCAAGTTCCAGGACACGGAACTCTACTTGTATTACGCCGCGGAAACCAATGATTGGTTTTTGTTCGCCTCCTACTGCCGCAATCTCGGGCAGCCCTTCGTGGGCTACTTGTTTGAGCAGAAAGTGGTGGAGAACGTTGCGCCGCCCCGGCCCGTCGTACCCCAGGTGGTGGAGCCCAAGTGCACCTCGCTTCGGGTGGTTGACGGCTCGGTTACCGGCCCATTGGTCGGTGCAATGCGCCGCACTTACGAAGCTGAGTTTTACAACCCCAGCGGGTTGGACTTAGCCGTGAGCTACAAGCTCACGGAGAAGGCCACTGGCCGCGTCATGCCGCTTTCCAGCGGCCAGGCCAGGATTGAGATCAATTCGGCCTGGCTGAATGCAGGCGAGTACACGCTCAGTGTTGATGCCCTGTACAAGGGCAAACACATCAGCACCGAAAGGTGCACGGCCGAGCTCGCAGTGGTTCTGCCCCAAGCAGAACCCAAAGCCCCGCCCAAAGAAGCTAAAGCCCCGCCCAAGAAAAGCAAAGCGTGGCTGTGGCTGGTGCTCGCTGGCGCAGGCGCCGCAGGCGCAGCATTCGCCCTTAAGGGTGGAGGCAATGGGGGACTGGTGAAAAACCCCACCCCTGTCTACGGCGGCAAGCCGTAGAGTCCGGTAAAACAGGCAAAGGGAAGAGTACAGCTGCTCTTCCCTTGCCAAACCTCAATTTTCATTTTTTGCTTTTATAGGACTTACGCACCGCCGCTTTTTGGGCGGGCAGAGCCCGTCCCATAAAAAGCGGCTCCGGCCAATTTCTTGATCACCCCAAAAATCTTTCAGATTTTCGGGAACCCCGATTCGTTATTTTGTCTTTCGGTTTTTATCGGCGTAACCCGGCTACGCCTCCAAAAATCCTCGGAAAATGCCTCGAACTTGGCTCAGTGCGTAAGTCCTGTTTTAAACAAAAGCAGAAAAGGGGAATGGAAAAATATTAAATATATAAGTATTTTAATTTTTTAGCTCATAAACAAGCTAAAATTTAAGTAAAATTATTGACATTAAGTCAAATTTAGTGTATAATTATAAATTAAAGTGTTGTGTAATTTTTGAACATTAACTAAAATAGTGTATTAATTAACTCCTATTTTTATGAACAACCTTTTGAGCAAACTCAACTGGAAAATCGGCATGAGTACAGCGGCTTTGGCCCTTTTGGCTATGACCGCGGTTTTAGGTTTGGCGCCGCGGAAAGTTTCGCACACCAAAGCCGAAGGCTGCAGCATTTTGTACAGCCAGCCGGTTTTTAACCCGTACCCGGTTACCTGGGCCGATACGGCCGGTTACGATTGTACGGATTTTGCCGTGCTCTCAGGCAATGTCCAGGGTGCCGGTTTTTGGGCTGACAGTTTTACCGCCCAGCCCGGCGACTTGGTAAGCATGCGCATTTACGTGCACAATGGCGCGGCCAGCAATTCCGGCGCGGTTATGCACGGCGTGAATGTGGACACTGATTTTGACCGGTCTTCCGGCACTTCTCACTTGGTGACTACCACCTTGAGCGCCTCCAACGCGGCTTCCAAGAGCGGCAGCGTTACTATAAATACTCCTTCGGGCACGCACTTGGAACTGGTATCGGGCGACAGCAATTTTTACATCGGCGATATGGAGCCGTGTTTTGAATATGCCCGGATTTACCGCTTCACTTTAAAGGTGGTTGCCGATACTGTAACTCCTCCGGTCATCCAGCCTGAAGTTACCGGCCAAATTTCCACTTCTTTAGGCATTTGCAAGGCCAATGATCTTTACAATGCAAATGTATCCTGGAGCACTAATGCTGCCCAGCCTCTGGTGACTGTTTCTGATCCGGATTTGAACTCGGACAACTATTACGACAACGATAAAATTTTCAGCTACAGCGCCCAAAGCAACGAGACCGTGGACTGGCTTTCCCCGAATAAAGGCTATCGTTTTTCCCTTTGGTCAATTGACCCGAACGGCGAAAACCATTCTTTCCGCGATATAAGCAATAACCGCATTTCCGTAAAAGCCACGAGGCTGTATGAGTCCTGGGTTTCGGCCGGCCCTTCCTGCGGCCAGCCCCAGCCCCAGCCGGTAGTAACCGGGCAGATTAATACTTCCTTAGACATTTGTAAGGCCAATGGCATGTACAATGCCAATGTTTCCTGGACTAGTGGTGCGGGAAATGTCGTGGTAACCGTATCTGATCCGAATTTGAATTCCGATAACTATTACGACAACGATAAAATTTTCAGCTACAGCGCCCAAAGCAACGAGACCGTGGACTGGATTGCCCCGAATACCGGGTACCGTTTTACCCTGTGGGCCATGGATCCGTCCGGGCAGAGCCATTCTTTCCGCGACTATAATGAAGCCCGCCATTCTTACACTGTGAAAAAATTGTATGAGTCCTGGGTAGCCGGCGGCGATACCTGCGTAAATCCGCCCGTTATGGAAAACGTGGTTTGCAGCGTGTCTCCTTCCGTGATTACCGCAGGCCAGAGCGCGACTTTCAGCGCGGACAAAGGCAGCGGCCGGTACTCCTGGACCGTAAGCGGCGGCAGCGTGGCCTCCAGCAACCAGAAAACTTTTTCCAGCACCTTCAGCCAGGCCGGTACTTATGCTGCCACTGTTACCAGCGGCAACACCCAGGCCAGCTGCAGCGTGCAGGTTAACGCCAAACCCAGCATTTGCGTTGCCAACACCAACTATGCAATTAATGCTATGGCTCCGGTGAGATCCGGATCAGCCTATGCCAGCACGATATCCTGGTCTTCCACCGGATCCAACCAGATTAAAATCGTAAAAGTCAGCCCCAACGGCAGCAGCGAAACTTTTTTTACCGGCAATAACACCGGCAGCAAGATCGCCGACGGCCTGCAGGCGGCCAGCACTTATATTTTCCGCCTGTACGACGCGGCCTGCGACCAGTATTTAACTTCCGTGACCGTATCCACCCCGGCCGCTCCGCAGACTTTGGTTTGCGCCGCGGACAGCGCTTCTTACAACATCAATCAGACCGCGACTTTCCGCGCGAGCGGCGGCAGCGGCGCTTACACCTGGTTTAACGGCGGCGCTCCTTCCACCGGCAGCGGCGCGGCGTTTAATACCGCGTTTGCCGCGGCTGGCGTTAAGACCGTAAATGTAATCAGCGGCGACGGCCAGACCGCGCAGTGCAGCACCGTAGTCAACCCGGCTGTAGTGCAAAAAGCCGTGGTCAACCTGACCAAGCAAGTCAAAAATTTGACTTCCGGCGACTCTGCCTTTACCCACAGCGCTTCCGCCAAGCAGAATGACATTGTGGAATACCGCATTAAAGTTTGGGCTGCCAGTTCGGTCGCCTTGAAAAACGCGGTGGTCACGGATTCTTTTGCTTCGGGCTTGAACTACATTGACGGTTCCTTAAAGGTCAACGGGCAGCCCCACGCAGCCGGCCTTACCGGCAGCGGATTGACCTTTAACAGCATTTCTCAGACCCCGGTGGTTATTACCTACCAGGCTAAAGTAACCGTGTCCGTGGGCTCTATTATAAACACTGCCCAGGCCAGAGCGGAAAATGCGGACAACGTGGCTACCGACCAGGCCTTGGTGAATGTATCTTATGTTGCCCCTGGCCAGCCGGCTTTGAGCATTACCAAGCAGGTCAAGAACGTTACCCAGAACACCGCTTACAGCGGTTCCGTGTCCGCAAATAAAAATGATACCGTGAAATACCAGGTAGTCATCAAAAATATCGGACAGGCTGCCGCGAATAACGTTTACTTCAGCGACAGCAATCCGGTCCAGGTGCAGCCTTTGGCTTCTTTGAGTGTTTCCGGCAGCTATTCCGGCAGTATTGCCAGCGGAGTATCTTTGGGCAATTTGGCCGCGGGCCAGAGCGTGACTGTAACTTACCAGGGCACGGTCCAGGCCGATGGCGGCACCATTGTTAACGTGGCTACGGTTTCTTCCGACAATGCGGCCAGCCAGAACGCCAGCGCGTCCGTGGTTATCAGCACTTCCGGGGGCGGCGGCAATTATAACTACTGCGTGAATTATTCCTGCAACGCCACCAATACCTACAACAATTATAATTATGTTTATATTAACAATGCCGGCGGCGTGGTCCCTTACAGCCAGTATAGCCAGCTAAGCATATCCAAGTCTGTCCGCCTGCTTTCCGGCGGCGCGTTCCAGAACAGCGTGAATGCTTCGGCCAATGATACTGTGGAATTCGAAATCGTAATTACCGCCGGCGGCAGCCAGAGCGTGAACAGCGTCAGGCTGACTGACAGCCTGCCTTCGGGCTTGGGCCTTGTCGGCGGAAGCGTCCGGGTAGACGGTTCGTACGTGTCTGACGGCAATCTTTACAGCGGCATGTATTTGGGCAGCCTCAGCTCCGGGCAGCAGAAGCGCGTGGTCTTCCAGGCCAGGGTGAATACCGGAAGCAATTCCAGCATTCAGAACATCGCTTCCGTTTCCGGCGGCAACACATCCTCGGCCCAGGATGATGCTTGGGTATTCGTTGGCGGCGTCGCCGGCGGCAACGTCAGTCTGGCTTACAGCAAAAGCGCGGTGAACGAAACAAAGAACGCGGACGCTACCGCAGTCGCCGCTTCCCGCGAAGACTATATTACTTACACTCTGAAAGTTTCCAATAACGGCAATACCCCGGCTGATAACTTTGTAATTACCGATGACCTTTCACAGGTTTTGCCTTACGCGGATATTGTGGATAACGGCGGCGGCACGGTTTCCGGCAACACCATCAGTTTCCCGGGACTGTCTGTGCCAGCATACGGTTATGTTACCCGCAGCTTCAAGGTTAGGGTAAAATATACCCTGCAGGCCAACCTGTCGTATGTAATGACCAACACCTACGGAAACACTCTGAGCATCAGAATCAACAATCCCCAGGTTCAGGGCGCTTATATTGCTCCCAAGACCGGGGCGGAAACAGGGGCATTCGCCTTCTCCGGCATACTTACTGCGGCCGCGGCCCTGTTCAGGCGCAGAAAAGAAATATTTAAACTGATTTTTACCTAAAATCCATTAAGCCCTGAAGCTCTTTGAGCCTTCGGGGCTTTTTGTATTTGCAAATTCCGGGCAAAGTGATATTATTAAGAAAATCGTCCAAACAAAAACAAAACGGCGCATAATTAGCTGTTTTTATTTTTTATGGATAATCTTTATCTGTTGGAACTTATTAATGAAACCCGCCAGCGCGGAGGCGGCATCTTGTTGAATTACGAAGACAAGCCTTCGGTTGTGGTTTTGACCGTGGAAAAATACAACTCGCTGCTTAACGGCCAGCCGCATCAGGCAGAAGACTCGCAGGCGGCTATCATGTCTTCTTTTGGACAGGCCGCGGCCGAAGCCAGGCGGGTTTTGGTAACAGGCGGAGCGGGATATATTGGCGGGCATTTGGTCAGCGAGCTGGTAAAGCGGAATTTTGAAGTGGTAGTGCTGGATAATTTGTCCACCGGGCGCAGGGAAAATATTGACCCGCGGGCAGTTTTCGTGGAGGGTGACTTGTCCGATGAAAATCTGCTGCGCGATTTGTTCGCCCAAAACCGGTTTGAAGCCGTATTCCATATGGCGGCCTGCCTGGAAGTGGAAGAGTCGGTCAGGGAGCCGGAAAAATATTTGGAGAACAATGCCATCAATACCCAGAAATTATTGGCGGCCATGAACGAAGCCGGCGTGAAAAAAATAATTTTTTCCTCAACGGCCGCGGTCTACGGCGGATCAAACGAGGTTCCTATTGCGGAAACCAGCCACTTGCGCCCGAATAATCCGTACGGTTCCAGCAAGCTGCTGGCCGAGCGGCTGATAAAGTATTACTGTGAAAATCTCGGTTTCAAAGCGGTTGTTTTCAGGTATTTTAATGCCTGCGGTTTTGACGTGCAGGCAAGAATTCTTCCCACGCACCAGTCGCACTTGATTTTTAACGTAATGGCTGTTGTCAAAGGAGAGCGCCAGGCGCTGCAGGTTTTTGGTAATGACTATCCGACATTCGATGGGACCTGCATCCGCGACTATGTGCACGTGCTGGACATTGTTTTGCCGCATATTTCCGCCCTGGACAAGCTGGCAGGGGATTTGAATTTTGAGATCATCAACATCGGCACCGGCAAAGGATACAGCGTGGCCCAAATCATCAACGGGGCCTCGGAAGTCTTAAATAAAATCATTCCAATGGAAATTGCTCCGCGCCGCCAGGGGGACGCGGCAGTAACCGTCGCTGACAATTCCAAATTAAAAAAACTGCTTGGGTATGAATTGTCCCATAGCGGTTTGCCCGAAATTCTCGCTTCCAGCTGGGAAGTGCTGAAAAATTATTAAACGCGGCCCCGGATCACCGGGGCTTTTTTGAAACATTTCGGCAGTTTTTTCCGTCTTATATATTGAAGCGCTGTTTTTTTCGCGCTGTAATTTCGTGGTATAATTAAAAAAATCACTAAAATAGAATAAAATGAAAAAACTTTCCGTGGTTATACCCGCTTATAATGAAGAAAAGCGGATTAAAACGACCCTGGAGTCAGTAAGCGCTTTTTTAAAAAAACAGCCTTTTGAATGGGAAATTATCGTGGTAAGCGATGGCTCGAAGGACAAAACCGCGGAAGTTGTGGAAAGCTTAAAAGCAGCGGTGCCAAATTTGCAATTTATAGGGAACCGGGAAAATCACGGCAAAGGTTATGTAACCCGCCAGGGCATGTTGGCTGCTTCGGGGGACGCGCGCCTGTTTATGGACGCGGATAACTCCACTACCGCAGACCAGGCGCTGCCCATGCTGGAGTATATGGAAAAGGGCTGGGAAGTGGTTATTGGGTCAATTGAAGTCGCGGGGGCCCGGGTAAATGAGCATGCCCAATGGTACAGAAGGCTCCTGGGGCATTGGTCCAAATACCTCATTCGCATCGTGGCTGGTTTATGGAATATCCGGGATACCCAGCGCGGCTTCAAATTATTTTCCGGAGGCGCGGCTATCAAGATTTTTTCCAACGTAACCATTGAGCGTTTTGGTTTCGACATAGAAGTTTTGGCCTTAGCCAAAAAGTACGGATATAAAATTAAAGAATTGCCCGTTGTTTGGAATAATGCGGGGGATTCTAAGGTCAGCCTGAAAAGCTACATTTCCACATTGATAGATTTGTTTAGAATCCGCTGGAATTTGTGGATAGGAAAGTATCACTAAGCATGAAGTTTATAAATGATGCGAAAAAAACAGCGATGGAATCTTTAAAGCGCGCAGCCGCTGTTTTTTTGCTCGCCGCGTTTTTATTCGGTTTTATTTTGCCAGCTGGCGCCCGTGCGGAATCTGCACCGAGGATTTACGCCGTGAAGCTGCAAGCGGGGTATGGGCCGGATTTGCTAAAATCCTTCGGGAAAAATATTGAGCGGCGTTTCGTTAATATGTCTGGCGTTTCAGGGGAGTTCTCAAACATTTATACTTTTGATTCGGAATACCGTCTTGAAACTTTGAATGCCGGTTTAAGGGGGAAAATCCAATATATTCAGCCTGTGTCCATGCTTGAATCCTCGCAGGCTTACCTGAATGACCCTGCCTTTACCGCCAATATCATGGACATAGACAAGCAATGGGGCCTCGTTAAGGCAGGCTTTGACAAAGCATGGGAAAAGACCGCCGGAAGCTTTCAGAACACGGTAGCCGTAATTGACACAGGAATAGACCAAACGCATGCCGACCTGAAGAGCGGGAGCTATGCCACGGGATTTGATTTTATTTCCCGCCAGGAAATAGCCACGGGAAGCAATTCTGACGACAATGGCCACGGCACCCTGGTGGCGGGGGTGCTGGGCGCTACCGCAAACAACGCTCAGGGCATAGTTGGGACCAACTGGCAAATCGTACTAATGCCGCTGAAAGCTTTGGACTCGTCCGGAAAAGGGGATGCGGTTACCGTTGCCGAAGCCATAGTCTGGGCGGCGGACCACGGAGCCAGCATAGTCAATTTAAGCGTAGGGGGCATAGGCTTCGGGCACGATACGGCATTAGCCAACGCGGTATCTTATGCCTTCGCCAAAAATGTACTTTTGGTGGCGGCCGCAGGGAATGACATTTCTTCCACCGGGAGCAACCTGGACCAAAATCCGGTATTCCCTATTTGCGATGACAACAATTATAATATGGTGATTGGCGTGGCTGCGACCGACCAAAATGATCTCAAGCCTGAATTTTCAAATTATGGCAGGAATTGCATTGACGTTGCAGCCCCCGGAAAAAGGATCCTTTCCGCCATCAATTATGACCCTCTGACCAAGAAACCGTCGCCGAATTCGTATGCTTATGCTTCCGGAACTTCGCTGGCCGTGCCGTTCGTGGCCGGGCAGGCTGCCTTAATCAGGGCGCTTTACCCCTTTGCTAGCAACGTGCAGATTCGGGACCGGATTATTTCCACTGCCGACCCGATCGATAATTTGAACCTGACCCAGTGCGGCGGCAATTCTTGCCGCGGCTTGCTGGGGGCAGGGCGGATAAATGTGCCAAAAAGCCTGGAAAAAGCCATAACCCGAAATTTCAGCGAGGGGGATCTTGTCCGCAATGATCTGACAGGCGCTATTTACCTCATCAGCGGGGGGCAGAAGAGGCTGGTTTCGCCGTTTGTTTTTAACCAGCGTTTTGCCGGAGCGACAATCAAATCAATAGGCGTTTCCGAGCTCGCCGCGCTGCCCGAGGGCAGCTATGTGACCCCGGCGGACGGCACTTTGGTTAAGCTGGATGGTTCGCCTGCGGTCTACCGGATTTTCAACGGGCAAAAATTGCCGGTAACCGCTCAAATTTTTACGCACTTAGGCTTGCGCTTCAGCGAAGTAAACACCGTAAGCTATTCGGAATTGAACTCGTGGCCAACCGGGAGCTTTTTGGCCCCGAAGGATGGAACGTTAGTCAAAGCGCATAAAAACAAAACAGTGTACTGGGCGGTAGGCCAGGCCCTGCATCCTATTTCCTATGAATTTTATAAGGATAGGGGATTAAGCATTTTTCCCATAATGCTGATTCCCGATAAAGACATTTCCAATTTCGCAAAAGGCGAGCCATACTTTAGATAATTAACACAAGTTTAAATGAACAAAATCAAAATAAAATTTTTTTCCGTTTTCATCATCGCCGCGATGCCGGTTCTGGCTTTCGGCCAGGGCGTGGACCTGGCGTTTAATCCAAACAAGCTGATCGACGACAAGGTTTTTTCCGACACGCAGACTTTCGGCGGCGCTGAAGGCGTGCAAAAGTTTTTGGCAGCCAAAAATTCCGTGCTGGCAAATACTTCCCCGGATTTTTTGGCCAAGCTGAAGGAGCCGCAATCGGCGGAATTAAAACAGGGATTAGCTGATCCGCGGCCGAATCTCGGGCGCCTGCGCACGGCCGCAGAGCTGATCTGGGACGCTTCCGTGCAAAGCGGCCTTAACCCCCAGGTTATTTTAGTCACGTTAAACAAAGAACAGGGCCTGGTTACCTCGGCCGATACTTATACTTCCGACCGTCTGCAAAAAGCCTTGGACAGGGCGATGGGTTTTGATTGCCCGGATTCCGAAGGGTGCGGCAATCTTTTCCCGGGCTTTTATTACCAGCTTTTCGGCAATTTTGATTCGCAAAATAACCGCTATCTGGGCGCGGCCAAATCGCTGATGAAATCTTTTTCATACTCAAGCGGCCGGGGTCCGGTTGTGGACGGAACGCCGGCAAAAGTGGGAGACAACATCACTTTGGAAAATACAATGGGCGGATATGAAAATATTATGCCTCAGCAGAGCATAACCCTTGAAAACAGGGCGACCGCGGCGCTTTACCGGTACACCCCCCATGTCTTTAACGGCAACTACAATTTTTGGAAATTTTTTCAGAGCTGGTTTAAGTATCCCAACGGGACGCTGCTTAAACTTGCGGCGGGAGTGGATAATTATATTATCCAAAATGGGGTGAAAATGCTGGTGCCGCAGTTTGTCGCCCAGGCCAGAAATTTGAATTTTGCCGACACGATCATAGTTTCTCCCAATGAATTTGAGAGTTACGAGACAGACAAGCCGATGGGTCCGTTGGACAACACCATTGTCCAAATTACCGGAGAAAACAAAAAATACGTATTTTTGAATAACGTGAAGCACCGGGTTTCGGATTTGGTTATCGGCCAGCGCGGCCTGGATCCCAAAAAAAACATGAGCATTTCCGCTGCGGAAGCTTCTATTTTTGAAGAGGGCCCGGTGCTGCCGCCCAAAGACGGCACTGTGATCCGCGGGATTGCGGACAAGAGCGTTTATTTGGTACAGGACGGCAAAATTAAAATGTATAGCGCGTATACATTCGCCCAAAATAAAATTAAGGCCAAAAATATTTATTCGGTTCCGGACGAAGAAATCTCCACATACGCCAAAAATGGCTTTGTTCCCCCACTTGATGGCAGCCTTGTGAAGGCCTCTGACAGCCAGGCTGTATATTTGGTAGAAAGCGGGCTTAGGCATCCGGTTCTTGCGGATATTTTCAAGATCCGCGGGTTTAGATTCAGTTCCGTAGCCACCATATCAAAGGATGAAATTGCGGCTTTGTCGATCGGCTCTTACGCCGCCCCGAAAGACCGGACCTTCTTCGCGGTAGGCTCTAAAACCGGTCCGTTATATATGTTTAAGGAAGGAACAAAGCATAGCATTTCGGCTTATGTCGCCAAGCAGCGCGGTATAACGCCGGATTACGTTTTCAACGGGGATGTTGCGGTGGAATGGTTTGACGGCATACCTGTGCCGCCCTATAACAACACAGTCGTGAAGGGCGATAAAGACAGCACGGTTTATTTGGTCCAAAACGGCCAATTAAAGCCATTAACTTATAAGGCCTTTACGAACAGGAAAATCACCCCGAAGAAAATCGTAGTGCTGCCCCAGGATGAAGTGGATGCGTATGCCAAGGGGAATATGATATCCAAATAATCTCCTCCGGACAAAGAGCAAACCAAAAGGCCCGCTTCCGCGGGCTTTTTGTATGCCAGGAAACCTCGGACGGAGGCCGTATGGAATCCTTAGGCGTTTTAGCACGAAGCCGCAGTCCGAAGATGGATGGCTCTGCTCTTAGCAAAACCATCACCGTTTAGCTAAGCTGTATACATGAGAACCAAAAGCCTAAACCATAGCACCTACAAAACATCTTTACCATATTGTCTGGGACGCCAAATATCGCTGCAAATGGCTGAAAAGCTATGTTTTGACCGAACTCGCGGCCAGCTTTAGGGCGTCTCTCAAGAAATACCCCACGCTCCACATCTTTGAAAACAATAGTGACGAGGATCATGTTTACATCCAGATTGAAATCCCGCCCAACATCACCATCGCAGATGCCGTCCAAAAACTGAAAGGAGCATCCAGCTTGGCTTTACGAAAGAAATTTAAGTTTATCCGGGAGATGTATGAAAGACGGCATCTGGAGCATGGGGTATTTTGTTTCTTCTGTGGGACTGAACGAAGAACAAGTGAAAAAATACATTGAACATCAAAGCAAAAAAGAAAAGCTCCAGAAGCAGCGACTTTTCTAACTCAAGGTTCTCATGACATAAAAGGAAACCCGGGCTTTAGCCCGGGGAGGAGGCCATTGCACTTTTTAATCTCAATTCCGCCTAAGTGGCAAATCAGTCATGCCATTAATATCCTAAAATCCAACACTTCCAAAGTCATGCGGCGCAAATTCCCGTTTTTGAATGAGCTGTATGATCGTCATGTTGGTTTTTGGTCTGACGGGTATTTCTTGTCCACCGCCGGAGTCGATGAATTCCAAATCAAGAAATGCATACAGCACCAGGGCGAAGAAGACAGCGGACAAGTGCAGCTTGAATTTTAAAAAAGCCGAGGCCATGAGGCCTCGGTTAATTACTTAAAATGTTTTTTTATTTGGCTAACGCCAGCTGTTCGCCTTGGGTATTGAAATACTGGATTACTTTGTAAATTTTTTGCAGATAGCTCACGGTTTCGTTGCGCAGGCTTCCGGCCTGCAGGTCCGCCAGTTTGCTGGTTGCGCTGGAGAGCTGCGAATTCAAAGCGCTTTTGATTTTTTTGTCTGCTGTTTTTTTAATTTTGCTTTTAAGCCATCTGATATCGCTTTTCAAAGAATTTATTTCCGCGCTCCTGTCCAGGTTCCAATTTTCACCAAAAAGATTTACTGCTTTAGCTACGCGGGAGGTGCCTCCGTTGTAGGAAGCGGCCCCGTATTCAAATATCCGGCCTTCGGCAAAGCCCAGGGATGCTTTTACCCTAATTGCCCCGGCGTAGTCGTCCAGCAGCAAATACATGGCCTTAATTGAGTTTTTATGGTCCGACATGCCCGCGATAAAATCAGGGATCAAATCGGCATCGCTGTGCCGGGAAACCAAAGAGGAGTAAGTAGAAGGAATGAATTGGGCAATGCCCCTCGCGCCTGCCGAAGAAACGCTGTATTTGTAAGTGTCGCCTTCATTCAGCGCAAAAAGGCTGTTTAATTGGTCGACGGTGTTTTGGATTTCCCCTTTGAGTATTTTTGCCGTGTCCGTATGCTCGGCGTAAACCAAAGACTTGATCAGGGCGGGCTTGATTGCCTGCGTTATGGTTAAGCCGGGCACTGATCGGGAGGGTGTATTTTCCAAATCTTTGGCTACGCGGGCAATGATGCCGTTTAGGTAATCAGCCCCATAACTTAAAACCGCCGGATCATTAAAATTTTGGGAATAGGGGACATAAACAGCTTCATACAGGCTGTTTTCAATCGCAGCCTTGCTGCCTGATTCTTTCGGAGAGATTAAATATTTTAAAGCAACGACCTGCCCGTTTGCCGGAACATTTACCCGGAACCGGCTGTTTACCCCGTTAAAATAAGCAAGCTTCACGTCTACTGCCGGGTCTGGGAAAAGCATTTTTTTTCCGTTGAGCCTTCCGACAGTGGTGATTATTTGATTCGTGCCGGGATCGAGAATCGCCAGGGCAATATCTTTGTCTCCCAGCTTATAGCCGGATATTGTTTTCGCGGTTTTTCCGGTTTTTTTATTTTTAATATTTCTATAAACCGGAATCATTGAATGATTTAAGGCTATTTCTCCGAGTTTGGTTTTTGCCTCGCTGACAGCGGCAATAATAGGCGGGACTGGGCTGGCCTTGAGGCCTAACACCTGCGGCTGCGTAGAACTGGCTGGGGTTTCGCTCCCGGCTTTGGCCTGAAGAGCGATAAGGCTCGAGCAAACAATAATTGAGTAAAAAAATATTTTTTGTTTTTTCATCATGAATATATTTTAGCATATATTTGATTTTTTTAGGACTTACGCACTGAGCCAAGTTCGAGGCATTTTCCGAGGATTTTTGGAGGCGTAGCGGGGTTACGCCGATAAAAACCGCAGGAAAATAACGAAGAAATTGGCCGGAGCCGCTTTTTACGGGACGGGCTCTGCCCGCCCAAAAAGCGGCGGTGCGTAAGTCCTATTTTTTTGCGATTTTTAGAAATTTTGCCTTGCTTGTGCTAAAATTAAGCGCATGAGTTCCCATATTTCAAAAAATATTTTTTGGCTTACGGCTTCCCGCGCGCTAGCTCTGGTATTTTTGTTTTTAGCATACACCCGGCTGTTCCGATATCTGGGGCCGTATTTTTCCGGGCAGTATCAGTTCGTTTTGTCTTACGTGCTCATTTTCGCCACTGTTGTGGATTTCGGCATCCAGCAATTTATCACCAAACAGATCAGCGAGCATCCGGATGAAGCGAAGAAGTATTTTCAGAATTTTTTTACTTTTGAAATTTTGGCAGCCTCGGTTCTGTACGGGGTTTTGGTTTTTTTGGCGTACGTTAAAGGCTAT
>JAJZRC010000026.1 GCA_021847435.1 bacterium
ATCCAGTTCAAAATCTTTATCATTTTCTTCACCTAGCGCTATTGCAATTTTTTTGGCGTTTTCTTCGGCAATATAGGCGCGCAAAGTTCTTTCTACACCTTCAAATCTTCTGGGGTTTTCCGGATCAAATTCCTCAAGCAGGCGTTTTTGCGGATATTCATGCTTTGGGCTTTCTGCCGCAAGTTCCGATAAAAACTCAATGAACTCATAATAGCTCAATTTAGGGTCTTCTATGTATTTTATCTCGCTTTTTGAGCCTGGATATTCCCGAAAAATTCTTTCCGATTTATTCTCCATGTTAATTACCGCTGCGGTTTAAATTTTTAATTATTTTTTCCATGACACTTCTTGAATTTCTTGCCTGACCCGCACGGACAGGGGTCGTTTCGTCCCACGCCCTCGTATTTCGGGTCTATGCCTGCGGCTGAGGCCTGGATTCCCGAAGCCGAACTGGCCACAAGCTCCTTAAGCGGCGCCTGTTCAACCGGTTTTTGGTTTATTTGGACTGAAATATGGAAAACGGTGTAAACTATCTGCTTGTTGATTTCCTTCACCAAATTCTGGAACATGATAAAACCTTCTTTTTTGTACTCCACCAGCGGATCGCGCTGGCCGTAGCCGCGCAACCGCACGGAGTCGCGCAAGTGGTCCATGGTGTCCAAGTGCTCCATCCAAAGGTTGTCCAAAGACTGCAGGGCCACGAATCTTTGCGCTCCTTCAAAAACTTCTTTGCCCATTTCCTTCTCTTTTATTTCCCAATATTTATCCACTTCCCGGCAGAGCGCGTCTGCTACGGCAAATTCTTTGTTGCTGGCGTTTTTGCCGGCTTCTTTAACCGCATCCAAAAGCTTTTGGTCAACCGGAATTATGGTGCCTGCGGTTTTGCCAAGGCCAATCCAGTCTTCCTTCTTGCCGCCGTGTTCGTCTACCTGGTTTAAATTGAATGCCGCGAGCTCCAAAAGTTCGGCTTTGGCCAGGCCTAAAATTTCCGCTTTAAGGTCTGTCTGTTTGCTCTCTTCGGTGCCGGCCAAAAAGCCGCGGCGTTTTTTGTAAATAATGTTGCGCTGGTGATTGAGTACGTCGTCGAATTCCAGCACGTGTTTGCGGGTGTCAAAATTCAGGCCTTCTATTTTCTTTTGCGCCTGCTCAATGCTTTTGGAAACCAGGCCGTGTTCAATGGGTTGGTCATCGGGAAGGCCCATCCTGGTCATTAGCGACTTCATGCGCTCGCCCCCAAACAGGCGCATTAAATCATCTTCCATGCTGACAAAAAATTGGGAGCTGCCCGAGTCGCCCTGGCGTCCGGCGCGGCCGCGGAGCTGGTTGTCTATGCGCCGCGATTCATGGCGTTCCGTGCCCAAAATATGCAAACCGCCGGCCTTGCGCACGGCCTCCGCCTCGTCCGCGTCCACAGGATTGCCGCCCAAAAGAATGTCCACTCCGCGTCCGGCAATGTTGGTGGCAAGAGTTATCTGCCCCGGCCTGCCCGCCTGGGAGATTATATGCGCTTCCCGTTCGTGGTTTTTGGCGTTTAAGACCTCAAATTTCAAGCCTTCTTTTTTCAGTACATCGGCCAGAATTTCGTTTTTTGCGATGCTTACCGTGCCTATCAGCACAGGCTGGCCTTTTTTATGCCTCTGTTTTACTTCCTGGGCAATGGCCTTGAATTTCGCGGCTTCGGATTTATAAACCTGGTCCGGCAAGTCCTGCCTGACCATGGGCTTGTTTGTGGGGACCTGCTCCACCGTCAGCTGGTAGATCTTGAAAAATTCCTCCTCTTCGGTCTTGGCGGTGCCCGTCATGCCCGACAATTTTTTATATAAGCGGAACAGATTTTGGAATGTAATTGTTGCCAAAGTTTTGCTTTCGGCCTGGATTTTGACGTTTTCTTTGGCTTCAATGGCCTGGTGCAAGCCTTCGCTGTAGCGCCGGCCGAACATAAGCCTCCCGGTAAATTCGTCCACTATGACAATTTCGCCGTCGCGCACCACGTAATCGCGGTCAATTTTAAACAGGGTTTTTGCCCGCAGGGCCTGTTCAATATGGTGGATTGTTGTAACTCCTTTGGATGTATCGTAAATGTTGGGGACATTCAGAAAGCCTTCGATTTTGGTAATGCCGGCATCCGTGAGGCTGGCGGCTTTGTGTTTTTCATCCACCGCGTAATCCGCGGTGTCGGTCAGCCTTTCCACCAGTTTTGCGAATTCATAATATTTGCTGGTGGGTTCGGTATCGGGCATGGAAATAATCAGCGGCGTGCGGGCTTCGTCAATCAGAATGCTGTCCACTTCGTCCACAATGGCAAAAAACAGTTCGCGCTGCGCCAGCTGCTGCATGCTTTGGACCATGTTGTCGCGCAAATAATCAAAACCGAACTCGTTGTTCGTGCCGTAGGTAATATCCGCCGCGTAAGCTTCCTTGCGCGTTATGGGGCGCATATGCTTTACGTCCAGAACCAATCCTTCCGTCTCCCCTTCCAGTTTTTTAATTTCTTCCTCTTCCGGCTGGTAATCCGGGTCGTACAAAAACGACGCCTCATGCTGAATGGAAGCAACAGACAGGCCCAAATAGCGGTAAACCGGTCCCATTAACGAAGCCTGCCAGCGCGCCAAATAATCGTTTACCGTGACCAAATGCGAACCCCTGCCGGCCAAAGCGTACAAAACCAAAGGCAAAGTCGCGGTGAGGGTTTTCCCTTCGCCTGTCTTCATTTCCGCGATTTTGTTTTCCGCCAAAGCCATGCCCCCGATAATCTGCACATCGTAGTGGAACTGGCCAATGGATCTTTTGGCGGCCTCGCGGGTCAGCGCGAACACCCGGGGAGAAATCTCCCTTAAAAATTCAAAAACCTGCTTGTCTTCCTTAAGTCCGCTGATTTTTTTCCTGAATTCCAAAACTTCAGCCTGAATTTGCTCTTTGCTGAGGGCTTCAACTTGTTCTTTGAATAAATTGGTTTTTACGAGCTGCCCGGCGTATTTTTCCGCCGCGCTTGCTTCGCCGCCAAATAATCTGCTTAAAAATGACATGAATACCGTTTTTTTACGATTAAACAATGCTTAAATTATATCAAAAACTGCCGGCAATGAAAAGGCCGCTCAAAACCCCTCCTTAGGAGGGAATTTTGGGCGGCATGGCCTGTCGGCCGAACCTGGCTATAAAGTCATTGATGCTGAAAACTTCCGTAATTAAGCCGGAAGCGCCGGCAAAGAACGACTTCTGTCTGAAACTTGCCTCAAGCTTGCTGTCCGAAAGCCAGTGGCATGAGTGTAGTTCGTAGGCAGTCATCTTTATTCCTCCTTTTCCAAACAAAAACCCGGCCCTTTAGTCAGTTAAGGCCGGGGTAGAAAACTCCTAAAAAGTTTACACCAAAAGCCGGGCCTTGCCTTTTAAGGGCCAGGCCTGCTGCCATGCAGAGTTGGTTGCAAACAAGGGGTTTTTTGGCATAATATTAAGTTAAGCAGTTCGCTTGCGCTTGCGGCGCTGGGTTATCTTTTTGTCTTTCTGCCTGGTGAGCTGTTCCTTTATTTTGGGCAAAACCAGGTCAAAAGCCGCATAAATGTCCACGCCTCTGGCTTCTGCATAGTGCCCGTGGGGCTGGATGTCGATTTCCGCCCTAAACGGAGGCTCTTTGCTGCGCTTTTTGTCCACCTCAATTTCTATGCGAATTTTGTCTTCTTCTTTCAGGAATTTGGAAATGGTCTGGAGTTTTTCCTCAATGAAATTCTTAATGACTTCGGTGGCGGTTGTGTTGGTCGCTTTAATATTGAAGTTCATATTCAAAGATTATTTTTGTTTAATGTATAGAAAGCTTACCATTTAATTAGAATCCGAGCAAATTCGGCTCAATTTCCACCCGCAATTCAAATGATTTTTCAATTGAGCCAATGACTTTTTTGGCAAGATCAAGCACGTCGCTTGCGGTAGCCGATCCGGTTTCATTAATTATTACCAAAGGTTGGCTGGGCTTTATTTTGGCTCCGCCAATGCTCAGGTTTTTCAGACCCAAGAGTTCCATCAGCGCGGCAGTTGGGACCTTAACCACTCCGTTATTGGAAACAAAAAGTTTTTTTTGCAGCGCATCTTTAGCCTCCAAACCGAACCTGTTTTCAACCTTTCCCAGTAGGGTTTTGGAAGCTGCCTCATCAAGCACAATATTTTTGAAAAATGACCCGGCATTGCCATTTTTTGCTTCCACCGGGAACGGGTATTTCTTGTTTCGGATCTCGATTATAGCCTGCCGGATCTCGATTAAGGAAGGCTGCTGCCCGGAAAACCTTGTTGCCATATCGCGGTACGACAACACGGGTTTCGGCGTTTTGCTTAGGCGGAAATAAATATAAAAAATTATGTACTGTCCCTTTTTTTCTCCATTAAAGATGCTCTTGCGGTAAGCAAAACCGCAGTCGCTGTTGTTTAAAGTCAAAATTTGCCCGGTCTGCCTGTCAAAAACAGCAACAGACTCAATTACATTCCCGGCTTCCTGCCCGTATGCGCCTACATTTTGCACAGCGACCGCCCCTGTGCTGCCCGGGATATGGGAGAGATTTTCAATCCCCCACCAGCCGTTGCCCGCGCAAAATTTTACCAATTCGTCCCAATTCTCACCCGATGCCGCCTTCAGCAAAACTTCCGTATTTGATTCTTTAATGACTTCAATGCCTTTATTAACCACTTTTATGACAAGGCCATTAAAGCCCTTGTCGGAAACCAGCAAATTACTGCCGCCGCCCAGTATAAATATGGGCAAATTGCGCGCTTTGGCGAACTCAAAAGCTTCCAGCGCGTCAAACTGGTCTTTTACCTTGCAAAAATATTTTGCCGGCCCGCCGATTTTAAAGGTCGTTAACGGCGCTAGAGGCACGCTTTCTTGGAAATTCATGTTAAGAGTATACCAGAATTTTTGAATTACGTAATTAAATATGTAATTAAACCGCAACTTACAATTGGTTCCGACAAAACTGCCTCGGTCGATGGACATCATGCTAGTTTTGTTTCCTGCATTCAGAATTCTGAACTCGGAAAGTCTTCTTCGTTGCAGAGCTCTAATTGGCCCGGCATCTTGTATTTTTGCCCGAACCTGGCCATTGTCAAATCAAAATTTTTTTTATCTGATATCCTTATTGGCAGTATAAAAAGGCCGCAGTGATTCCAAAAATTTTACCACTCTTTGGTCTACAATAATATCATTAGGAGTAATAGGCCGCTTCAAATACAAGCCTTCCAGGCTCCGGCAGCGGGAAAGCGCCACGTATAATTGCCCGTGGGCAAAGGTTCCGGTGGATAAGTCTACGTATACTTTGTCAAAAGTTTTTCCTTGGGCTTTATGAATAGTAACAGCCCAAGCCAATTTAAACGGGTATTGGGTATAATTTCCCACAACTCGGCTGTCGATTTTTTGGGTGCGCTTATCTAAAACAAACCGGAACATTTCCCACGTATGCGGAAAAACAGAAACGATTTCCCCGCTTTCCAGTTCAATGACTATTCTGTCGCAAATAGCCGAATCACCCCGCCCGGTCTTACCGAACCGCTCATCGTTGAACTCGTCTTCGTCCTCCATTCCTTCAGATTTATCCGATTTCCCCGCCTCAATCCTGATTACCTTGCCCATGGTGCCGTTTATCCAGCGCTTTTTGTAGTCATTGTTCAGCATCATAACCTGGGCGCCAACTTTTACATTCAAATTAAGGTCCGCGGGCACCTCGCGGTTTTGAAAACTGCCGCTCGCGGCGCCGCAATAAGTCTTTAGTTCCGTTGGAAGCTTTTCTATAAAAAAATTATTTATTTGATTGACGCGGGCATTGTGAGGGCTCAGGTAAACCGAAAATTGTTCAAAAGCAAACTTTGCACCGGGCCCATGCGAACGTCCGTTTAAAATTTGCAGATGGTCCTGCGTGATTGCGTTGTTGCGGACCGCATTTAACACTTCAATAAATACGCTGTCCCGCTGCCGATAGATCTGCCTTAGCTGGATATGGCTGAATTTTGCTTTTTTGTAACTAAGCGCATCAAAAAAATAGGGGGACCGGTATAATTTGATCAAACCTTCTCCGTCCTGAAAATCTTTGTCTACGGGCGGCAGTTGGTGCAAATCACCAATAAACACCATTTGCATGCCGCCAAACGGCTTATCTGGCACGGGCCCGTTTATGCGCAAAAATTTATCAACGCAATCCAGCAGGTCAGCCCTGACCATAGAAATTTCGTCTATTACGATTGTTTGCAATTTTTGCAGCAATTGAAATTTATTGCTGGTTCGGGCGAATTTTTTTACTTTTTGCAGGGTAATATCGGGGCCGAATCCGCAAAATGAATGGACTGTCTGACCCTGAATGTTAAGCGCTGCCACGCCCGTAGGCGCCAATATTGCCACGTTCTTATTTGTAGTTTGCCGGAAATATTTCAGCAGCGTGGATTTTCCTGTGCCCGCCTCGCCCGTTAAAAACAAAAAGTCGCCGGTCTCGCGCATTATCCTAAGCGCTTCCAAAGCCTCGGGATTTGAAGAAAAATCGTGTTGAGAAAAAATTTCAGGGGAATCGTTTTGAGAATTCAGGTCCGCATCTTCGTCCACATCACCCCGGTTATATTTAACAATATTGCCTATAAGCCGTTTTAAACGGCGCGCGATTGTGGGTCTGTTTACCCCGTTAAATAATTTGGTAATCCGCCTTAAGAACACGGAATATATTTCTTGTTTTAGGTCGACGTATTGCCGATAGCTGTTTAAGAGCAACAAATCTTTATCTTGGTCAAAAAAATCATCTGCAATTTTTTGCTGCCGCGCTTCCCGGAGTTTGATTCTTTCATAATTAAAATCGGGAATGTCGTCAAAATATCTGGCTAAGCGGGATTTAATTCCTCCCGCAGCGCGACCAAACCGTTCTGTTAAAGTTTTTACAAACTCATCAAAATCAATTTCGTTGGATGACTTAAAATCGACGTATGCCTTTTTAAGGGCTTCGTCTTCGTCCTTACCCCAAAGCATGCCTGCCTTTGGGTACTTCTTTCTAATTTCGTCTAATGGGAGATGCGACATACAATTTAGCAAAACAAGCGCATGCTCTTACAATATTTCCTTCAATTCATAAGCCAAGCGGTTGAAGGAGCCAACGGCCATGACAATAACAACGTCATGGGGGTTGAGTTCAGTTTTAAGAATTTGTAAGGCTTCGTCTTTGTTTGAAACCTTTCGGAGTGAATTATGAATTTGGAATTTGGGATTATGGGTTTGAATTTCTTTTACAACTTCGTCGGAAGTAATGGTGGCTTCGGAAGCCTTTTCTCGCGCCGGGTAAATTTCGGAAATCAGCACCCTGTCCGCGCTGCCGAAAGCCTTAATCAATTCCGGCAAGGTGGCTTTGGTCCTGGAAAAAGTGTGCGGCTCAAACACGGCCCAAATGCGCGAATTGGGATACTTTATTTTGGAGGCATCCAGGGTTTCTTTGACCGCGGTCGGATGGTGCGCGTAATCATCAATTAAAGTTATGCCGTTTTTTGCGCCTATTAGTTCAAAACGGCGCTTAACCCCTTTAAAGCTTAAAAGGTCCAAAGCAATCTGGTTGGACCCAAAGCCCAATGTGCGCAGCGTGGCAATCGCTGCCAGCGCGTTATACGCGTTAATTTGCCCAGGAAGCTGGGTTTGATAATCCTCGGTCAAGCCTAAAAGCTTGGCTGTATGGTCCCGGCTTAAGCTGTTATGCGTCTGGAATTTTGTGTATTCGCCATATTGGATGTTTTCTACTTTGAAATCCGCCTCGTTTTCTATGCCGAAGCTTACCGAAGAAATATTGCTTTGCCTGACGATTTTTACCAGTTCCGCATTGTCCGCATTGTAGACAATAAGTCCGTCCTCCGGCATTTTATCCACCAGCTCTTCAAATTCCGCTTTGAGCGCGTCAAAGTCTTCAAACATGTCGGGATGGTCAAATTCCAGGTTAGTGAGCACTAAAACATCGGCCTTATAGTAGTGGAATTTGGGCGTGGGATCGTCGAATTCGGTTTTGTACTCATCCCCTTCAAATACGAAATAATGCCCTTCCGAAGGCATAAAATTGCTGGCGTAGTTTTGCAGCACCCCGCCAACCATAAAGCCGCTGTGGTCCAAATTATGCAGCAGGTGGCCCAAAAGGCCGGAGGTGGTGGTTTTGCCGTGCGTGCCGGTAACCACCACTCGCAAAGACTGTTTTTGCAATTCATACATTACCTGGGGAAAGCCGCAGCGCGGCAGCTTGTTTTCCAAAATATATTTAACCTCCGGGTTATTCTCGTCTTCGCCCGCGGACAGCACATACAAATCCGCGCCGCTGTTTTTTATGTTTTCCGCTGAGTAGCCTGCCGCATAGCTTATTTGGTTTTCGGCCAAAACTTTCCTGGCGGGGTCATATGCTTCACAGCTCTCCGAACCGAGAACTTCAAACCCGGCCTGCTTTAAAAGGCAGGCTACGGCTGACATGGCTATCCCCCCAATGCCGACCATGTATATTTTTTTTATATGCTCAAGGTTAATTTCCATGCTTACTCCTTTCCGATCAAATTTTGAATTTTTGGCAAATATTCCAGGGCCGTTTCCCTGCCCTTTTGGTAATAATAGCGGTTGGTCTGGGGACTGAAAGTATCTTTTTTCAGTTTTGGTATGTCCGGGCAAATCATCAAATCGCATTCCTCGTCGTGTTCGCTGAACTGCTTATTGGCCTTAATTGCCAAATCCAGGCTCTTGCCTATAACTTCAAACATTCCCGGCATTCGCGTGGCGTCATGGCTGCCGTTGCCGAATAAGTTGCCGAACATCTGGCTGATGTCGTCTACAAACAGCATTTTTTTAAAAAAGTTAAGCAGCTTTTTCGCGTTTATCTGCCCTTGGGTGAAAATATGCCTGGTGCCCCTCATATTAACGCCTACGGTAACCGACATGCCGGCCTCGCGCAGATACCGCCCCGGCACCATAACCAGCAAGCCTCCGTCCACAAGCGTTTTGCCGCCCCATTTTACCGGTTCAAACACCCCGGGCAAAGTACAGGAAATTCGCGCGGCCTTTGCCATATCCCCCATGCTTAAAAAGACTTTTTCGCCGTTTTCTATATCAACCGCCGCAAAACCCATCAGCGGCCTGGTATCTTCAAAATTCAGCCCTTTGGTGTAAACGCGTATCTCATCTTCAAGTTTGTCTATGTTAAACAGCCCTCCGTGGCTGTTATCCCTCTGTAGAAAGCCTTTTAAAATTTCAGGGGTTAGGCCAAATACGCGCTCTTTAAATTCCGGCAGAGTGCCGCAGGCATACGCGGCAGCCACCAGGCTGCCTCCGCTGCATGCGGAAATGCAATCCGGTTTCAAGCCTTCTTCGGAAAGCACTTCAAGAAAGCCTATGTAAAAAGGGCTGCGGTTGCCGCTGCCGCTTAAAGCCAAACCCCAGGTCTTGGTATTTTCCGCGATCATGCTATTTGTTTCAAAGCGAGTTTAATAATTTCATCTGCGATTTTATCAGCGGCCCCTTTGGGCATTATCTGGCGGATGTTATGCTGAAGCTCCTGCTTCAGTTCCTGGGCGAAAATCAGCTTGCGGACCAGCATTACAAAATTTTTCGCTTTTACCCTTTTTTGCTGGAATACAATGGCGGCGTGGCGGTTGTACAGATATCCGGCATTGAAATCCTGGTGCGAATCGGGCATGGGGATAATTACCGCCATTTTGCCCAGGTTGGCCAGTTCGGTAATGGTTGAGAGCCCGGCCCTGGCCAAAACTATGTCCGCGGCAGCGTAAGCATTGGCCAGCTGTTCGGCTGACAAAAACTCAAACGGATAATACAGCTCCTGTCGTTTTGCCGCGGCCTTTCCCCGCCCGGTGCTATGGATTACCTGGACAGTTTTCAGCAATTCAGGCAAAGATTCCTCAATCAGCCTGTTAAAGAATTCCGCCCCTGTGCCTCCTCCCAAAACCAGAAGCGTCGGAAAATCGATTTTAAGCCCAAACGCCTTTTGGGCTTCTTTGAGCGTGCCGTTTTCCAGCTGTTCGCGGAACGGATTGCCCGTCAGCACAACCTTATTGTTGTTCTTTTTGTAAATGAGCCCGAGGCTGGAAGGAAAGCCGGACAGGGTGGCTTTGAAAGTTACGGTAATTTTTTTTGCCGCAAACTGGGAAAGTTTGTTTGCCAAGCCGGGAACCAAATCCTGCTGGTGGATTAGTACCGGAATTTTTAACAAATAGGCGGCCCAGACCACCCGCACCTGGACAAAGCTGCCCGCTCCAAACACGCAGTCCGGCCGAAAAGCCCTAAGCAATCGCACGCTTCGGACAAAACCGGCCAAGGCCAAAAAAGGAGCCAGAAAATTTTTCCAGGAAAAATATCGGCGCCACTTGCCGGAACTGATGGCGCGGAAGTCCACGCATGCCTCCGCGGCCATTTTTTCTTCCGGCCCGCTCTTTCCACCCACCAGCATAAATTCAGCTTTTGGATGGCGGAGTCTTATTTTTTCGGCGACTGCCAGCAGCGGGGAAACAGGGCCGCCGCTGCCGCCGCCCACAAGCATAATTCTCATAAATTTTGTCTATACAATTCCATGGTCCGCCTGGCAGCGTCATCCCATTTAAAAACCTGCGACCGCAGAAAGCTTTTTTCCTGGATTTGGGAATAAAACCGGGTATCCCGGGCCAATAAATGCATTTTTTCGGCAATATCTTTGGGGTCCATGGGGTTAAAATATAATGCGGCGTTGTCGTAAATTTCATTGAATACCGGAATATTGGAAACCAGCAGGGGCAGATTAAACGACATAGCTTCCACTCCCGGCAGGCCAAAACCCTCGTGCAATGAGGCGGACGCGAAGGCATACGCTCCTTTGTACAAAGCGGCAAGCTCAGAATCTTCCACCTGTCCGGCGAAAACCAGCCTGTCCCGATTTTTGATATCCATGGCCTTATGCTTTATTTCGGGATAATGCTTGTCTGTTTTTCCCACCACGACCAAATCCATATTCAATTTGTATTTTTGAATAAACTGGTCAAAGCCCCTGGTCAAATTAACCAGGTTTTTTTTGCGTTCCAAAACACCCACAAATAGAAAATACGGGCGGCTTAAAAGATAGCGCTTCTTTACATCCTCAACCTCGGCTTCTCCGACTTCGGCCGGCAGCGAGCAGGCTTCGTAAATGACCTCGATTTTTTGCGGGGAGATTCGCAGATATTTGACAATGTCGGTTTTGGAATATTCGGATACGGTAATTATTTTTCGAGCTTTGGCGGCTGTATTCTGGATGATTTTTTTGTAGGCCCAAAAGTGCGCAAGGCGGCTTTTTTTGGCGCCGCTGATTTTATGATGTACCATGTCGTGAATGGTTGCCACGTACGGTTTTGAATAAAAATAAGGGGCGTTGAAATTCGGAAAATGAACCAGGTCCAGTTTCTGTTTGTTGAGCTGCCTTAAAAATGAAGTCTGCTCAGCGGCTGAATAATGACGCGCGGAAGTGGCAATAAGTTTTGCGTTGGCAAACTTTTTTAAAGCGCTAAAATCTTCGGGAGCAATGGCGTGTTTGTTATAAAATAAGCAGTAGGCATTTTCAGTGTCCAGCTTTAAAACCCGCTCAAATAACTCTTTGGCGTAGCGGCCTATTCCGCCGTGTTCCGTACCGTATATTCGCATATCCAGGCCGATATTTTTAGGCATTGCGGCAATTGTTAAGGCTCGTTAAAATTTCTTGCGCTGTTTTGTCCCAGGAAAATTTGGCCGCTTGCGCAAACCCTTTGGCTTTCAGGCTTTCCCTTAGCTCCTCATTTTCCTGAACGGTTTCCAGGGCAGAAACCAAATCCGACGGATTATAAGGATTAATTAACAAAGCGGCGCCACCGGTAACTTCCGGCAGAGATGCGACCTGGCTTGCCACCACGGGGATTCCGACTGCCATTGCTTCCAAAGGCTGAAAGCCGAAGCCTTCATAAAAACTGGGGTAAACCAAAGCGCGCGACAGCTTGTAAAGAGCGGGCTTGTCCGCTTCTTTTACATACCCAATGTACCTGATCTTGTTTCGTTTTTTTCCTGAGCGCAAAAGCTTCATTGTCTTGCGGCACTTCCAGCCCTGCCGTCCCGCAACCACAAGCTGTGCAGGAGTTTTGGCCAATTCGAACGCCCGAATAAGCCCGGCAAGATTTTTGCGCGGTTCGATAGTGCTCAAAAAAAGATAAAAGTCCCCGGGAAGGCCATACGCATTGCGCACCCGCCGCTGCGCGGCTTCCGAAATGTTCGGGTTAAACGCCGCGTGGTCCACAGCCGGATAAATAACTTTGATTTTTTTGGAATCGACCCCGAATAAATTCACCAGATCGTTTTTGGTATGCTCCGATACCGTAAAAAGCAAATTTGCCCTGGAAAATGCCTGCCTGTAATTTAAAAATTGGTGCCAAAAACGCCTCTTTAAATCATAAAATTGAGGAGTGACCACCGGCGACAAGTCGTGTACGGTAATGGCAACTTTGGCTTGGGACGAAAGATGAAAGGGGCTTAAGTTCGGCATAAACCACCAGTCAAATTCCCCGGCCAATTTTTCCACTCCCAAAATCTGCAATTTAAAGGCCAAATTCAAAAGCTTGTTGGGGTATCCGGGGTTGATTGTGCGGGAATTAACATAGTGAAAATTTCCGCCCTTTTTTTTGGAAAAGGAATTATAAAAAAGGCAGTATTCGTTTTGCCGGTCAATCTTGAGCAAATTACCCACCACGTTCAGGCAGTAGTTCTCCACTCCGGAAACGGCGCCAGATGACAGGCTCCTTAAATCAATGGCGATCTTCATAGGTCTGAAATAAATTGGGAAAGATTCTTTATAAAGGCGGCCTTGCTGAACCGCCCGGCTTGAGCGCGCAGGGCCTCATTTTTATAGCGCTCGGGCCGCCAATTCAAAATTTTGTGCTTGATTTTCCCTTCGTCGTAGCTGTAAAAAAATTCCCCCGTTGCCCCGGGAACCACGGTTTCCAGCGCCCCGCCTGCACCGAAGGCCAAAGTGGCCGTACCGCAGGCCGCGGCCTCCAAAGGCATGAGTCCGAAGTCTTCAATTTGCGGGTAGATATACCCCGCCGCGGAACTGTATTCGTCCCGCAGCCGCTCATCGGATATGCGCCCTAAAAAATCCACATTGGATCCGGCGATTGAACGCAAATATTTTTCCTGCCGCCCGGTCCCGGCTACGCGCAATGGCAAACCCAATTCATTAAAAATTTTCACTATCAATTCATTTTTTTTGTGCGCCTGGAGCCTGCCCGCCAGCAAAAAATGTTTGCCTTTGGGCAAGGTGGGGCGCCAAAATTGCGTGTCCGCGAACGGATACAGCACAATGCTTTCCCGGTTATAAATTTTTGAAATGCGCTTTTTGACTTCCTCGGAATTCGCCAAAAAACGGCTGACCCTTTGCGCTCCGGCATAATCCCATTTTTTCATCAGCGCCAGAAGAGTCCGCACAATTGGGCGCAAAATCACCGGCACTTCCTGATCCACATACTCGGGATCCACCCACAAAAACCGGGTGGGCGTATGGCAATAATTTATATGAACGCAGTCCTTGGGGCAGCGCAGATTTTTAATAAACCCCGAACTGGACGAAATCACCAAATCATAGCCGGAAAAATCCAGCGAGCGTACAGCCAGCGGAATCAAGGGCAGAAACAGGGGTAAACGCGGGACCAGATTGTAAAACATTTGCAGCCATGATGTGCGAATATCCCAGCCTTTGCATTCGGCTTTAAATTTCCGGCCGCAGGCCAGCGTGAACACAGGCGCTTTGGGAAAAAGCTCGTGCAAGGCCCCCGCCACCCTTTCCGCGCCGCCCGCCTGGGTAAAACTGTCATGCGCCAGCGCTATATTTAGCCGGGAAATGTCCATTTAGTAGTCCGCCTTGGGTTTTTTTGCAAAAAACAGCAGCCAAAAGCTTTTGGCAAGAATTTTTATATCTGCAGACAAGGACCAGTTTTCAATATAGAAAGTGTTGAGCTTGATTTCTTCTTCAAACGGCAAATCCGGCCATCCCACTTGGGCAATTTGCGACAACCCGAAAATTCCAGGCTTGACGCTGAACATCCTGGCGTACCTGCTGCGGTACCGCTCGACCTCGTCCAACACATGCGCCCTTGGGCCAACCATGCTCATATCCCCTTTAAGCACGTTCCAAAATTGGGGAATTTCATCAAGCTTCGTGCGGCGCAAAAATTTGCCGACTTTGGTGACCCGCGGATCGTCTTTAATTTTTAAGAAGGGCCCGCTGGCGCCGCCGCGATCGTTCTTTTTCCACAATTCCTGCCTGACTTTTTCGGCATTTTCCCCGCCATAGTCTTCCCCTACGCTCAAATGCTGGTACATGCTGCGGAACTTGTAAAAATTGAAGTCTTTTCGCCTGCCGCCGCGCTTGGCCGCGTAAATAGCCCTGCCTTCGGAATCCAGCTTGATTGCCGCCGCAATTAACACAAATAGAGGCGCTGTTAAAACCAGGCAGACCATGCTCGCCAAAACGTCCAGCATTCTTTTGGCCACCTTGCCCCAACCGTCCAGCGGGGTATTTTTCAAACTGATTACAGGTATGCCGCCCAGGCTGTTTGTTTCCACAATATTGCGCTGAACATCGAATAAATTCGGGACGAAGCTGAAGCTCAGTCCTCTATTTCGGGCGAATTCAACCAGCCTGAGGTTTGCGGCCGGGTTAAGGTTTGCGTCAGCCTGCAAAATTTCATCCAGATGGCCTGCATAATATAATTTTTCCAGCGCTTCTATGGTATTTTCCGAATAAGCTTTTTCTGCCACAATTTCATAGCCGTGCCTGCGGTCCCTGTATATGTTGTCCACAATTTCCGGCTCTTTGCCCTGCCCTCTGATAATCGCTAATTTATGAAGGCCCAAACCTCGCTTGAACAGCATCTTTTGTGCGGTAATGAGGACTATCCGGCCCAGCAAAACGAATACGATACCCAATCCCCAAGTAGACAGTATTATGAAGCGGGAAGGGAAAATGCTCTGGTTAAAAAAATAGAGCAAAATGATCACCAGGAGGCCCAAAGATATGCCGACTGCTATTTTTCCCAGATCGTTAATGAACTTCCTTGTGCCGCGAAGGTTATAAAGGCCCAAAAACGCAAAAATCAAAATCAAAAACAGGATAAACTGATAAACTATGCTCAAAAACGCGCTTATATCCAGCTGATAAATAATAGGCCCGACAATCTGTATGGTATTCTGCCTCAAATAAAAAGAAGCGATTCCGGCAAGCAGCAGCGAGACGGCGTCTACCGGTATTGAGATTAGGTTAAATATAAGCTCGGTTTTCTTCATGTATAAAGCAGTATAGCATTTTTCCCGTCAGAATTGAAGTCTTTTAACAAACCAGAGATTGACAATTTTGTCAAAATTTGCTACGCTATCATAGGTTCCAAGCAAACCGAATAATCGCCCCAACTGATCCGCTTTTGCGGGTTTATGGGGAGGAAAGTCCGAACACTTATTTGATAGCCTCTATAGAGTTATCAAAACTGGTAGCGGGTAACGCCCGTCGGGAGTAATCCTAGAGGTGCGAACAGAGACGCCGGGGTTTGAAAAGGCTCCGGCACCTTAAACCGCAAGGCTTAAGGTGAGTTCCAAAGGCGACTTTGGAGGTGAAACGGCCAAATCCTTACCTGAGTGCAAGGCCAAATTTGGTAGGCTGCTTGAGCCGCCTGGCAACAGGCGAGCCAGATAGATGATTATTTCGGCAGCTATAATTCATTTTATAGCGCCGATCCCCCAAAGCTTCGGCTAAGGGGGAAGAAACAGAATTCGGCTTACGAGTTTGCTCGGGACCATTTAAAAACACTCCGCAATGCGGAGTGTTTTTAAATGAATCCGAACCAGAGTTACTTTACCTCAAATACGACA
>JAJZRC010000065.1 GCA_021847435.1 bacterium
GTCAGCAAGCGGCTTTGGCCAATTTTTTCGTTATTTTCCTGCGGTTTTTATCGGCGTAGCCTGGCTACGCCTCCAAAAATCCTCGGAAAATGCCTCAAACTTGGCTCAAAAGCGTAAGTCCTAGTAATTTTAAAATCTTTATTTCCCCATATTGTACAGCTGTTTGATTTCGTCTGCGGACAGGGCGCGGTTGTATATCCGAATTTCATCCACCGCGCCGTTCAGCGCCCCCGTGTCTCCGGCGCAGCTGCCGGGGCTGTACCCGGCGCGCATAATTCTGGCGCTCCCGGCCGCGGAAAAATTTGCCATGGCGGCGGAATTTTCCTGGGAGCCGTTGACGAAAATTTTTAAACCCCCTGCGGCATCCCAGGTGGTGGCGAAATGGTACCAGGTGTTGGGACTGAGCACCGTGGTTCCCAAAGCATCCACTTCGCCGCCATTCCAGCTGGTGGCGCGCAGCTTGCCTCCGGTGATATTTACCGGGGGCAGGCACCAGGAATCGCCCATAAACACCACATTGCCCGAACTCACCCCGCTGTTGATTTTAACCCAGCCGGCAATGGTATAAGGCTGGTTGCTGGTGCCGAATTCGGAAAACACGGATCCGGACTGCACGTACTGGCCGCTGTTTTTAAAAGCAATGGCCTGCCCCACCTTGCCGGCGGCCAAAGGCGCGCTGCCCGTGATTGTACCATTGCGGCCCTGGCCGCTTCTGTCATAAACCGTGCTGCCCGACACGTCCTGGCCGTTAAAACTCCACAAGCCTACCAGGCCGCTGGTCAGCTCGCCGTTCTGGCCGGCATTATCCGTCCGCTGCTTGCTCTGGTACAGGCTTGAAACTTCGCTTGCCAAAAACGCGCGGCTGTAAATGCGGACATCATCAATCAGGCCATTAAAATAATAGCCGCCGTTAAACCTGCCAATATCAATGGTATCGCTGCCGTTTCCAATAGCCGTAATGCTGCCTGAGATGCACTGCGCGCCGTCCAGATACAAAGCGGCGCTAGTGCCACTCTGTATACCCACCAAATGATGCCAATTGCCGTTACTGGGGTTATTGCAGCTAATGGTATTGGAAGTAGGCGAGCCGCCTCGCCAACGGAACTGGACGCCTTCAAAAAAAAGCTCCCATTGGGCGTTTACCGGATTTTTTCCCACCACAAAACCGTTTTGGTTAAAATTATCAGAATACACCCATGCCGAAACTGTAATATCCGAAGGGATGCTTATGGTCGGTATTGATACATAAGAACTGCTGCCATTGAAGTCCAAGGCATTGCCGCGCTTACCCGCTGTCCAGGCGGCGCTATAAATTGTACCGGTATTGTTTCTGCCGGAAGAATCCCCGGCCTGGCCGCCGCGGCCCTCGTTAAAGCTCCAGTAGCCTACTAGGCCCAAATTGGAAGCCTGTTTGTAGGTGGTCTGCCCGGAAGAATACAGCTTGGTAACTTCGGCCGCGGACAGCGCGCGGTTGTAAACCCGGGCGTCATCCATGATCCCGTTTAAGAGATATAAAGGGTTGGAGCCAATGCCGCCAAGATAAAAATTATCGTTATAAGCAAAAATGGAAGCGGAGGGCGAAAAATTGGCGGAATTTTTTAAAACCCCGTCCACATAAATCGACATCGCCCGGTTGTTGTAAACCCCGGCCACATGGTGCCAATTGGTCCAGTCGCTAATGGCGCCACTGGACAAAAATGTGCCGCTGGTCCAGCAATCGGTCGCCGCCAGATGGAAGCCGAAGGCATTATCCGACCTGGCAGCCAGCCCGCCATGGCAGCCGGACCTTCCCATAATTACAGATTCAACGCTATTTTGGGTTCCCGAGGGCTTGACCCAAGCAGACAAAGTAAAAGCTCCGGTTTCCTGGCCGTTTTTCAGAACGTTCCGGTTAAACGAAGCGGTCAACCAGGTGTCGCTGCCGTTGAAGTTCAAAGCCCCCGCCCTCTTGCCGCTGGCCCATGCTGGTGAGCCGGTAAAAGTCGCGGCATAGCCGTTCCCGCTCGCATCGCCGGCCTTAGTCCCCCTGCCCTCGTCCAAAGGCCAATACCCCACCAGGCCCAAGTTGGAAGCGGGGCGGGTTAATACCGCGGCCCGGGCTATTTGAAGCGGAGGCAATACGGAAAAGAAGAGTGCCAGAATGAGCACCCGGAACCAGTGTTTTCTAATTTGATTGAGAGATTGAAAATTCCCCATTAACTTCCCCTGATGGCGCTCTTCAAGGGAAAGTCCCCTTGAAGAGCGCCATCATATTTTTAGTCTAACAATAAATATTCCATGTCTTTATTCTCTTTTATTTTATCACATGATTCGTCCACAAATTTTTGATATTCCGGAATACTCTGAAAAAATTTTGAAACTAACTTTTTGTCGCACAAAACTCCATTCCTTTTTTCCAAATAATCTAAGTAACTGCTATATTTCCACTCCTCCGGCATTTCTACCAGCTTTGCGGTTTTTGGATTATTGTGAATATAGGCGGAAAGCCAAAGTAAATAAGAATCCGAATCTACCAAAACCGCTTTGAATCTATCCTGCAACAGACTGCCGACCCGTTCATATTTCTGATTAAAATATTTGGAATAGCTGGTGCACACTTTTGCTAAAAGCTTGCTGATTGAAAGTTCGGTATTCTGGCGGATTAAAAAATGAAAGTGGTTAGGCATAAGGCAATAACATAATAGCCCATATGCATCAGAGGGTAGGGTCTTGCGAATATAAGGCGTATGCGAACTCCCCCGGCC
>JAJZRC010000027.1 GCA_021847435.1 bacterium
TGATAACGCTTACGTTGAACAAAAGAATTACACCCATATCAGGAAGTGGCTGGGATACCGGCGCTACGACACGGCACAACAACTGGAAATGATTAACGACCTTTACCGGAACGAACTGCGGCTGTTCAACAATTTTTTCAAGCCCGTGATGAAAATCAAGAGCAAGGAAAAGGTTAATAATTCCGTCTGCAAGAAAACCTACGACACCGCCCAGACGCCTTACCAGAGATTAATGAACTCCAAACAAATACCGCTTAAGGCCAAAATGCAATTAAAACAACTTTACGAATCTTTGAACCTTGTAAAGCTGAAAAACGTAATTGCTTTCAAACCCAAGCGGATACTGCAATCGTAGCATAACGATTAATCAACTAACAAGTTACCCCGGCGATGGGGCAATGACCGCCGTTAGGGTTACATTCTAGGTTGGGGAAATGCGGTAAAAAGCCGGCAGGGTCATTTCCAGGCAAAACTTGTCTCCAAAGCTTTTGTAAGCACAAGAGTGTCATTTTCCCGGTTCGCGCTTCCCAATACCACAAGCCCTATTTTAGATTTGCCGATTATTATTTTGGTTGCCATAGAGCCTCCGGAACGCTCGGTGAATCCCGTTTTAATTGCATAGAGGTTCGGAATTTCCCGCAGCAAGCGGTTTGTTGCCGGAATTTTATAATGCACCCCTGAATCAGAGATGAAGGAATATTGGTTCCTGCGGCCCACGTTGGCGAAGGCCGACAATTTTTGCGTCTCTGTGATTAGTTTTTTCAAATCCGAGGCAGTGGAATAATTATTTGCGCTGTCAAAACCAAGCGGGTTGGAAAATAAACTATCTGACATCCCGAGGGCTTCGGCCTCGCGGTTCATAAGTTCAGCAATTTTTTTCCCCGTTTTATTTTCGGCATATTCGGCCAGCGTTTGCGCCGCATCATTGGCTGAACCCACAAGCATGGCATAAAACAGATCCATTACCTTCACTTTGTCGCCCGCTTTAAGCCCTAAAACTGGACTGGTATTTAGTATGCCCTTTTGACTGATGACGGCCGCCTCGTTTAAATTAATGTTTTTGTATATGGCCAAAGCAGTGATAAGTTTGGTGAGGCTGGCAATGCCGAGCATGCTGTCCGGATTTTTTTCCAGAAGAGTCTCGCCTGTGTGCAGATCAAATGCCAAAAAGCTCTTGGCTGAAATCGAGCTTAAGTCAGGATCCGAAGTTTTTTTGACTTTTTGCGCCGGATCGGGCAAGCTGGCCCCGCGGACCGCAATTGTTGAGGCTCCGAGCACTTTTGCAGCGCCGGTTTGCGAGGCGGTTGCGTGATTAAATGTAACGGCTGCGGAAATCTGCAATAGGGCAACTAAAGCTATTGAGAGCAGCCAAAAGGGCAATATTTTTTTTATTTTTATTTTTAGCATTCTGGTTATTCGGCTTATTTGCCTTTGTTTAAATTATAGCAAATTTTATCGCGTTTTTTGGTTTGACAAAGCCATGTGTTGTGGATAATATTAAGAGGCTGTATTAAAATTAAAACTTTGAAAATATGTCGGAAATCGCTTTAAATGATTCGAATTTTGAGCAGGAGGTGTTAAATTCCGATCTGCCGGTAATGGTGGATTTTTGGGCGGTTTGGTGCGGCCCATGCAAAGTCATTGGCCCGATTGTCAGCGAGATAGCCGCTGAATTTGCAGGAAAACTCAAAGTCGGCAAAGTGAACGTTGATGAAAACAACCGGCTTGCCGGGCAACATGGAATTATGAGCATACCCACTTTGAAATTTTTTAAAGGCGGAAAAGTGGTTGGCGAGCTTATCGGGGCGGCCCCAAAAGAAGTTCTGGTAAATGAGATTCAAAAATATCTGTAATTGCCAAAGTTAAAACCCCCTTATTCAAAGGGGGTTTTAAAATGCTAAGGTTCAAGCTTGTGCGATTCTCCAGGCCTGATGACTATATTCGGTTCTTGTCGGGCCGGGTTTTGAGGCTCTAAAACCGGCTTCAATTGTTCCGGTTCGCGCTCTTTGTCTTGAATTTTGAATATTTTGTCCGCGGACTCCGTTGCTTTTTGGTCCCGAAGCTTGCTCACTGTTTGCCATATTGGGTTTTCTTTTTTAGGCGGATGGCTTTTAGGCGCGTGGCTGTGCTTGGGGTTTTTGTGCCGTTGAGGCGTGAAAGAAGCGTGCCTTACCGAATGCGTTTGGGCATTTTTGGTCCTATTTTCTATTCTGGGTTTTATTTCGGACATCTCGTTACTTTCAGGAAGGCTTTTTGTTTCCTCGGCGGCAGGCAGTTCCGGAAGCTCGGCGATTTTGTGCTTTTCCGATTCCGCAGCAGGCTCCTTGGCGGCTGGCAAAACAGCCTCCACGGCAGCTGTGTTTGTTTGGGCGGTTTCATCAGCATCGTTATCCCCGATCAATACCGCCGATTCCTGGTGGAATTCCGCACCCATCCAGCGGGAAATTTTATTTTCTACTTCTTTGACCGGGTTGCTATATCTTTCCCGCGAGACTTTAACGGTCTTCTCCGCGTTGCCCGTATGGAATTTGGGATTCGGAGCCAGGGAAATTGCGGAAAACGGGTCCGAAGCCACGCCATTGATCATCAGCTTTAGCAAAATATTGTATTTGGGAAGATTGACTATATCAACTTCCGTAAAAATCGGTTCAAATTCTTTAACCAAAAATTCCGCGTCTTCCGCGCCCACGCGGAAAACCACCAGCGTGCCCACGTTGCCAAAAATAGCATCGCGGACTTTGGTGTTTCTATCATGGACCAGCTGGCCGATGTATTGGTGCCCTACGATCAGATTCAGCCGGTATTTGCGGGCTTCGCTCAAAATGGTGGCAAAGCTGTCCGTGGCGAAATTTTGGAATTCGTCCACGTACAGGTAAAAATCCTTGCGGTCGTGTTCGGGAATGTCCGTACGGGACATGGCCGCGAGCTGCAGCTTGGTGACTATCATGGCGCCGAGCAGCGCGCTGTTGTCCTCCCCCACTTTCCCTTTGGAAAGGTCCAGAATCAGGATTTTCCGCTTATCCATGATTTCCCGCAAGTCTATTGTGCTTTTCGGCTGCCCCACAATGTTGCGGATTATTCCGGAAGACAAAAATTGGCCGACTTTATTTTGAATCGGCGCAATCGCTTCGGTACGGTACTTTTCGTTATAATTCGCAAATTCGTCGGTCCAAAAGGCCCGGACCATGGGGTCTTTGATGTTGTCCACGATTTTTTTCCGGTATTTTTTGTCCACGTACATGCGAGTAATTCCGAGCAGGGTATTGCCAGGGCTGTCCAGCAGGGCCAAAATCGTGTTGTTCAAAATGTATTCCATCCTGGCAGACCAAAGGTTGGCCCAGATTTTGGTAAACACGCCCATAAGGCCGCTGGCTACCAAATGCTTGTACTTTTGGTCAACCGACTCCAGAATGTTAAAAGCAACCGGGTAGTCCAGGTCCGCGGGGTTGAAATATATCACGTCGTTGACCCGGCTGGGCGGAATGGAATCCAGGATTCTTTGCACCGAGTCGCCGTGCGGGTCCAAAAACGCCACTCCATGGCCGTTGCGTATATCCTGAATGACCATGTTTTCCATAAGCGTGGTCTTGCCCATGCCGGTTTTCCCAATCAGGTACATGTGCCGGCGGCGGTCGTCGGTTTTAATGCCAAAAGGCACCTCCTGGTTGCGGAAATTAGTTTTGGCAAAAACCGTAATACGCTCTTTTTTATTTTCCATGTGCGTTGGTATGAATTAGAATCCTGATTCCGGGGTTGCCACGGGCAAATCCACCGGCGGCTGGGATTTCTTGGTTTCGGTTTTTTCAATGGCAGAAGGCGCCAAAGTGGTTTTGGTGGTAATCGGAAAATGATACATCGTGGCCAGCTCTTCGGTATTTAAAATGAACATCGGGTTGCCCAAATGTATGTCGCGCTCCTTAAAGCCTTTAAAAATCCTGCGCTTGCGGATTTTTAACACATGCTCCATGTAGGGGGCTTCCAGTTCCTTGGAAAATTTATAGGTCAGCCCGGTCCAGGTTCTATTTGTGTCCGGCTTCATTTTATTGGTTAAGGTCGAGCCTAAAAATCTGTAAGACCCTATAAAAATGCCGCGCTTGGTCAAATCCATTCTTTCTTTGGGGGCAATGTATAAAAAGCGAATTTTACTTCGGTAGCCGGGCTTGCTGATTTTCCTTTCAATTAAAGTCACCCGCTCTTTTTCGCTTTCCGTCAGGCTCATCCAGTTGTTTTTTTGGGCTTTGGGCTCATCATGCCCGTGCTCGTGGCCGCCCCCCAGCAAGACGTCTCTGTAGCTGAAATGCGCAAACCAGTTAAAAGGGGCCATAATAAAATCCAAAAAACCCGTTTGGTGCGGGACTTCTTCCCCAATCAGTTCTTTGACCTTTGCTTCTCCCCTGCCTTTCCATTCATCGTCACCCAGGGGCTGGATAATTATTTGAACGGCAAATACTTCGTGCGGTTCCACTTTGGTTAAGCTTTCAAACATATTGCTTAGCGGATCAATGACTGTTTCTTCCGCCGCCGGATGTTCAAAATCCTTATAAGTTCTAAGCGGCAGCACATCGTCGGCTTCCAGTTTCCACTCGGTGCCGAAAATATCGAAATCTTCGGTGATGTCTGGGTCGTAGTAAAAATTTTCCAAGTAGTCGCTTATTATTTTAATTTCCGCCTGCGGGTAATGGGCGTAAAAAGCGGCTTCCACCAGATTTTTGGTGTTTTTGGGAACGCGCATTATAAAAGAAATTTTGCCTCCCAGGCTTACAAGTTCCAGGCTGTACCACAACTGGTCGTGTCCCTCCACGTATTTTTCCACGAAAGTTTTGCTGGCATGCAAGGCATGCAGCTGGGCAAAAATATTTTCCACAGCCATGGTGCTGACCATATTTTCCCTAGGCACTTTTATCTGCAAAAATATCCATTCCTGCTTATGGATATACTGGTGCCGGATTTCGGTATAGTACAGGCGCCAGAGCATGTAAATCAGGCCGATAACAAACAAAATCCATCCCCCCCTCGTGAACAGCCAGAAAGAGAGCTTAAAAATTTCCGCAAAATTCGGCACTAAAGTATTTATCCCGTCCATTTGGTTTTGTTTCCTTAAAAAGGCGCGGTCTTAAAAAACGAGCAAAATTAAGCCAGCGCGTATGAGCTTTTGCCGACTTTTTTGAAAAGTTTTTTATTGGATAAGCCTACCAAAATGGTGTTCTTTTTTACCATCCTGCGCTTTAAGACCTCCTCAATAATTTTATCTTTTGCCACCGGCTGGGCCGACAGCTTTAGAATTTCCACAATTACATCTGAGACCACACCCGGCTTATAACCCCATTCGGAAAGCGCGTAAATGCCGCGCCCGATAAGGATGAATCTGGTGTCTTTTATAAGCTCGTTATGAACAGTTTCTTTGTAAGCCGTGCGGTCGTCAAACTTCGCCTTATTTATCATTTCGGTAATCTGGGAATAGTGCTCGGGCTTCTTATGGTGCTTCATAACCAAATAAGCCTTATCTCCGACATCTTTTGGCTTCACTTCTTTCCATACAGCCAGGCCCCATTGGCCAAAAACATTTTTTTCTATTTCTACCGTCAATTCCAGATAGTTTAAGATGACCTTATCTGAGAGTTCCTGCTGATTTTCCAGATAAAATTTGGTCTGCTTGAAATGCTCCAAAAAGTCGTCCGCTTCAATGGGCGCGTTTTTTTCGGAAATAATTTTTTTGCCTTCGGCTATAAAATTGTGCAGAGTATCGCCCTTAAACAGCACGCTTACCCAGCTTTTTTTGTAGTTTTCGTGAATAAAATTGTCCAATTCTTCCACTAAATGCAAAATGAATACCAAAGCATTTTTTTCCTTGGGGTCGGTAATATTCAAGTGCATTAACAGGTTTTCTTCCGCGATAATCCTGCCGTGTTCGGAAATTATGTTGATCAAAAAATCTTTGGCGGAAGCAAAACTTTCCTTGGAAAGGCTGGTTTTTTTCAGGTTGCGGATTAAATCCTTTTCAATCTGCCGGACTCTTTCGCGGGTCAGATTCTGTTCTTGCCCGATTGCGGCCAGAGTTTTGGTTTCGCTTCCCTCCAAGCCGTAGCGGTGAGTCAAAATTTTGCGGTCGCGCTCCTTAAGCCCGTCCAGAATTTCTTTCACAATTTCCGAGGGTTTAAATTGGTTTAAAGACTCGGTTTGTTTCGTATGTATAATGGTGTCAAGAATTCCCATAAAAGTCTATATGTAAAATTTAACTTTTACAGTATAGCATAAAGAATTGGTAGTGTCAAATATGCGCATCCAATTAAAAACCCCCTCAAACAAGGGGGTTTTTAATTATTTGCTTTTATTTTTCCAATTTTGCCACAAAACCAGTACAGGGCTTGCGATGAAAATGGACGAATATGTACCAACTATAATACCCGCAAATAAGGCGAGCACAAAGTAACGGATGGTTTCTCCGCCGAATAAAAGCAGGCTCAACAGGACGAACAAGACAGTCAGGCTGGTGTTAAGAGAGCGGACAATGGTTTGCGCGATGCTATGATTGACCACGTACTCAATGGATTGGCCGGGATAAAGTTTTAAGTTTTCTCTTATTCTGTCAAAAACAACAATGGTATCGTGGACAGAGAAGCCCAAAACCGTAAGTACGGCTGTTACGAACAAACTGTCGACTTCCACCCCCCGGAAATGGCCCAAGATGGAAAACAGCCCCAGCACAAACAAAAGGTCATGCAATAATGCGATAATTGCAGCCCAGCCGAATCTCCAGGAGGTCACGGGCTTTGCCACTTTCCTGAATGCGTATCCTATGTAAAATACGATCCCCAGAGAAACCAGCGCCAGCTGGTAAAGAGCATTCCTTTTTAACTCGCTCCCTATTACAGGACCTATGGAGTCCAGTCTGAGTTCTTTAAACTCCCCTGCCTCGGCCTTTAAGGCCTCAAGCATTTGGTCCTGCTGCGGCTTTTCCAGATTTTCAGTCTTGATGATCAGGCTGTTGTTTTCCGCGGACTGCAGCTGGAAGTTTTTTAAACCGATCTGTCCCAGGGCTTCTTTCACTTTTGCTTGTTCGGGAGCCTGCGGGAATTGCAGTTCGACAACGGTTCCGCCTTTAAAATCAATGCCCAAATTCAGGCCGTACAAGCTGAGCGAAATTACTCCAAATAACAGGATTAATCCGGAAATAGCAAACCAAACTTTGTAGTATCTAAGGGTATTAAACATAAATTTAGGAAATGTTTTTAATTTCTTTCAATTTGCTTACGCCAAACAGCCAGGGATGGGTTAAGATGTTGTTTCCAACAAAAACCTTCAGGAAAGTGCGGGTAACGGTAATTGCCGTAAACATGGAAATTAAAATACCTATACCCAAAGTTACCGCAAAGCCTTTGATTGCGGGGGTGCCGAAAATGTAAAGAATCACGGTAGTAATCAGGCTGGACACGTTTGAGTCGCGTATGGACAGCCACGCTCTGGCAAAGCCGTCTTCCACCGCTTTATGGATTTCTTTGCCCGCGCGAATTTCTTCCTTAAGCCTTTCAAAAATAAGAATGTTCGCGTCTACAGCCATGCCGATGGACAAGATGAATCCGGCGATGCCGGCCAAAGTCAAAGTAACCGGCGACAGGCCTTTCAGGAATATCATAACCACGTAGCTGATTAGCGCCAAGGCGCCGAACCAGGAGTTGACCGTCAGGCCCAAAAAGAAAAATATTCCAACCATGGCGACCGCGGAAAACGAAATCCCGATCTTAAACACCGCAAAAGAAACAATGGCGTAAATTAACAGGGCAACTGTCGCCAGCAGGCCCGGAAAACGGTAATAAACAATCATGAAAATCGCTATCAGCAGCAGGCCGATCAAACCGGCCGCAACTGATTTTTGTACCGATTCTTTGCCCAAAGTCGCTCCGACATTTTGCTGTGAAATCAGTTTGATGGGAACCGGCAAGGCGCCGCTGTTCAGGCGCGTTGCCAAATCCTTGGCTTGCTGCACCGTGAAATCTCCGGTAATTATGGCAGTGCCGTTGGTAATCGCGTTTTGCACGGTGGGGGCAGAAAGCAGCTGGCCGTCCAGGAATATTGCTACGGGCTTATTTATGTTCGCAGTGGTAATGTCTGAGAAAAGTTTCGTGCCTTCATCGTTAAATTCCAGGCGGACAACTACCTGGCTTGAAAGTCCTTGTCCCTGGTCGAAATCAACGCTCGCCTTTTTGAGCTGCTTGCCGGAAAGCCCTGTATTTTGCCAGCCTGAGCCCGCATCAAGATTCAAAGTCCCCTTTTCATCGGGTTTTATTTCCTGTTGCTGGACGCCTTGTACTTTGAATTCAAGGTAAGGGGTCTGCCCGATCTGCGATATCGCTTCATTAATGTCCTTTATTCCGGGCAGCTCCACGATAATTCTGTCCGATCCGGTAACCTGCACCAGAGGCTCGCTTACGCCAAAACTGTTTACCCTTCTTTCAATCGTGTCGCGAATGGCGTTTAAAGCATCGGCCTGGTCCTGCTGTTTTATTTCCTTGAAGTCGGCTTGGTAGACTAAGTGGCTGCCGCCCTGTAGGTCCAGGCCCAGGCGGGTTTTAAAAGTTTGGTTATACGGAATTTTGATCTTGCGCAGATCAAGCTTGCCGCCCTGGGGCAGAACTACCCACACAGCCGCTGCCGCAATGAGCAGGATGGCTAAAAGCGAACCGAAAAGCTTAAGTTTGGGGTGCATTTAGGTTTATATCAATGACTTTTAAAAAGGCCGAAGATGGCCCGATAAAACACTTTTGATATTATAGCAAACTTGGCTTTTTTGGCAATATTAAAGGCTAATATAAGCTGCCAAGCCCTGAATTTTAGCCGGCTTGTCGCGCCGGAAAGAAAAATAGCGATCAGGTTCACAATAAGTACATTCTCCCGCAAACTCAATATTTTCGGGCTTTATGCCGGCTGATGCGAGCTGGGCCTTAATAATTAATGGCAGATTAACGAATATTTTTCTGCCGCGCCGCATAATCGCTCCGGGAAAATTTTCAAAGCTGGTTTTAATGTCATCCTGGATTTCAAAATGGCAGGCTCCGATGTCTGGACCCACTCCCGCCAGTATTCTGCCTGGGTCTGATTGAAATGCGCCGACCATGTTTAGGATAAGCTCGCTGACGCAGCCCCGCCATCCGCAGTGGGCAAGTCCCGCTGCCCTGCTTTGCGGATCAAAAAAATATATCGGGTAGCAGTCGGCAACGGTGAGCGCCAGGCATAATTTTTTTGAATCTGTATAGAGCCCATCGCAATTGGCAATCACCTGCCCGCCGTGCTGAGCATTAACTTTTACCACACGAGCTTTATGTCCAACTCCGGCCCGGACAATTTGCCGCTTTTGTATTCCCAGCTTTTGAAAATAAACACGAAAATTTTCCGACAGGTTTTCGTCTGACAGGCTCATGGCCCCGTCGGCCTTGTTTGATATGCCGCAAGTAACCTGCGGAAAATTTTCAAATAGCTTAAACATTTTTCAGAAGCCAATTTTCTAGTTTTTTTCCCTCCCTTTTTTTCCAGGCCAAATTTGACCTGATTTTTTCCAATGTCTGGTCTACGGCCATTTGCGCTCCCGGCGCTTTGTGCCGTTTGAAATATTTGGCCAAGTCTTTTGCCAGCAAATCCTCAAAAACATTGCCCGCAGGCTTGATAAAGCGGCTGAGCATGTGGCCCGTGGCCGGATACCGGGCAAGCAAAGTCTGCCAGTGCTGTTTGGTAAATTCCCAGGCCGCCTGCTTGCCATTGGGATTTGCCCAAACGGAAGCAAAAATGGAGGCCGTGTCCTGAATGCGCACGTTCTTTGATAACGCGAATTTTAAAGTTTTTTGCAGCAGTTTCTCCTGGCCGAATTGGCCCAATGCCCTGCCCAAGCGGTTTTTTTCTTCGCTTAAGGTCTCGCTTTGATAGCGCCGCAAAAACAGTTTGTGCGTTTTGGCCTGTCCGTTTTGCGCCGCAATTTGATAAACCACTGCCCTAATGTCGGGAGGAACAGGTTTTGTGGAATCAAACCGCCTTAAGCCTTCCGCGATGGTGGGCTTGTGGCCGTACTGGGCCAGCTGGCCAAGCGCCAGGCTGCGCAGCAGGCTTTGGGTGTGGTTGTCGCTTCGCGCTTCCCAGCCCAGTTGCGCTCCTGTTTCGGCAAACAAGCCCTGGCAGAACAATGTAAAATCGCCATACGCCGGAGTTCCATATAACAGATGCTTAATTTTACTTAAGCCGGAGGCGATTTCTACCCATACGGTATAGTCGGTTTCCGATTTTAAGGGCAATAGCGCGTTTAAAGCCTGAACCGTTGAACCCTGCCCTGCTTCCGCATGGGCGAAGGCGTCCCGGACGATACCGAGGCGGTCAATGGCTTGCAGCTGCTTTTTTTCCAGCGGCTTATGCATTGCGGATAATATCTGCGCCGGATAATCGGTGCGGAAAAATCCCGTTTCCCCCGTATTTAGCTTGAACCAATCGGCTTTGGGTTTCGGTGTTTTCAATTCCCTGCGCTGCATTAAGTATTCTTGAACTCGCTTTTTTGAATCCGTAATATTTAAAGGGATTTGCCACACAGTTCTGTCCAACTGCTTTTTTCGGGCTTCCGGGCTTGAGAAGAAGCGGGATTGCCTTATGAGCAGTTGGCTTTTTTCTTCAATAACTCTCAGGCTGGGATACCCGGGTTTGCTTGTCCAGGCTGACATAATTTTGCCCACGGGTTTTTTTGAAACTTTTTCAAAAGCCTGCCAGAGATGTTCAGTGGAAGCGTTTTGGTAAGCATATTTTTTTAAGTAGTGCCTGAGCCCGTCCCTAAAGGCTTTGGGCCCCAGGTATCCCGCCAGCATGCGGATAATGCTTGCGCCCTTGCTGTAGCTGATTTCATCAAATATTTCCCCTATTTCGTTGGGGTGGCCCACGGGAATTTCAATGGGGTGGGTGGTATTTAGCGCGTCCAATTCCATTGCCACTCCGAGATCGTTGTACGCGAATTGGGTCCAAATATCCCACTGGGGGAACAATTCGTCTACCGCTAAATATTCAATATATGACGCAAAACCCTCATTCAGCCACAAATGCGTCCACCATTCCATAGTAACCAGGTTGCCAAACCACTGGTGAGCCAGTTCATGGGCAATTACCAGCGCCACCCACTGCTTATTGGCTGCTGAGGAATGTTCAGGGTCAACCAGCAAGGCGGATTCGCGGTAAGTGACCGCGCCCCAATTTTCCATAGCTCCGTGGGAAAAATCCGGAATGGCGATCAAATCCAAAACCGGCAATGGGTATGGGATATCAAAGTACCGGTTAAAAAATTCCAAAACTTTGATGGCTGTAGTTAGGGCGAACTGCGCCTGGTGCTTCTTGCCCGGGGTAACGAATACCCTCACGAGTACGTTGTCTTTGGTGCGCCCTTCTATATATTCAAAATCCCCCACTATGAATGCCAGCAAATACGTGGACATTTTTGGCGTAGGCGCGAATTTAACCGACTTATAACCCCCGCTGTGCTCCGTTACCGCCTCTTCCAAAGTATTGGAAATGACTTTCATGCTCTTTGGCGCCGTTACAGTAACGTCAAAGATTGCCTTGGCAGCCGGCTCATCAACACAGGGAAAAGCCCGGCGGGCATCAGTGGCTTCAAATTGCGTCGTGGCCATGTGCCTGATCTTGCCTTTATGCAGGTATTGGCTTCGGTAAAAACCCCGCATTTTGTCGTTCAAAATTCCCTGGAACTTTAATGTCAGCTCCGCTTTTCCCCTGGGAATTTTGTGCTTGAATTTGAATGTGATTGTTTCGGACTTGGAATTTGTAATTTGTTTGGGAATTTGTAATTTGGTATTTGAAATTTTTAACTCGGCAGCTAAAATTTTCAGTTCCTTAGCGTGTAATACAATCTCCGATGCTGGTTTATCCACCGTCAAGAAAATCGTTTCTTCACCTTCAAAAACAAACCCTTTTAAATCGGGTTTAATAAATAAACGATAACGTTCGGGTTTAATATGGCTAGGGAGTCTGACTGATTTCATTTTGCTTGGTATTTATAAATTTTAAATACTCTGTTTGGCCGCGATGAATTTTTTAACAGCCGGCATAATTTCTTTCATGGTTTCCGCTAGCGCGCCTTCTTTATTTTCTACAATCAAATCAAAATCTTTATGGTTTTCCGAATTGGGGTCGGTAATATCGTGGATTATTCTATATTCCACCGGTTCGTAAATTAACCAACTTTCACGGGACATGAATCTTTGTTTTCTTACATCTTCCGGCGCGTGTAGAAATATTGATAAAACTTGTCCAATTTTTTGTTCGGCCCAATCTTTTAAAAGCCTGGCTTTTTTATCGCCAATATTTACAAGGACAATCTCAGATTTTTTAAATTCATCCTCGGAATAGCCAACATCATAATCGCCAACTTTTCCCCACAGCCAATCAGGAATCTCGCCGGAATCTCTTTTTTTCTTAAAAGTATCGTCTGAAATAAAATAACCATCATCTTTTTCCTTCGGTCTTACACTTCTTGTCTTAAAATAAGAGGCTTGCGATATTTTACCAGGATATTCCTGATTAATCTCTCTGAAAATTTCTTCTATCACTGAATCTTTGCCGGAGGCATTCGGCCCGCAAATAATAATTATTTTCATAGCGCTTACTTGGCGGTTAAATATTTTTTCAATTTTAAAACGGCGCGGCCGCGGGGGGAACTGAGAAAATCTCCGGATGATTTCAGTTGTGATAAGGTTTTGCTTTTCCCGGTTGGCAAAAAAATTGGATCATAGCCAAAGTTATAGCGACCCCTTAAATCCACAATCTTACCGGTTAAAACTCCGTCGAAAAATTTAATTTCCTTTGGGCTTTTGGCATATCCAATGTAAGTTATGGCCCTGGCTTTAGTATCGCCCATCTTTCTGCACATTTGGTAAATCTTTTTAGTCCCGATTGTGTCGTTAAACCACTTTATAAGCGGGCCGGGCAATTTATAATCAAAACAGCTCAAAAATAACGAGCTATCGTCAATTATAAATTCGCCTTTATGATGTCTAAAGGCTTCTTTTAACTTATGTTCAATAATTTTTTTTGGGTCAACTTTTTGTATTTCGGGCAAATCAATATCAACCTGCTCAATTTGAATCGGCGCAAGAGCCATTTGCACTTCTTTAAATTTTGTTTTATTCCCGGTTATAAACTTAAGCATATTATGCGTCAAAAAAGTTTTTACCAGTCTTATAGGCTTCTACGGCCGAAGGCTCGGCACTAAATAGAGGCTCTGGCAGATTATCAATATCATACCACGCCCAACCTTTGCATTTTTCCGGCTCCAGTGTTTGAGGCTCGCCGCTTTTCCATTGGGCGGTTAATGCAATGTCCAGAAAATGATAATTGTCTGGGGTTTTCAGGTTCATTACACGCAAAAATTTTATATCAGATATTTCTAATCCGGTTTCTTCTTTAACTTCTCTTTTAGCACAGTCAAAAATAGATTCCATTAAATCCAATTTGCCTCCTGGCCAGGCGTATTGTCCGGCACCATGAGATCCTTTTCTTTTACCTAACAAAATTTTGCCATCTTTAAAAAGCATCACGCCTATACCGACTATTGGTCTTTGCTGATTTCCTTGCTCCATATTCTTTTACCACTCTATTACACTGTAGTATATAGAGTATAATATTTAATTTATTTTAATTTAGGCTTTGACTTCTTCGGCTGGCTTTTCTTCTTTGGCGTGATCGTGGCCTTTGTGCTTTTCTTCCTCTAACTTCTTTATTTCCTCGTTGATTTGGCTGCTGAATTCCCGGATCTTCTCGTCTCCGTTGACCATTAGTTGCGCAATTGCTTTGGGCTCCTGCTTGGCCAGCATGGCTAAAACCATAACCACGGTGGATGTGGACCACAGGCCTTTTTCCATGGAATTTTGCGCCATGACCAGTTCGTAAATCATTTTTTCCGCTTTGCTCGGTTCTTTCTTCAAATAATCTTTACCCATATTTTTCCTTTATAAATTAATTGATATTTAAATTATTTTTTCCAGGCGGATGGCAATAAGTCCGAGGCTTTGTGAAATTCAGCTTCTGATAAAATTACCGTGGCTTCGGGGCTGTATTTAATCAGCAATTCTCTGCATAGCGCGCAAGGCGGATAAAACTCAAATGACCCGTCTTCTTTTCTATGCAATGCGACAATAGATTCAATTTCTGTTTCTCCTTCAACGAACGCCCTGCCAATGGCTGTCCATTCCGCGCACAAATGCAATTTTAAGCCATTAATGCTAATACCTGAATATATTTTCCCGGACTTAGTCCTTAAAGCCGAGCCTACAGTATGCGAGCCTTTCTTATACCTAAGTTCAATGATAGACCGAGCTTCATTTATTAAAACGTTTGACTTATTCATTTTTTCCATATCATTGGCATTGGCATCCCGGGCATTTCAGAATATTTGTACGTCTCCGCATTTGTGTCTTCTTCAAATCCCCATTTTTTATAATATTCAACTAAAGAATTTAGCCGAACTACGCGGTTTCTGTCAATTAGCAATTCATCATTTTTCGGTTCATAACCGAACTGAGCGGAAGCTAATAATCTTATAGATCTATATTTTTCGAACAAGGATTTGAGAATCTTGCCAGTAGCCGCACCGTTTCTGAATTTCGGTTTTACAAAAAGCCAATCCA
>JAJZRC010000028.1 GCA_021847435.1 bacterium
GCGGATTTAAGGGAATGGTGGGTGCTGGGCAGCGACGTAAAACGGGAATTAACAGCCATCCGGCAATGAAAGTGGAATCGCAAAGAATTTTTGCACCTCGGTGGACATTTAGATGGTTTGTTAATGTTAGTCGGGAATTTTTGATTTCGCTTTCGGCATAAAATTTTTATTGTCATAGCTGATAAAATATCCCATTGGCCGTTTTTCCATACCCCGGATGGTTATTTTTGAGAAAATTTGTCCTTTAATGATTGATAAAACAATTTGGCGGCGTCCATGCCTGGGTTATTGACGAATTCGTAATTTTTACCATCAATACTTTTGTAAAATCCATCCCCCCGCGTTGCAGGTTTCTTTGTTTGAATTTTTGATAAATCAACATAATAATTTTCTTTGTTTTTATTATCAATATAAATGATAATATGGTCATTTTGTTTTAAATCCAAAACTGGTTCGTTCAGCAAAGGGTTGCTGATAAAAATTTGGTCTTTAAGTTCTGGTTGGTCGACAGCTTGGCAGTATAATTTATAATTAGTCCAACCTAAACCGCTTGCGCCTGGGGTGTTCCCGCTCTTAATTTGCTCAATAATATATAAAATTTTGCCGTTTATCAGTTTTCCAGTTTTTATTAAAGATGATTTTCGAAAAACGCCAAATTTTTTAAATATAAACCAAAAAATTACGATAATAGCGAAGCATACTATCCATTCCAAATACGTTAACATTTTAGTAGATTAATTAATTATTTTGTATGAGCTAGCCATAATTATATTTTAACCGGTAAAAATGCCTTGCCGTCGTAGCTTCGGTAATTCCAGTTCTTCAATTCCTTAGGCCAGAGCACGTCAGTGGTGCTGGAACCGGTCAGCCGGTGGTATACCTTCGCCGACTTACTGGAAAGTGTGGGCCACGATGTTCACCTGGCTCATCCTTTAAAGGTTAAAGCCATTGCTTCGGCGGTTTGAATCCTTAGTGAGAATAGAACCAGTTATAGAATTATTTAAAGAAGGCATAAATAGCAGCACCGAGTATCGCTACCAGTAACAATAATAAGAATCTTCCAAAGAATGTTCCCGCCGCGCTTTTGGTGAGATCGGTTTCCAATATTGTGGTTGGGTTAGCAGTTTTGATTATTTCGATAATTTTTGGGTTAATCGGTTGTGCCGGAAACGGAATTTTAGACGGCTCTTTGTCAAAGTTAATCATAATCATTCTGTCTGCATTTCCATAAAACAATCCAGCCAGTGCATTATGAAGTTTAGCCAACATCATCATCTGACTCTGGTAAGCTCCCGTATATAAACCCTTGGCTTCACGTAATTTGTAGTTAAAATAATAAATCGGGTGTATGGCCTGTATAGCGTTTACCGACATTTCCCGATGTGGGGTAAACAATCCTTTCCCCTTCAAAACCCCATTTTCTAAAGTAACCCGATAAGAAAGTTGTTTAAGTAAATCATAAAGCCAATACAATATCCAAGAGAACACAAAAATTCCAGACAAAATTGTATAACCCGATGAACTCTTCCAAAAATAAATTAATATAAAAAACCACGCCGCCATAAACAGGTGGACGAAGTAGTAAATTTTGACAATGCCGAAACTTTTATTGACCGTATAGATACTTGCTTAATTAAGAGTATTATACACCCAACCGTCTGTGTATCACAAATCATAGAAATTGACACAGGTCTGCGTCCGACCGCCCAACCTTATGGAAACCATCAATCCTACCAAAACCCAAATCGAAACCAACTGTCAAAAGTATGGAAAAGGTGTCAGGTACCTTTTTTGAGTTTTCACAGGACCTCGCACATATGCTGGGCCATTGCCACTACCGCCAGCACAATCAACATCACTAGCGATTGGAACACATCCTGAATAATTGGGGTCACAACTAGACTGAGGTTTTGGGTTCGGTTTTTGTGTTGGAGGTGTATCTGGTTGGCTTTGTGCAGTTGGCGGCTCTTGTGTCACGCTAAGAGGCTGCTGATAGGCTGGTATTGTTATTATATCTTTGACCTGTTGGCCGCCAGTTTGAATATTTTGCGTTTTTTGTTGGGGGGTATTAGTTGTTGGCTCATTAGTTAGGGAAACAATAGTAAAAATAGCAACAATTACAAGCGGAATTATATATCGCTTTTGTTGATACCATTTCTTTATTGTATTCTCGTCCATTAAAGAAAGTATTAGTGGTAGACCTGCTCTGTACGGGTGCCTGCCCGTCTCTGGCGGAGAAAACTTATTTGGTTTTGGTACAGGAGATTTATTTTGTAATTATAAAACTACCTATAAATGAATCTCTAACTTGAATATCTTGCTTAGTTAAAGCCGGCGGGTTACCAGAACCACTATTAATATTTGAATGATGGACTTGGAAGTTTAAAATGTATACATAGTTGCCACGTAGAATAAAATAATTTTGTTCGGTTACTCTGTTATCAGTGGTGTTATTATACTGAATTGCCTTCATCCCATTAGACAAGGTCATTTCGACTGTTTTTATAGAAGGCGAGAGCAGATTACTTAGAGGTTGATTCTCCCGGGTTATTATAAACGCGTAGAAATCTTGTTTTTCGCTTACACCATTGTCAAATTGATAACCTTTCTTAATTCCATCCAACTGAGATGATGACGACACGCTCCAGCCAGCAGGGTAATCGATCTGAAAGTCAAAATCAGACGCAACATAGGTCTTATTGGATTGTGACGTGGTCGATTGAGAAGATTGTTGGCTATTAGTCTCCACGCTGGTAGTGGAATTGCACCCGCCAGCTAACAGAACTACCATTGATAAGGTTAGTAAAGTTTTTTTCATAGAATAAAACCTATTAGTTAACGATCAAGAGCGGTTGAGAAGACAAATCTATCTTAAGTATACCATAAATGTTTTCACTCTCCATTAGCCTCGTTCATTTTATGATTTTGGAAAACTTATCTCTGATCAATAAAACCAAATCAAAAACACCCTTCGGGTGTTTTGAAATTTATTGGTAGCCCTACGGGGAATCGAACCCCGATTTAATGGCTGAGAACCATTCGTCCTGACCATTAGACGATAGGGCCATTGTCCATGAATCATGAGATATGAAGCATGGAATATTCATAACTGTATTTCAGTAATCAGTACCTAGGAAAGCCTATCAGATTTTGATTATTTTGCCAAGATGTGGCATAATAATTAAGAAATCAGGCGCAATAATCATGCGTAGTCTTTAAGAAACAAAAGTTCTGAAACAGCGGCCCGAATAAATAAAAATTAAAGGCAAAACAACTTCCCATGCCAGGGAAACAAAAATTAAAATTTCCGGAAAATTTTTTGTGGGGCGCCGCCATTAGCGCGTACCAGACCGAAGGTAATAATGCCAATGCGGACTGGTGGGCCTGGGAGCGCAGCTTAAGAAGGCAGGAGGCCTTAAGAGCGCGCGGCCGGAATCCCGATCGGTATGCTTCGGGCATTGCCTGCGATTTTTACAACCGGTTCGAGGAAGATTTCGCTTTGGCCGAACACTTGGGGCATAATACCATCCGCCTCGGCATTGAGTGGTCCAGAGTCCAGCCCAAAGAGGGAATTTATGATGAAAAGGCGCTGGACCATTACGAAAAAATGCTCCGTTCAGCCAAAGCGCACGGTCTGGCGGTCTTTTTGACGCTGCACCATTTTACCTCGCCGCAATGGTTTGCTGAAAAAGGGGGTTTTACCAAAAGCTCTAACTTGAAATATTTTTTGGATTTTTGCGAAAAGGCCGCAGCAAGGCTTGGCGATTATGCGGATTTTTGGCTGACTTTCAACGAGCCGGAAATTTACGCCACTCATTCGTATCTTTTGGGGATTTTTCCGCCGCAGAAAAAAAATCTTTGGCAGACTTTCCTGGTTATAAAAAATATCATTGCGGCCCATAAAGCCGCTGCTAAAAAAATTAAATTTTTCACAGCCAAGCCCGTGAGCATGGCTTTTCATTTATCCGACCTCCAGCCGTACGGCATATTCGGCGGCCTGGCCCAGTTTGTGGCCCATTATTTGGCCAATGAGTACGTGCTAAAGCGAACAGCCAAATACTGCGATTATATCGGAGTAAATTATTATAACCATTTTCACGTGTCTTTAGCCGGACGGCGCAAATCCAGCCACGGCCATCACGAAGTGACCGATATGGGCTGGGGAATACATCCCGAAGGCCTTGAGCGGGTGTTAATTAATTTAAAAAAATTCAACAAGCCTATTTACATAACCGAAAACGGATTAGCCGATGCGAAAGATGAAAAGCGGGACAAATTTATTAAGGACCATTTGTATTATACGCATCGCGCGATACAGAAAGGCGCGGCTGTCCGGGGATATCTGCACTGGTCATTGTTGGATAATTTTGAATGGCAGCACGGCTTTTGGCCGCGGTTCGGACTGGTGGAAATTGACCGGGACGATCTGCTTAGGAGAAAAGTGCGCTTAAGCGCGGTTAAATACGCGGAAATCTGCAAAACAAACCAAATGGAATTTTAGCATCCCATGCTCGTTTTTTTGACAATCTTGAATTATTTAATCCAGGCGGTTGTCGACCTGCTCGACAAGTTTTTGATTTCCACCAGGAAGATTGAGCCGGTAAGCTACACTTTTTTTACCGTGGTTACCGGATTGGTCTTGTTGGCATTGTGGCCATGGAATTTTGATGTCTTGCCGGCCAAATACGTGCTGCTGAATTTGTTTTCGGGCGCCTTGTTTTCCTTGTCTTTATATGTCTTTTTCGTGGCGCTTTCCCAGGGCGAAGCTTCGCGGGTAATCCCTTTTGTTTTTGCGCTGGTGCCGGCTGCAGACATGCTGCTTGCCCTGGTTTTTAAGCGCCGGTTACCGTCCATCGGCGAACTGGCCGCTTTTTCCCTCCTAATTCCCGGCGCATTGCTGCTATCGTTTAAGGACACAAAGTCCTGGCACAAACACGTTCTTTTAAAAATTCTTAGCGCGTTTTTGTTCAGCCTCTACTATTATTTTTGGAAATACGGGGCCCAGGCCGGTCCGACCATGAACAATCTTATGTGGAACCGGCTTGGCGCGGCAGCGGTGTTGGTTTTGCCCCTTGCTTGGCCGGCATACCGTTATAAAATTTTTGGGGCGAGGAAACTTCAGAATAAAAAAAGCACGTCCCTGCTGTTTTTGTTTAAGCAGTTACTGGGAGGCGTGAATTTTATTTTTTACAGTTTTCTGCTGGTCTTAGGCAGCATTTTTACGGTTAATGCTTTGCAGGGTTTCCGTTACGTTTTCGTTTTCTTGCTTGGTTTTACCTTAAGCAAGCGCCGCAGGCATTTGCTGGAAGAAGACATGGACAGGGAATCGATTTATAGAAAAGTATTCGGCCTGGCGCTGGTATTCATCGGCGCTTTGGTATTATTTTTACAGCCATGAAAAAGGTCTTGAGAATTTTTATTTTGATTTTGGCCGGGGTTTTTCTGCTTGCGTGGGTATTCTCCTGGTTCGCCCCGAAGGCTTCCAAAATTGAGTATGGGGTGACTTTCAGCGCTCCTTATGCCCGGAGTTTGGGGCTCGATCCCAAACAAGGCTACCTTGCGATTTTAGACGAACTAAAGCCAAAGTACGTAAGGCTTTCGGCTTATTGGAACGAGGTGGAGAAAATCAAGGACGAATTCGGGTTTTTAACAGACAAGGAGGACGATCTGCATTTTCAGATCAGCGAGGCCGCAAAGCGCAAGGTTAAAATAGTGGTGGCGGTAGGCCGCCGCCTGCCGCGCTGGCCGGAGTGCCACGACCCCGCTTGGCTTGATGGCTTGGGCAGCAGGGAAATAGAAAATGAGCAGTTGTCTTATGTTGAGGCTGTAGTCTCCAAGTACCAGGAAGAACGCCAAATTATTGCCTGGCAGGTGGAGAACGAACCGTTCCTGTCAACGTTCGGGATTTGCCCTAAGCTGGGTACTTCTTTTCTGGACAGCGAAATCGCTTTGGTAAAAAAGCTTGACCCTTCGCGCCCGGTCATTATAACGGATAGCGGCGAACTGTCGTTATGGGTTAATTCCGGCCGCCGCGGCGACATATTCGGAAGCACCCTGTACCGTTATGTTTATTCCGACATTTTCAACCGCTATTGGACTAACCATATCCCTCCGATTTATTATCGCGCCAAAGCCGGACTGCTTCGCTTGTTGAATCCCGGCAAGCCTGTTGTCATCATGGAGCTGGAAGCGGAGCCCTGGACTACCAAAGGGATTATCAGCACGCCAATAGATGAGCAATTTAAAACCATGGGCATGAACCAATTCAATACAATTTTACAGATTGCCAGAGATGTCGGCTTTTCGCCCCAGTATTTGTGGGGCGCTGAATGGTGGTATTGGATGAAAGAAAATAACCACCCAGAGTTTTGGGATAAGGCTAAGGAGCTTTTAAAAAATTAACTCTTATTCGCATGCATACAGCAATTGGGATTGACATCGGGGGGACAAAAATTTCAGGGATTGTCTGGGACGGCAAGAAGATTCTGCGGCAAGCCGCTGTAAATACCCCGGCTGACCTGAAAATTTTCAAACAAGCTTTGTCCGGGCTTGTCTCCGGTTTGTCCGCAGGGCTGCGCATCCGGTTTGTCGGTGCGGGAATGGCCGGGGACGTGGATGCAAAAAACGGGCGGGTGCTTCATTCGCCAAACATTAAGTTTGTGAAAAATTTGGATCTTCGGAAGGTTTTGAAAAGCTTGGGCTTTAACCGGGCGGCTGTGGACAATGACGCGAATTGTTTTACCCGTGCGGAAATGGTTTTGGGGCAAGGCGGCAAATTCAATAATTTTTTGGCGCTCACTTTGGGCACCGGCGTGGGCGGGGGGATTGTAATTGATGGCCGTCCGTACCGCGGCCGCAACGGGCGCGGAGCCGAATTCGGGCATGTTGTTTTAGACGGCGAGTTTATGGAAAAAACTTTTCAGCGATTGCGCGACAAAGAAGATTTTAAGTCGCTGGGCATGCTGCTAGGCAGGACTTTTGCCGGCCTGACGAATATTTTCGAACCGGAGGCGATAATTTTGGGGGGCGGCGTTGCTTTGAATGAGCAGCGAAAGTTTTTGCCCGAAGCCGAAAAGGAATTAGGGCGTTTTGTTTTTGATTCCAGGAAGCGGCCGCGCATCCTGGTTTCCAGATTAAACCAGGCCGGAGCGCTGGGCGCCGCCCTGCTTGCGCTGCAAAAATAGAAAATTAAATGCCGCCTCTTTGAAAAGCGGTATTAAAAGGAAAAAAGTGAAAAAGATTTTATTCAGTTTGGTCTTATTGACCCTTTTGGCAGCGGGCTGCGGCAAAATCGTTTTAAAACAGGAAATTCCTTCCAGTCCCAAAGAGTCCTACCAGCAATTGCCGCGCTAATTATTCGTCCTCATCGTCGTCATCAAATTCGTCTGTTTCGCCGTCGCTGGCTTGTTCCGTGCCGTCTCCAGGAACATCAAGTTCATTTGGTGAAACCGCCTCTGTTTCTCCAACAGCGGCTGCTTCCGTTTTAAAGGGCTCGGTTCCGGCAACAGGATCCCGCCCGGCACCCGGCTGCTGCGTTTCCGCGGCAGGCGTATTTTTTTGTTCGGCAGCCAAACCGGCGCTTTCCGGAAGCTTGATTTGCTCAACCAGCTTTTCAAATTCCGGCAATTCTTTCGTTGAGGCAAGGCCTAAGTGCTGCAGGAATTCCGTTGTTGTCTGGTATAGCAAGCTTCGCGCATCCGAAGGGTTGGCTACTTTTTCCACAAGCCCGCGCATCAGCAGGTTGCGCAGCGAATATTGGGAATTGACGCCGCGGATGGCCTCGATTTCCGCTTTGGAAATGGGCTGGCGATAGGCAATAATTGCCAGGACTTCCACGGTGGCGTCCGTAAGTTTTTCGCGGAGTTCGGCGTTTAAAAAGTTTTTTACCGGAGCAGAGTACGTGCTGGAGGTTGCCATCTGATATTCGCCGTCGCTCTCCAGAACAATCACGCCCGACTCTCTTTTGCCCTCAGCCAGGGATGTAAGCGCTGCTTGAACGGCGGCTTCCTCCTGGTCAATAATTTTTGCCAATTCTTTGGCGCGCAGAGGCTTGCCCGCCACGAAAAGCAGGGCTTCGAGCGTATTAATTAGCTGTTTCTGTTCCATAAAATAAATATGCCAATAATGATTAAAGCGAGGCTATAAAGTAAAATTAAAGGTTTCCTGCCAAGGAGCTGGCTTAGCGCATCGGGCTTGCCCGGGGGCGGCGGATTAATCCATTCGTGTTCCAAAAGCCAGCCGAGCGTATTGTTGTATATGCCGTCCAAGGCCAGGCTGCCGTAAGCAGTGCCTGCCAGAATGAAGATTAGGCCAATAAGGGTTTTGGACATAATAACGGTTTTTAAGAGTTGGGTTGCGGTTCCTCGTTATTTTGGGATTGGTATTTTTTTATTACAACCTCCGCAAACAGGGTTTCCTGGTCTGCGACAAATATCTTTTGCTTTATTAACTCCAATAAAGCCAAAAAGGTCACTATTACCTCGCTTTTATTTTTTGCTGTTTGCAAAAGGTCGCTTAGCCTGGTTTCTATTTTTCCGCTGAGCACGCCCTGAAGGTGGTCAATTTTTTCCTGAATGGATACGGCCTCCTTAAGTTTGGCTTTGGGCAGGGCGTCCAGTTCTTTCAAGCCGGAAAGGACTTTCAGAATGTTGTCATATAAGAGTCGCGGGCTTACGTTCGGGTCGGGGTAAAAGCTGGTTTTTTGCTCAAACGTGATGGACCGCGTAAAACTTTGCCGCCTGCGGTTGTCAAGTTTTTTTAAATATTTGGCGACTTCCTTGAATTGCTTGTAAAGGAGCAGCCGTCCTTCCAAATCAAAACCGGCGTCCTCCTCTTCAGGCTCCAGCTCCAGTGTCGGCAAAATAGCTTTGGATTTAATGACCAGCAGTTTTGCGGCAATGGACAAATAGTCGGCCAGAACCGCGGGATCAATGCTTTGCAGCTGTTTGATGTACCGCAAGAACTGTTCCGTCACTTCCGCCAAAGCGATGGTGGTAATGTCCAGCTTGCGCTCCTCGATCAGCGAGAGCAGCAGGTCCAAAGGCCCTTCAAAATGTTTGGTTTTAGTATGAAGCATGAAATTTGAAGCTTGAAGCGTTTATTCCATATTTTTAAGCATGCCCCAAAACATTTTGCCGATTTCGTCAGCGAGTATTCTTAATCCATTATACTCTATTTCGTTCATAAATTTTTCTTGAAAACAAAATTTGACCAAGTATGAACTTTCCTTTAACGAACCAAAAGAAATTTCTATAAAATTTTTATGTACTTTATTTTTAATTTTGGCATATCCTTCAATGTAATTAAGCGTAACAGATATTGTAGCGCGTCTAAATTGAGAAGTTATTCCATAAAGCTCCTCTTTGGGAAAATTCTTGCTGACCTTGTAAACCAAATGGCAGTAAAAATCAACCTTTTTTTAGAGCTTGGTGGTATGTTTTTTATTTTCCATCCTTGTTCTTGCTTTATTCTTCAAGTTTTATGTTTCAATCTTCATCGCTTTGCTTTAGCAAAAAACCCCTTCAATGGCTGCGTCAATTTTTCAAAGTCCTTTAAGCTCAATTCCACGCTATGGGTGTAGGTGCCAGCCGAGGTTATCATTTTTTTGGACTTGCTCATTCCTTTGTCCAAAAGCGTCTGCAGTTTATACTGAGAGCCGAACGGGTGCAGCAGCCCGACTTTGGTTTTTAAGTATTCGGTAATGTCTTTTTCCGTGGCCATGCTGACCTTTTTCGCTTTGAGCGCTTTTTTTATGCCCGAAAAGTCCACGTATTTGCCGGCAGGCAAAACGATCAAAACGAAATTTTTATCGGCTTTAACCAAAACCACTTTCGCTATTTCCGAAAGTTTCCTTTTGGTTGTTTGGGCAGCGTCGTGGGCCGTATAAACCAGCTTGTGTTCCAAAATTTCGTACTTGATTTTCGCCGAGTCCAAAAATTTGGTAACCGCGTTGGAAAGCTGTTTGCCTGCGGTCTTCGCGGCTTTTTTTATTTTGGATTTTGCAGGTTTCTTTTTTTGTGTTTTTTTCTTCATATTGTTATTTTATTAGGACTTACGCACTGAGCCAAGTTCGAGGCATTTTCCGAGGATTTTTGGAGGCGTAGCCGGGTTACGCCGATAAAAACCGAAAGACAAAATAACGAAGAAATTGGCCGGAGCCGCTTTTTACGGGACGGGCTCTGCCCGCCCAAAAAGCGGCGGTGCGTAAGTCCTATTTATAATGAAAATTTACTTCGTTTTGGGTTTTGGCAAGTCCAATTTAATGTGCAATTCCTTGAGCTGTTTTTCATCAACTGTGCCGGGCGCGCCCATCATCGCGTCTTCAGCTGAGCCGTTCTTTGGAAAAGCAATAACTTCGCGGATATTGGGCTCGTTTTCAAACAGCATGAGCATCCTGTCTATTCCGGGCGCGAAGCCGCCGTGCGGCGGAGCGCCGTATTCAAAGGCGCGGATCATGCCGCCGAATTTTTCGTCCACGGTTTTTTTGCTGTAGCCGCAGATTTCAAAAGCCTTGTACATAATTTCGGGCTTGTAATTTCTTATGGCTCCGGAGGACAGTTCCAGCCCGTTGGCAATAATGTCGTATTGGTAGGCTCTGATTTCATCGGGTTTTTGCTTTTCAAGCGCTTGTAGTCCTCCCTGGGGCATGGAAAACGGGTTATGCATAAAGTCCCAGCCTTTTTTGTCATCTGACCATTCAAACATTGGGAAGTCAGTGATCCAGGCCCAGGCAATGACCGAGGGGTCCTTAAGTCCGAACATGTCTCCGAGTTTATCGCGCAGTTTTCCCAACACTTTGTTGACAATTGGCTTTTGATCCGCCCCAAAGAAAATAATGTCGCCGGTCCGGGCTTTGGTTTTGGCGACAATGGATTTGACTTCGCCTTCTGACAAAAATTTCAAAATCGGGGATTTCATGCCGTCTTCTCCCAGCACTATGTAGGCCAATCCGCCAGCGCCTTCTTTTTTGACCATTTCGGTCAGTTCGTCAATCTGGGATCTCGACAAGCTCAACCCGCCTTGGCAGCAGATAGCTTTTATAACCCCGCCATTCTTAATGGCGTTGCCGAACACGCTGAATTGCGTATCTCGCAAATCTTCGGTCAAGTCCGCCATTTTCATTTCAAAGCGCAGGTCCGGCTTGTCTGAGCCGTACAAATCCATGGCTTCCAAATAGGGGATGCGCGGAAACGGCTTTTGCAGGCATTTTTTGCCCGCAAATTTTTCCGTAAGCTCAACGAACAGGGGTTCCATTTCCTGGAATACGACTTCGTCCTTATCCGCAAAGGAAATTTCCAAATCCAGCTGGTAGAATTCGCCCGGGCTTCTGTCGGCCCTGGGGTCTTCGTCGCGGAAGCATGGGGCGATTTGGTAGTACTTGGGTACGCCGCCGGTCATTAACAGCTGCTTGAACTGCTGCGGCGCCTGGGGCAGGGCATAGAATTTTCCCGGGTGCAGGCGGCTCGGCACCAAAAAGTCGCGTGCTCCCTCGGGGGAGGAAGATGTTAAAATCGGCGTGGTCACTTCAATAAATCCGTGCCTGGTCATGTATGCGTGGATAGTCTGGATCATGACGTGGCGCTTTTGCAGCATTTTCTGCATTTTCTCCCTGCGCAGATCCAAAAAGCGGTATTTAAGGCGGATGTCCTCGTTAGACAGGTTTTCTTCGCCATGGCCGTGGGCGACCTGGAAAGGCAATGGCTTGGCGGTATTTAAAATTTCCAAGCTGTCCGCGCTGACTTCCACGGCGCCGGTGGGGATGTTGTGGTTGATCAGGTCCGCGCCGCGTTCTAAGATCGTGCCTTGGGCGCGGATTACGAATTCGTCGCGGCATTTGTCCGCCGCGGAAAAAGCCTCGGCATTTTCGGGGTGCACGGCCAGCTGGACTATGCCGGTATGGTCGCGCAGGTCAATAAAAATAACGCCTCCATGGTCGCGGCGCGAATTGACCCAGCCGGACAGGCTGATTGTTTCGCCGACTTTTTCGGGCGTTTTGTGGGCAAGAGTTCTTTGCATATGTATTGGGTCCGCAGGCTTTGTGCAAAATCGCATAAAGCTTTACCGATAGACAATCGGCGCGGCAAATTTAGTTCTAAGTAAGTAGAAATATTATACAAAAAAATATAAATTTTGCCAAATTGCAGCGGGGAAAAGGGCGATTTTCCTTGTTTTTAAAAGGTGTGGATAAAATAATTTGACAAATAAGCAGTCTTTATATACTTTAACTCCAAGCCGTACTCGCGAATTTTACAATAATATTCGCGGTTGGCCCATCAGGAGCCCAAAGGAGGGCTAAAAGATGAACAAACGGCGATTCGTGAACAAGAAGCTGAACAACGTTGCCAACCAGGAAGCCACGAAGAACGCGCTGAACGCGGCTGCCAACACCGCCGGCTAGCCGACTGTCTCGGCCGGCCCGCCTGAAGGCAACCAAAGCCCTGGGCTGCCAGGGCTGGTATCAACGACCAGACGGAACGACTAGCATCTGCAGGGATCAGCCTAGCGGGCTACCGCTAGGCGCAATCATAACATCCGAATCCAGCCAAGCGGCCAATTACCGTTGCCGCTTCGGTCATACGACTCAGGGCCCGTGCCTTGAGCACCCTCACAGCGCGCTGCAAGCTGGACAGCGCGCCTTTCTTATTGTTTGACATCTCATACACCTAGCAATATACTTTGCTAATAGGCAGTTCACTCCTAGCTCAAGAGACAAGGAAGGATGATTTGCCGCACGCGAGTGCGGCACGCTGTTGAAAGGGTAAGCCGGTCTCTCGCATGCGAGAGACATCCCTACACACAGGCCCCAAGGGGGTTTGGCAAGCAAGCGGCAGGTCAGCTTGCCACGTAAAAAACGGTAAAAAAGTTCTCGAAAAGCCTCCAGATGGCAAGCTTTTGGCTTGCCAGGCTAGAAAAGCCGGTAGTGTCCCGGGGCTTGCGAGAGCCCCCTTGATCTGGCAAGCGGGCTCTTGAATTTGTGCGATGAAAGGAAATTTTTTATACTGAAGAGGTTAAAATAAAAAATAAATCGCCAAATGCTAAAAAAAATCGTTTTAGATTTAGAAACCCAGAAATCTTTCCAGGACGTGGGTGGCAGGGGAAAGAATCATCTGCTTAAAATCAGCGTCTGCGGAATTTACGACTATGCCGCGGACAAATATCTCACTTACGAAGAGCACGAACTGCCGAAATTGGCCCCGCTGCTCCAGACCGCGGACCAAATTATCGGCTTTAACATTAAAGACTTTGACTTTGAGGTTTTGCAGCCGTACCTGAATTTTGACATTTTCCAGGTGCCGTATCTGGATATTTTGGAAGAAATAGAAAAAGTTTTGGGCCACCGCATTAAGCTGGAACTGGTCGCCCAGGGCACGCTCGGCAGCGGCAAGTCCGGCAATGGTTTGGAAGCGATTTTATATTTCAGAAACGGGCGTATGGACCTGCTTAAAAAATATTGCCTTGATGACGTAAAAATCACCAGGCAGATTTATGACTACGCCCTAAAAAACGGCAAAATTTTGTATAAAGATTTTTTTAAAACCAAAGAAATCCCTTTGAAATTTTCAGAGCCCCAGCCGAGGGTGGGGGTAAAGCACCAAGCAGCTCTGTTTTAAATGAAAAAATATGAAAAAAAACAGTGCTTGGTTATTTTTGTTCATTTTCGTCGTTTGCGTCGTTTTTGTAATTTATTTTGTTTTTTCCGGCCGCCTGATTCTGCCGCAAGGTTTTGCCATTGGACCGTTCACCGTGCGTTACTACGGCGTCATTATGGCTTCGGCCGCGGGCCTGGGGCTTTATTTGTCCGTTAATAGCGCCGAGAAATTCAAAATAAAAAAAAAATCCGCTGAGGATCTGCTGTTTTGGGCAGTAATCGGAGGGTTTTTGGGCGCGCGGCTGTACCATGTGTTTTCCTCTCTTAGCTACTACCTGCAAAATCCCTTGGGTATTTTTAAAGTCTGGAACGGAGGCATGTCTATTTTTGGCGCGGTCTTTGGCGGCATGCTTGCCCTGTGGCTGGCGAAGAATTTTTACAAAGCCAGTACGCCATTTTTAAATATACTGAACTGGCTGGCGCCGGCCCTAGTCTTGGGCCAGGCTGTGGGCAGGTTTGGCAACCTGTTCAATTACGAGGTTTTGGGCTATCCTACGGGTTTGCCCTGGGGCATGTTTGTACCCCTGAATTTTAGGCCCATAGGGTTTGAAAGCCATGCTTTTTTCCAACCCTTTTTTTTGTATGAGGCATTGGGGAGCGTTGCTATCTATTTTATATTGAAAAAAATATTTAATTTTCA
>JAJZRC010000001.1 GCA_021847435.1 bacterium
AAGCTAAATTTAAAATGGTTTTGATAATCCTCAAGCCAATTTCCAGAATATCTGAATAGCTTATCATAAATGTACCCTAATAAATTTGGAATAAATATAAGGAGAATGGATATTAAAAGAAACTTTTTATTGGTACTCATATTGATTATTTAATATTTATTTTAATCGTACCTTTATTGGTACTTACTTGCAAAAACTTTATCCCCTCTTGGGCGTATACTTTAGGCAACTGGCCTTTTTGGTTATCAACTATTGTTGTTTTGTTCGCATTTGGGTTATAGTTTGCGGCCAGTATCTGCTGTTTTTTTATTAGTCCTGCTTGGCGGAAATGTTTCAGCTGCCCCTTGTTTTCCGCATGAACCAATGTAAAAATGTTTTCAGGAAACACTGTTTCGGATATATTATATTTGACATTTTTCAATACCAGAGAATAACTGCCCGAAGTCCTAGGCCTAGCGAACGATAAAACAGTTATATTATTAGCTTCATCGGTTGCGGAACATTGATTAATGGAGCAATTAATTTGAGGGTTTGCGGTCAAATTATCGCTAGCAGTATAAACAAAGTCTCTTGTCGTCATGTCATACACCACATTGATTTCTGGTGGAGTTTTATCAATCGTAAATGCCAAGGTCTTTATTTCTTCGTTATTTCCAGTTTTATCAACTGCGTAAAACGCAATCGTGTAAGCCCCCTCTTCACTAATTGTGATCGGTTCATTGTAGTCCGCATATTCTCCATTATTAATCTTATACTTAATTCCCAAAACACCAGAGGTTTCTGTTTCCTTACCCAAAATAACAGGATCTTGGGCGATTAATACCACAGACACACTGCTTCTATAGTAACCTGACTGACCTTCTGCTACGGTTATTGTTGAAGTGGAGACTGGCGGAATTAAATCTAAAGCATCTTCCGCACTTAAGACTGCAGACGGATTTATTATTTTTTCAAAAGTTCCGTCACCTTCCATGTCTAAATTAAGCACATCAGATTCACCTAAATTTAGATTTCCAATCAAACTAGTGGTGACAGGCAAATTACTGAATACTTGCGACCGGACCGCTGCGTCTCCTTCTATGCTTTCATCAACTAATGTAAATGTCCCGTCCCCATAGCCATTTAATTCTACTTTATATATCTGTCCATCATCGGTCGGTAAAAACACATATTTGTGGTCTCCCCAAATTTCGTATTCCGCACCCGGTATGCGGTTCTGAACACTTCCGTCCTCGGCCAAACCGGAAATATTACCAAATTGGTCTGTAACAGTTATATTAACCGGGCTTTTGATTTTTATTTGCTCTCCTTTGATTTTACAAAGCCCAGGGTTATTAATAACTTCGCTTCTGGTTAATACCTTCCCACCTGTACCCAGTTGAGTACCAATAATTAGGCTTGCTATTTGCTGGCGCGCTCCATCTGCACTTAAAAGACTGCTGTGCGATATCTTGGGAACAAAATAAGTCTTATTTGCGTCCACCGCTAAACTGTCCGCACTTACAAAAGGCACTGTACCGTCGCCATTGGTAATTTTTGGGAAATCAAAGGTTGGAGCAGAATCCTTGTTTATATATTTGGCAAAATTACCAAATGTGCCGCTTTTACAACCCACAATGGAGTACAAATCTATTCCTTTTGACCTTAAGTCAAAATTATCAAATTCCTGGCTATGCAAGCTTTGGCTATTGCCCATTGCAGCCGTATTTATTAAACCGTCAGCTTGCATACTCAATAATGCTTCAGTATAATTTAATTCTTTTATAACATCTCCGGAAGGGGCAAAAGGATTTATTATCTTAAAAAAACTGCCTGCCTGGTTGTAATATTCCTGTGTTGGCGCCAAGTCATATACAACCGGCATATTCTGGCCGATCTTTTTCATTTCTTCAGCATTCAAGCCCGGTATATCAAAATTGTCCCCGTTTATAAGCGTTTTAAACGCTTTGGGAGCGCCCAAATTGGGCACGCCAACAAACACTGCTTTGTTTATATGGTGATCGGAAGGGTGTTCTAGAACGTATTCTTTAATCAGCAGTCCGCCTGTACTATGGGCAATAATATCTACTTTTCCCACTGCTCTGCCGGCATCGGTTTGATTTAAAATATAATCAATTTGACCCTTAAGCTGATCCACAACTGTGCTGCCATCATCAAACTTACCGTTTACACCGTAACGCCAGTCATAGGGAAAAGTGAATAAGTCTTTTCCCTCAATATAACCAAAATCTGAAAGAGTTAATTGATTTATAAGCCCCTTACTATAGTCAGAATGAAATATGCCGAGCTGTTTTTCTCTAATTACTTGACCCATATCCAGATTAATATCTACAGGTTTTAAATCTCTACTAAACGACAAAGGATCCATAAAATCATCACTGGAATAAGCCATTTTTGGATTTGCCCACAAAATTTCCCCCTCTTTCAAAATATCTGTACCTAACACCCCAGGCACAATCAACACCGGGGTTTTGGGTTTTACGCTCTGGAAATTCGGGTCTTTAGCCAAAACCGCAGGTGAAAAAATCGCGTTTTCAAAATACTGAACAGATCCAGGATAACCAATATACGAGAAAAACCCAACGCTGATAATCGGGTCCGCAAATGCCAAATTTATATACTGGTTGTCAAACGGCAGGAACTCGCCAGTGTCGTCATTGTGAGCTTCCCAGGTGTAATACAAAAAGTTGCCGCTTGAATCCTTCACTTCCTTGGCCTTGAACATTACGTTTTGGGTTGGCAAATCCCGATAAAACAGCTCGCCTTTGGAACTCCACGAAATGGGATAAACCAAATTGCAATAGTCGTCATAACGGCGATAAGTGAACGGCGCGCCATAGCCCGACAAGCCCTTAAAATGAAACCTAACCAGTCCGTCCGCGGGATCATAATCGTATGTAGGAAGCGGGATGCCCGCAGCGGCATATTCCGGCGTGGCATAGCCCAAATCACATATCTGCTGTTTGGGCTTTATGTAAGGCTCTTTATCCGCGATTTCAATGTAAGGCTCGTAATCCTCATAACCAGTTCCCGATTCGCCCGCATACTGAATATGCCCCATGCCATAGTTTGCCAGAATATTCCCTTTGGCAGACTCAATTTTGATACCATACCACCCACCTCCAAGGCCGTCAAAACGAAGCCCGCGCAAAGCCCGGCAATTAACATCAGGGAAATCAAACTGGAAAGTTTTAAAGACTTCCGTATCCAAATCCGCGGCTTTCAGGCTCTGGCTGCTCTTTATGTCCGTGGCATTACTGGGGTCATCGCACCACAAAATCAAGCGGCCCGGGTCGGCAATCGCGCCGTCCCTGGCCAAAGAAAGTTTAACCGAGCCGATTACCCGCCCCTCAGGCACGGCAAACGCATACAAGCCGTTAAAGTTGGTTAAAATCCCCGCGCTCATATTGTACCTGGTCACCTGCGCGCAACCGCTGACACTGTCGCAAAAGTAACCGTAGCCAAAAGGATTATTCAGCCAATAGCCCTGCTTTGCAGCCTGCTGAAAGATTATAGCCGCCCTGGCCGGCACAGGGCTCTAAATCCCGCCCCCAGGGCCAGCAACCCCAAAATAAGCAATAATTTTTTCATAAACCTTAAAATTAACTCTTTGCCCCAGCATAGCACTTTTAAAATACCTGTCAAACAAGGGAGTTTTTCCGCCCCTTTGCGTTACTCTCCTTCACGGCCGTGAAGGAAGTTTATACGCGTACGGAAACGGCTGGCAAATATCCACTGAACAAGAACTCCCCATGCCTTCCCGGCAGGGGAGTTTTATAGTTTACTGTTTGGGCAGCGAATCTATGAGCTTTTGCATTTCTGTTTTTTGGCTGGGGTCCGCCTTGATTATTTTTTCTGCCAGGTCCAAAGCCTTGGCATATTCCTTGTTCATAGCAAACAGCTTGGCCATGTCCGTAAATATCGCCGCATTATTAGGCTCAAGCTTCGCGCTCTTTTCCACGAGCGACAATGCCTTTTGCACCTGATTTGTTGAAGCGTAATAGTCAGCCAGCCATCTGGTTTCCGAATAACCTCCCGGCGCGTAGTTTAAAGCAAAAGCCTGTTCCATCAGCTCCGCGGCCCGCGGCAGTTTGTTCTGCATGCGGTAAAGCGCGGCCATTTGGGTCCTGGGCACGGGATCATCCGGGTATTTTTCCATTAAATCGCGGACTATCCCCATGGCTTCCGGCAAACGGTTCTGCATAGCCCGAATTTGCACCAGGTTAAAATACGGCTCTTCCCGGTTGGGCGCCAAATCAATAGCCTTTTGCGCGTATTCCTCGGCCAAGGGGCTTAAGCCGGTCTGGCCGCTCTTTAAAATGTACAAGCCTGAAAGCCGCTGCCAGGTAATGGCATAGTTGTCCTGCTGCTGTGCGGCACTTTCAGAAAAACTTATTGCCTGGTCAATCACCTTGCCGGCTACGGCCTGATTTTGAGAAGTTGCGGAACGAGCGGCAGAATTGGCAAAATCGGCAAACCGGTTGGCGCTTTCCGTCTTGTCAAAATTAAATGGCAGCTCTGCCATCATTTCAAAATAATTCAGGCCCTTGGCAATATCTACGCTGCCATACGCGTAGCCGTAGTTTACGTACTTGGCCGCGCGCATTGGAACGGCATTGGCCGCGTACACAACATACAAAACAATCAAGCCTGCCACGCCCGCGGCGGCACCGGCCAGAACGCCATCCGTTCCGCCATGAATAAACTTTTGTTTGCCCTTGCCGGGAGCTTCTTCCCGGCTGATATGCCACACATAACCGGCAAAACCCAAAAACACATAGTAGGTCAAGCTGGAAGAGACGTTATCAAACACGGTCAGGTTCTGGATTTGGTAAGCAATAATAGCCGCGGTCAGCAGCGAGTATTCGGCAAGGCCGTAAAAGCCCGCTTTAAAGCCGCGGTATAATGCCCATAAAGTCAGGGCGAAAATTGCCAAATACAGACCCAAACCCAAAACGCCGGTCGTCACCAGGACTTCCAGCCAGTAATTGTGCGGCTTGTCAAACCAGCTGCGGTCAAACTTGGCGATTTCCGGATTATGGTAAAAATTTGCCACTAAATAATAATCTTCCGGCCCGGTGCCCAAAAGCGGCCGGTCTTTAAACCCTCTCAGCGCCACCTGCCACTGGATGATGCGGGCTTCGGTATTGGAATCTTTCAGCCTAAAAAGCCTTTGCAGAGTGGAACCTTGCGGCAAGCGGCTGCTGTTGGCAAATAACAGCGCCGCTATAATTGCCAGCACCCCCACGGCCGCAAAACCGTAAATCTTAATTTTGCGGGATCGGGACAAAAACAAATACAAGACCAGGGCAATAAAGGCGCCCGCCAGCACCCCCACGGCCGCGCCGCGCGTACCGCTCAAAAAGCCCGCCCAGAAAAAAACCAAACCCAAAACTCCCCAGCCGATTCTGCCGGCGCGGCTTTCGGCCTGCAGGGCAAAAAACCAGCTTAAAAACATGGGGATAATAACAAAGTTGCCCAAATAGATAGGATTGCCCAAAGTGGAAGACACACGCACCGGCAAAGAAGGGTCCTGGATTAAAATCGGCATCCCCAGCCAGCCGAACACGCCGTTGATGGCCACCACTGCCGAAATCCATAAAAACACCTTCATGGAACGCTGGAAAAATTTGCCGGGCATTTGCCCCAGCGCGACAACATAAAAATACAGCAGCGCCAAGTGCAGCAAATAAAAAGTCCCGCCCATGCGTTCAAAGTTGCCCCACAGGCTGCGCACCGGACTGACTCCCGTAAACGAGGCAACCAGGTTCCACAGCCAAAAAACAGCCACCAAAATATGCAGCGGGTTTTTGAGGTTGGGGCGCAGGCTTTTGTCTGCCACCAAAAAATAAACATAAAACGGCAAGGCCAGCTCCAGGCAGATGCGGAAAAAAAAGGCCTTGCTGGTCACATAAGGGAACAACAGGTCCTTAAACACCCACCAGGAAGCGGTGAGCGAAAGCATGACCAGGGTAAAAAAAGTCCACTGAACAAATTTTTTCATTGCTGCTTATATTTATCTACCCCTAATCATACCATAATCATAATGATTATATTAATCCTTCACGCCAGTTCAATTTCAAGCCGGCAGTTTACCAACGGGCTATTTTCTGTTTAGAAGGTTTTGCAACCGCTCATATTCTTCGCGGAATGCGGGGTTTTGAGGCTGTTGCTTAAGCGCTTCCCGCCATAAATCCATTGCCACTTTCAAATTCCCCTGCTCCTCCTCAAAACGCGCGTACAGCACCAATATTTCCGCATGCCCTCCGGTTTTATTAAGAGCCTCAAGATATAAAGAATTCATCCGTTCCGCACTAAGATTCCCGTACAACTTCTTGAATGTAATAAGCCTGCGCCACAAATCTGGCACTCTCGGCGCGATTTCCGTAGCTTTGACAATTGCTTTGCCGGCTTCTTCATACTTCTTTCTCTCCACCAAAACTTCATGCAAGGCTACCCACCCGGCAGGGTTATCGGGCATTATTTCCTCAGCCGACCGATACGACCGCTCAGCATCCGCCAGTCGCCCCAAACCGTACTGCTGGGCCCCTGCCTGCATAAAAGCATCGAAAAGTTCGGGCTTGTTTTGACTGCCTTGCTTTTGAAGCTCTTTGATTCTCTGTTCAGCCGCCAAAAGACGCTGCTCGTAGCGCTGCCTTTCTTCTTTCGCCAACTGTCTTGGCACTGTTACCCGTTCCAACCTTTGCCATAAATAAACGCCCGCCAAAGCCGAGGCGGCGATAAAAATAATTAACAGTGTAATTATAACTTTTTTGCTTAAATGAATTTTTGTCATATTTTACAAACTATTTATAAAAGCATTAACGTCACTTTCCGATTCGGGACTGAAATCCAAAATTTGCTTTGCCGTTTCAATTGCCTCGTTTTTCTGCCTGTTTGCCGCGTAAGATGCCGCCAGCCGAGTATACCAGTCTATATTTCTTGAATCAACTTTTATCATCCGTTTCAACAACTCAATAAGTTTAGGGTAGTCTTTCTTCTCCACATACTGGTCGTACAGCCATAGCGCCTCCTGCGGGAGTTTGAGCTGATAACCATCATCAAATGCTTCCTCGGCGAGCTTCACTGCTTCAGGTACTTTGCCGGTTTTTTTGTACATCTGGGCTACGCGCCACTTACTGTCAGGGATATTCGGGGCCATATGGTATGCTTGTTCAATTATGGCATTCGCCTCGTCTCTTTTCCCTTGCCGATAATAAAATTCAGCAAGCACGTAGCGCGGTTCAACGCGATTTGGCGCCAATTCCATTGCCCTGCGTACCGCTGTTTCCGCTTTGGGATCAGGCCGGCTTTGGTTAAAGCTTGCTTTTTTTAAATATAAGTCAGCCAGGTTACTCAAAAAAACCGGGTTATCATTTTTTTTATTCGCAACCTCTCCTAAATAAATGATGGCGTCATCAATAACTCGATTTATAAATTCCTTATCAGACTTGCCCTCGGAAGAAGCAATCACCATCTTAGCGGCAAAATTCGAAAACCGCACCGCTACCTGACCCCTGTCAAACACAAAAGGATGATTCCTAACCTTCAAATAATTATCATAAGCGGTTTTTGGGTCGCGAATATCGGCCGCGTTGGCAATATTCAAATCTGTAAGCACCCTGCCGATACCTAACACTGTCACGTACACGCTATAAATTACCACGACCAAAAGAGTCGTTACTACTAGCAAAGCAAGGCCTTGCGGCCGAACCTTGGCTTTTTCTGCCTTGCCTGTTGAACTTTCTGCCCACAGATACCCTGCAAAGCCGGTAAACGCGAAAAATGCCAGACTGGAAGAGATTGTTTCGAACAAAAACAAGCTCTGCACATGATACGCGACAAGTGCCCCTACAAGCAGGCAAAACTCCCCCCAGCTTAAAAGCTCTGCTTTGTATGCCCTCCAAAAAGCGGCGGCCGTAAACCACGCCAAAGCAACAAATACCAATGTTCCCACTATGCCGGTGGTAGCCAAAATTTCCAGCCAGTAGTTATGGGGCTTGTCAAACCAACCCCTGTCATATTGGTAGAGTTCTGCCGGCTGGTACTTGTTTGCGATAATGTAGTAATTTTCCGGCCCTGTGCCTAAAAGCGGTCGCTCAGTAATGCCCCGAGCTGCCATCCCCCACTGGATTAACCTGCTCTTGCTGTTACTGTCCTGCAAATTAAAAATACGCTTTAGCGCCCAGCCTTCCGGCAGGCGTTCATAATTTACCGCAACCAACGTAAGAAAAACAAGTAAAATCGCAGAACCAAAAATTCCCCATTTTTTTATCTTGCTTTTCGCTTTGTACAGATAGAGCGCTGCGCCAAATAAAAACCCGAAAACCAGCCCCACAAATGCTCCGCGGGTCACGCTGATATATATCCCTATCAAGCAAAGCAGTGAGATTGCATAGTAAAAGAACTTCTTCTTTCCGGCTTCCTGCAATCCCAAAAACACGCTTAATGATAACGGCAGCATGAGAAAACTGGCAAAAAAGATGGGGTTGCCGAACGAACTGGAAACGCGGTCTGGCAATGCGAAATCAGGATTATAGCCGGTCAAACCCGCTTTCTGCCAAAGTCCGTAAAACACCGTGAAAGCCGAAACCAACAGACCAACCTGCAAGAATCGCTGCAAGTAGGCGCCGTTTAATTTAGCAAGCAACAAAACATAAAAATATAACAGGGTTAGATGACCCAAATGCCATACCCCTCCCATACGTTCGTAGTCGCCCCAAAAGCTATGGCTAAAATTAACCCCCACCAGGCTGCTTAACAAATTTACTGCAAAAAAGGCCAAAAGAGCGGCATTAAGAGGGCTTTTTAAATTTGGTCGCAAACTTTTGTCGGCAATCAGCAGAAAAACATATAACGGAAGCATTAATTCAACCACCGCGCGGAAAAACAAGGCTTTAGGCGTCACATAAGGAAATAAGTAAGCATTGGAATAAAGCACCGGCACCAGCCACAGGGTACATAATAAAACAAAAAAAAGTTTGCCTGCGTTTTTGACGTTCATAACAATCATTATACCAAAAATCACCTGCCATAAACAAACCCCGCCCTTTCTTAAGAAAGGGCGGGGCTGTCTTTTAGGTTTACGGTACCCAAAAGGAACCGTTAGAACCTACAACTTACTAATCCAAAGTTTGGGCAGTAGTCGGAAGGTTCTTGACCAAGTAATCACCGTACCAGTCGGTGGTCGAAGAGCTGTGGCTGATAGCCGACAGGTCGGACCACACCAGGTTGCCGGTCTGTGAAGCAGCGGCAACACCGGTTGCAAACGAGCTCTGGGCTCGGGCAATGCTGGTGGTAATGTAATCGGTGGTTTCAATAGTACCGCCAACCGTGCCCTTCAATTCGAAGGTCTTGGAGCCGCTGATACCCGGTATGCTGGTCGGCACGAAGGTAACAGTCGCGTTGCTGGCGGAGGTCGAGCTGGACAGGTCGGTGCTGGAAGTTACAGTACCGGAAATCTGTACGCCCGTGTCAGCGTCGTAAACTGCCAAGGAGCCGGCCGTAATGGTCGGACCGGTTTCCTTAGACAAAGTCCAGACGAGCTTATAAACCTCAATGGAACCCGTACCGCCGGTAGAAACCGTGGTCTTAGCCAAGGTATTGGTACCAGCAACCAAGCTGGTAGCGCCGAGCGAAGCCGGGCTTACCGTCGGAATGGCCTTGAAGACGTAAATGTCATTGCCGGCCGGGTTGGACTCGGTTACTGTGGTCTGAGAACCGGTGGAGCTGTCGGCAGTGGCAGAAGTCAAGGTTACCTTGACATCGGACTGCGAATCGCCCCCGCCGGAAACAATGGTGCCGAGCACCAAGTCAACGGTTACCACCTTGGTGCCGTTGGCCGCAACCGGGATAGCCATGCCGCTGAAGGTAACCGTGGACGCACCAAACTTGGTGTAAGTCAACGCGTTACCGCTCGCGTCAGTGGCCTTGACTACCACGCTGGACACCGGAGAGGTGCTGGCGAGGGTGAAGGTCATGTCGGTTACGGTGTAGTTGTCATAGGTGGAGGTAAACTTGAAAGCGGCGGCGGAGATGGTTTGGTTGTCGTCAGCCAAAGCAGCTACCGGAGCCGAAGAATCCAAGGCGGCGGAAATGCTGCCGGATTGCGCGGTAACGGTCTGGCCGGTGGTAGCGGAAGTGCTCGCGGCCTGGCCGGACGCCGAAGTGGTGCCGGACACTGTCATAGTCGCGTAAATCGCATCGCCGTTGCTGATGGAAGAACCAATGTCAGCGTAGATTTCTATTCCGACAGCGTCATTCTTAGCCAAGGTCTGCGACAGGCTCCAGGTGTTGCCGGTAGCACTGACTGTGGCCTTAGTGGTCTGCTTGGAACCGTTGTACATGACGTACACGTTGGTCAAGTCAGCCGCAGCAAAGGTGCCGCTGGCAGTGAAATCAACGGAAATGGTGTCAATGTTGACGTCTTCCGTGCTGTTGCCAGTCAGGTTGTAAGCAGCAACCTTGTAGGCAGTCTGCGGAACAACCGAATTCTGGTTGCCATAGGTGGTGTTCTTAGCCAGGGAGATGGAACCGGCTGAGACGTTTACCGAGTTAGCGGAAACGCTGGAAGTCGGAACGTTCACCGTGGTGGCGGAAACCGTACCCTGACCGTTGGAGCTGCCGGTATTCAAGCTAGCCTGAATATCGTCGCCGTCGGCCATAGCGCCGGTTCCGTCATTGTCATACACGTCAGCGCGGAACTCTACTGTAGCAGCAGTGCCGGCCGGGAAGGTGTAATTAACGGTGAAGGATGTGCCGGTCTTGGCAACAGTAGCGGTGCTGCCGTACTGGGCGCCATTAATGAGCACGCGACCATTGCGGAGCGTGCTGGTTTGGGTGCCGCCGCCGCTCGTGGCGTGGGTGTAACCCACGGTCAAGGTTTCAACCTTAACCGGTTCGCCATAAGCGGTAACAGTCCACTTGCCCAACATAATATCGGAACCGTTCAAGGTAACGTTACCAGACGGAGAAGTGGAAGCTTTCTGTACGGTTACGGTCGCGGAGTTGACCGTCAATTCACCGGCAGTAAGCGGAGTGGTGTCGGAAATAGCGACGTTCGCGCCGTAGCTGGAATCTACGAGTTCAATGTCAGCCTTGTTGCGGAGGGACATCTCGACTTTGCGGGAAGAACCGCCGACAACGTCCGCCAATACCTTAAACACGCGGGAACCGGTCTTAACCGTTACCGGAGAAGCCGGAACAAAGGTCGCGTAAGCGTTGCTGTCCAGGTTCTGGACCTGGGCAACCTGGGTGCCATCTACCAACAAGCGGAAGTTGCGGATATCGCTGGAATTGATGGAATCAATCTGACGAAGGGCCATGCGATTCAAGGTAACATCGCGGTTGGAGACTGTCAAAGTGCTCTGCCAGACCACGACATCGTTAGCCGGGTCAATGGTGCTGGCGGACGGGGTAATGGTACCGAAGTCCGCGGTAGCCAAAGTGGCAGAAGCAATGGTGTGAATGGCACCGCTAAGGGAAACCGTAGCAGCGCTGCCGCCGGAAACAGTGTAAGAAGTCATCTGTACACCCACAGTCTGGCCGGAGGTGCTGGAAGCTACGTCAGCCTTGACGGTAATGGTCTTGCTGCCGGAAACAGTGAACAAACCAGAAGCGTTGGTGAAGCTTACCATGCTGTCGGAACCCACGGAAGCGGCATCGGTGATGCGCTGCGTGCCGTCAAACAGGTAAACGTTGCTCAAGGTAGAATCGGCGGAAACGCCCATTCTCTTGAATTTGACTTCGGTAACAGTGCCAGTACCAGTGAAGGTAAACTTGGCGATAGGAGCTACCGCGGCGCCGGCAACCAAGGTGCTGGCAGCCGGGGTGTCAGAAGCCAAAGAGGCGCTGACAGAACCGGAAACTACCGGGGTGCCAGGAGTGCTGGCTAAGGAAGTCGGGCTCAATTGTCCGGCTACGCGAGCGGCCATAACGCCAGTCTGGGTCATGGCTTTGTCAGCTGCGTTGGCAGGGACAACGTTGGCAAAGGAATAGCCCCAAGAGTTGAAGGTAGCTAAGTCCGGAATGCCAAGCAGGCCGGTGGCGCCGACCAATTGGACGGTACCGTTGTTGTTAACTAGCACGCCCGGTCTGTGGGCGGCGGTGGTGTTGTCGATGTTAGAAGTGGAGGTCATCCAGGAAACATCGCCATAACCTGCTCTGGAGAAGCTAAAACCAAGGCCGGTAAAGACGGCAGCGGAAGTGAAGCCGGCTTTTTGCGCGCCTGTTACCAGGTAGCAAGTGCCTTTGTCAGCGCCCCTGTCAGAGCACATAACTTTACCGTCTTGCGGCGGAATGAACGCGCCGGCCGGCAAAGCTAAGTCATCCGCATTGGCATCCACCACGGAAGCAAACGAGTTGAAACCGTAGGAGAGGAAAGCGCCAGCGGAGGTGTAGGCGCGGCGGGTGCCATCCGGCATAATCATCCAGATGGTACCGTCAGAGCTTTTGACGTTGGTACCGACAGCATGCGCAGCAGCCTGAGCCGCAAACGGAGCCACCAGAGACAAAGTCATAGCAACCGCAGAACCTACAGCAAAGAGTTTCTTTGCAACAGAATTTTGCATTTTTTAAGTATTCCTTTTTTTCCAATATCCCGCTCCGGTCGCCCGGCACAGGAGGATTGATTATTCAATTGCGACAATCAATTTTTCTTGGAAAAAATGTTAATTAGTTTTACATCTTTTGCCCGGTTGCCTATGGGCGCTCTAGAGATCGCCTATATAAACCAGAAACAACGAGATGCATTGGGCCACATTTGATAGCGACTAACGCCGCTAAGATCGACCATCCGTCCGCCAACCGGCGGAGCGGACCATAAGCAGCTTGCCGTTAGGCAAACTGCCCAATTAATTACTCCGGGGCTATACACCCCGGAAAAATACCAATTATCCTTTAACAGGCATTTTTCCGGGCACAAGCGCTAAAATACCGCCTAAAATCAGGTTTTAGGCTTCTAGAGGCTTTTTGCCTTAAAACTTACCAGGCCTTAAGGCTACAACAAAAAAGACGAGACCTTTTAATCTTTGTTACACTGCTTTTTCAGGCTTTTTCTGGCTAAAACCAAATACGTAAAAAGCCAGGGAAAAGTTGTTATTTTTTGGCTTGTATAAGCCATAAAATCACTAACAGCCTTTCCCTGACCTTTATTTTTTATACTTGGGGATGTAACTTCAGCATTGGAATAAATTGGTATTTTCCACATCAACTTTCAATATTATAATATATCCTGAATTATTTGTCAAAAGATACTTTTAATGCTAAAATCAACAAGTTGCTGAATTTTGGGCTGTAGTATACCGGTAGTACGTCCCGATGGACATCGGGATAGACCAGGGTCTACCTGCTCCCCTTTCTGATAAGGCTGATAGTATTAACAATCAAATAACGGGCTGTAGTATACCGGTAGTACGTCCCGATGGACATCGGGATAGACCAGGGTCTACCTGCTCCCCTTTCTGATAAGGCTGATAGTATTAACAATCAAATAACGGGCTGTAGTATACCGGTAGTACGTCCCGATGGACATCGGGATAGACCAGGGTCTACCTGCTCCCCTTTCTGATAAGGCTGATAGTATTAACAATCAAATAACGGGCTGTAGTATACCGGTAGTACGCCTGCTTTGGGAGCAGGTAGACTGGGTTCGATTCCCAGCAGCCCGACCAAAACTTTGCAATTCAATAATAGATAAAGCGCAGCCTCCGGGCTGCGCTTTTATTATTTAATCTTCCAACGCACTCATTGCTGTTGGGTACCATTCTCAGCCAATTCCGCCACATAAACCCCAGGGAACGGTTTTATATACCGCTCCACTAGTCCGCTTTTTTTATAATCGCTCAAAGTTTTTTCCGCTTCCGCCATAAGCCGTCCCGTGCCAATGCCGCAAATAACTTTGACAATCCTCTCCCCCGCCATAAACTGCCGGTTTAAAAAACTTTCCAGCTCCGGCATCGCCTGGGCTAAAGTTTGCCCGTGCAAATCCAAACCGGGGATTTTGTCCGACTGGGCATGCCCTTTAGCGGCGGCCTGCCATAAGGCTTCATCGCTTGGCAACATAATTTATGAAATGGCGTTATTCCAATCTTGGACGAACTGGCCCAGGCCTTTGTCAGTCATATCGTCCTGGATATTAAACTCCGTCCAGTCCTTGTTCAAATCAAACTCCTGGTACTCAATGGGCTTAAAACCCTCCGGATTATAAACAAAATCCGGTCCGGGCAGCTTTTTGCCGTCCTCGGCCCACTTTTGAATGTACTTAAAGCCCGCGGTAATTATGTCCGTACCCGCGGCAATTGCCGCGTAAAACTGGTCCAAAGAGCGCAAAGACGCGGACAGCACCAAAACGTGCCCGTCGCCCTGCTTGTACATGCGAATGATGTTGCGGATTAAATCCAGCCCCCGGGCGCCCGCGTCCGTATGCCGGCCGATGAACGGGGAAATATACACCTGTCCCTTGCTGGCGCCGCGGCTCATGGCGTAAACCGCGGCGGCCTGCTCCTGGTTAAAGCACAAGGTCATATTCACCCGCATGCCTTCCTTAACAGCCTGAGCCGCGGCCTTCATGCCTTCCGGAATAATGGGAAACTTCAAATACGCGTGAGGCGTCCATAAAAACAGCTCCCGGGCCTGCTTGAGCATGTCTTCCGCGGAGGTATTCTTGTCCGCGTACACTTCCACGGAAATCGAGCCCTGCGGGATCAGGCTTTCAATTTCCTTGATGGTTTTGCGGTAGCTGTCCCAAATTTCTTCCCTGCTGAATTTGCCCCGGGTTTTCAGCCGTTCCTGCACTTGGGGGCTCTTAATAAAATACGTGGGGTTGGTGGTCTGCCCGTCCAAAAAACCCAAAAGCTTCAAGCTTTCCGCGGTTTCTTTCGGATCGCCGGAATCCAAAAAAAATTTAGTTTGCATGGAACTCTCTATTTTTACTAATTAGACGCATCACTTGCTTTACGGAGTTCAGAATATATTAAATCCCTTTTTAGTCGATATGGCATTTTTATTTTTCCGTATATCCGTACTTCTCCGTACTCCGTAAAATTAATTGAACAAGTGTTTGCTCTTGGAAAGCTCTTTGATTACATCGTAAGCCTCTTCCGCGTCGCTGACCAAGTGGTAGATGTCCATGTCTTCTTTGGAGATTGCCTTATTCTGTTCGTAGATTACCGTTTTTATCCAGGCCAGAAGCGGCTGCCAAAATTCCTTGTTTACCAAAATTACCGGAACCGGCTTAATCTTTTTAGTTTGAATAAGGGTCACCATTTCAAAAAATTCGTCCAAAGTTCCAAAACCTCCGGGGAAAAATATATAAACGCTGGAAGCCGTCTCAAGCATCACCTTGCGGGTAAAAAAGAAGGAAAAGCTTTCGTATTCCTTGACGTACTGGTTGGTGCGCTGCTCCATGGGCAGGCGGATGTTGATTCCTACGCTGCGGCCGCCGGCTTCGCACGCGCCCTTGTTGGCCGCTTCCATGATCCCCGGCCCCCCGCCGGTAATAATGCTGAAACCCGCCTTGGACAGCTTGAATGCCAGCTCCGTGGCCTCATTATACACCCCGTTCTGCAGCGATACCCGGGCGCTGCCCATAATGCTGACTGATTTTTTGAATTTTTTTAGAAAATCAAAGCCGGCAATGAATTCGGCCAAAATCTTCATAATCGTCCAGGAAGACACTTCCCGGGTGCGGCCTTTTTTAAAAATGTGGGGCAGCTGGGCGACCGGAATACAGATTTCCCTGCCCTGGGAGGTAAAACAAACCACTTCGTCGTGGCTATGGACATGATCGCTGTCTTTTTCTTTATTTTTTTTTGTGAGCATAATTTTGTTTAATGGTTTAATCTTGAGAAGTCAAATTTAAGGCTCCGCTTTCCGAATTTTCCATTTCCGGAAGGTAAGTACCGGCTCGCGCCAGGCTGTTTAATTCCGCGCGCCTTAGGAAGGCGGCCTGGGCAGAAGTTACATTCTCCGGTTTGCCCGCCCATGCCTGGAGCGCCGGGGCCTGCAGCGCGCGGCCGTAAGAAAAACTCAAAGGCCAGGGCAAATGGCCGTTCTTATTCATTTCGTTCAGATTTGCGGTTGCCTCAGCCGGACTTTGTCCGCCGGATAAAAACACTATCCCGGGAACTTCGGGCGGCACGGTTTTTAAAAATACGCGCAGCGTGGCTTCTGCCACTTCCCCGCTGTTTGCCTGCTCCGGGCATTCGGAGCCCGAAACCACCATGTTTGGCTTAAGCAATATTCCGGTCAAATCCACTTCCTGCTGCTTTAACTGTGCAAAAACTTCCGTTAACACCCGTTCAGTCACAGCTTCGCAATTCTGTTGGGTATGGCTGCCATCCATCAGCACTTCCGGCTCCACAATGGGAACCAAGCCAGCCATTTGGCAAATTTTGGCGTACCGGGCAAGCCGCGACGCATTCCCTTTCACGCACTCATCCGTGGGCAAGCCTCCGCCTATGCCGAACACCGCCCGCCATTTGGCAAATTTGGCGCCTAAAGCAACATAACCCTTAACTCTTTCCTCCAGCCCATCCAAGCCGCGGGTCAGTTTTTCCCCGGACGCGCCGAACGGTTCCGTGCCCATATCCACCTTAATTCCCGGCAAAATTCCTTTTTGCTCTAAAATTTTTACAAAGCTTTCGCCGGATGACGCGCTCTGCCGGATGGTTTCATCGAATAAAATAGCTCCTGAAATGTAATTTTCCGCGCCTGGGGCCGTAAACAGCATTTCGCGGTACGCTATCCTGCTGGCCGGATTGGATTCCAGATTAACGGACTCAAACCGCTTTTGGATGGTGGCGTCGCTTTCATCCGCGGCCAAAATCCCCTTGCCCGGGGCCATTAAAGCTTTGGCGACTATGGAGAGCTCGCTGATATGGCTGTTTGTATTCATACTAAATTATGGATTTAACTGCTTTAATAATAGCATCCTTGTCGATTTCCATAAACGCCAGCAGCTCGCCCGGCTTGCCGCTATGAGGGATTTTATCCACTGACAGGGCTTTGAATTTCACGCTTAAGCCCGATTCGCTGATGCCGTACAGCACGGCTTCGGCCAGGCCGCCTTCTCTGTGGTTGTCTTCCACGGTAATAATGGCTTTGGTCTCGGCAGCCGCCCGCTGAAGCGCCTTCAAATCCAAAGGCTTGATGCTGTACAAATCAATGACGCGGATGCTGATATTTTCCTTTTGCAGCTCCTCATGCGCGGCCAGAGCCTCGTGCAGGGTAACGCCCGCGCTAATCACGGTAGCGGCATCAAAATCCGATGATTTAAGCGTGCATGACCCCCCGATTTTAAATTCGTGCCGGGTTAACTTGTCTCTTGTCTCTTGTCTCTTGCCACTATACAATATCGCTGTTTCTTTCCTGGCGGTCTGTAAATAGACATTCCCCCGGTGCTTGGCCGCTTCATAAACCAATTTTTCCGTGGAAACCGCATCGCTAGGGTACAGCACGACCGTTTCCGGCAGCGCGCGGAACATGGCGATTTCTTCCAAGCCCATTTGGGAACTGCCGTCTTCGCCGATGGATACGCCCGCATGGGAACCGACAAATTTGATGTTGCTCTGGGCCAAAGCCGACATGCGGATTTGGTCATAGGCGCGGGTCAAAAAAGCGGCAAAAGTGGAAACAAACGGCACTTTTCCCCGGCGCGCAAAGCCCAGCGCCGCCCCGACCATGTTTTGCTCCGCTATGAACATTTCAAAAAATCTCTCCGGATGTTTTTTCTTAACCGCATCGGCATAAGTAGAGTTGGAAGTTTCCGCGTCCAGCACTACCACATCCGGGTTGGCGTCTGCGAGATGCGCTAAAGCATTGCCGTAGGCTTTTCTGGTTGCCACCGGCTTGCCGTCCAAATAATCGGTAAACTTCATATCCGAACTTGCCGCTTGCGACTTGCCGCTTGCAACCGGTTCCGGCTTTGCCATTTCCCCGACAGTACGGGTGTCCGCGCCTCCCAGTTCCGACAAGGCCTGCTCTAATTCCTCACGCGAAAGCGGCTTGCCGTGCCAGCCGTCCTGGTTTTCCATAACACTCACGCCCTTGCCTTTTAAAGTTTTGGCAATAATAATAACCGGTTTCTCATTTGAAATTGGGAATTGGGAATTGGGAATTCCTTTGGTCCTTGACTCTTGGCTCTTAAAATTTCCTTGCGTGATAACTTTAAACGCGTCCTGAATTTCCGCAAGGTCATGCCCATCAATCACAACCGCTTCCCAACCAAAACTCTCGACTTTTTTTTGATAAGATAAAACATCATGCCCATACATGGTTTCTCCCCTTTGCCCCAGACGGTTCAAGTCCAAAATGCCGACTAAATTGTCCAGTTTATAGTAAGCAGCCAATGCCATAGCTTCCCATACGCTGCCTTCGGCCATCTCGCTGTCCCCCAGCAGCACAAAAGTCCTGTAAGACAGTTTGTCGAGCTTGGCATTTAAAGCCATCCCCACGCCTACGGAAAGCCCCTGGCCCAAAGAGCCGGTCGGCACTTCGGTATAAGGAAAAGCGGAAGTCGGATGGCCTTCCAACGGGCTGCCGAATTTGCGCAAAGACAGCAGCTCGGATTCGGCCACTTTGCCTGCCGCGGCGTAGATGGAATAAAACAGCGGCGCGGCGTGGCCTTTGGAAAAAATCAGCCGGTCGTTGTTCAAATATTCGGGGTTATCCAGATCATAGCGGTAAAAGCCGCCAAAACACAGCACAGCCATCAGGTCCGCGGCTGACAGGCAGGAGGAAGGATGCCCGCTGCCCGCTGCCGTGGTGGAAACCAGAGAATAATACCTAAGCAGCCGGGCCAAATTTTCCAATTGGTTTTGCATAAATTTTAATTGATGTTATCTGATTCAAAATTTTTTAAAACTTCTTCGGCCTTGGCATACAAAGCTATTTCTTTGTCTTTTTTTCTTATTAGTTCCAAATATTGTTCCTGTTTTTCTTCAATTTCAGCCGCCAGCCTGGCCATTTGGACATTTAAAAAACCAACCGCTTCCAAACCGCCTTCTTTAGTGGCTTGTTTTTTCACCTTCAGCAGCTCTCTTTTCAGCTTTTTTATTTCCTTTTCCAAATCAGCCAAACCATATAAATGTTCTATGGTTTGCTCCGCATGGCGGGAATAGTTGAATTTGTCGTTTTTCATAAGGCAAAATTACCTGTCTAATAAGTATTTTACCCTATATTTCCAAATTGCCCAAAAACCCCAAACAGCATCCTTAAAACCGATGTGTTTTCCCTGAATTTTGCTTCGCGGATGGTAATCAATGGGCACTTCCAAAATTGCCGCTCCCTGTTGGCAAAGCTTGGCCGCTAATTCCACCTCCATTTCAAAACCCGAACTTTCAACCTGGGTTATTGCGCTTTTGGGAAACAGCTTGTAACAGGTATACAGGTCGCTGAGGCGCTGCCAAAACAGCAGGTCAAAGGTCCAGGTCAAAAGTTTGGCGCCCAGTACATAGTGCCAGCCCCTTTGGGGATGCCGCTTTACGCCCCTGTTGCCGAATACGGCCGCTAATTTGCCGCCTGGCCGGATTTGGGACAACAGTTTTATAAATTCCGCGGGGCTGTACTCCAAATCAGCATCCTGAATTACCACGTAATCGCCGCCGGCCAAAGCCAGGGCAGTATTTATGGCTGACCCCTTGCCCAGGTTCCTGCCATGGCTGACGAAGCGGAATTTGGCGGGATATTTTGACGCAAAGTCCCGCAAAATTTTTTCCGTGCCGTCACTGGAGCCGTCGTTTACCGCAATAATTTCCTTGCTCCAGGATCCGATATTTGCCTCCAGGGTTGCGTCCAAAACCTGCCTGAGCGTAGCCTGTTCGTTATGTACCGGGATCAAAATACTTAACTTCATGGCTGCACCACCTTAAAATTCTCCGGGGGGATATAATATTTTTGGATGAGTTTAACATTATCTTTATCCTTGCGGATAAAAATAATGTTGTAGCTGTCGGCAAAAACCGGCACCCAATTTTCGTCCTGAATGCGGCTGATTAAAAACTGCTGGGCCCAGGGAGTGTAGTCGCGGTGGGAAAAGAAAATCGCATTGAAATGATACTGTGAGTCCAGCTTTTCCCAGGCATCCGGGTCTTGTTGCGGAGCCTTATACGTTTTTTCAAAAAAATCTTCAGTGTAAGCTTCAGGCCGGTTGTCTACGAATACCTTTTCGCCCGGATGCAAATAATAAATCAGGTAGCCGCCGATGTCATAGTCGTTGAAAACCGGCCCCCTGATTTGATTCTTCAGAAAAAACTCCGCCGAAGCGCTGTTGCCCGGCAGAAGCCCGATGCCGAACTTGGCGCCCCGATCCGCAAGCGCCTGCCACTGCGGCAGCAACAAAGCCGCGGCCGCAAGCGCCCCCGCGGAAAAGGCCATAATCCGGTACGCCACATGCCGCCTGGTCCATGAAAGCAGCCGCGCGGCGGCCGCGGCCGAAAATGGCAAGGCAAACAGCGCAAAACTCGGAAAATGCCTTATGCCGAAATACGCCATGGTTCCGCTGGCAGCGACTAAAATCACATCCGGCCAGCTCACGCGCCGCCAGGCCGCGGCCGCCCACAATGCCAACAATCCCGCGCAGACCGCAACTGCCGACTTGAACAAGACAAAATGTTGGCTTGCGCCAAAACCCAAATTCTCCAAAAACCTGACCGACTGATTCTCAACTATCAAATAGCCGTAATTTTTAAAAATATCCAGCGGGTATAACAGCGCCTTGTAGCCAAACGGATTCACCAGGGCGAGCAAGGCGCTCAGCAAGGCAAAAATCAGCAAAGGAATAAACCCATTGGGCTTGCCGCGAAGCAGCTTGACCAGCTGTTCCAGGCCAAAAGCCCCCAAAAGCAAAAAGCCGAAAACAAAACCAATGTGCAGATTCACCCACAACAGCATAAAGAACGGCAGCGGCACAAGCCACTTATGTTTGAGCTTGCCCGCGCGCCACTGGCTTAAAATAACGTAAAAAAGAGCTGAAAAAAAATAAGTGAACATCTCCGGCCGAACTTCGGAGCGGCTGGAAACAAGCGGCATTAAAAATATAGAAAAAAATGCTGCCAGCCAAAAATTACCGGCGCGGGCCGCTGCGAAGAAAAATAAAGCCAGAGTCAAAACTCCCAGCAGGATATAAAAAACCGACAGGCCCCCGAAACCCTGCCATTGGCCAAGTACATAAAAAATTACCCCGCTGAGCCAATGATGGTTGACGAACTTTTCATCAGGCAGGGTATAGGAATAAAAATTGGTATTGAGTGCCGCTATCTTCTCTTCCATGGAGCCGTGCAGAATAATCCGCCCGTTTGTTATGTGGCGGCCGAGGTCCGCGGTAGTCAAATCTATCTTTTCCGCCAGCTGCGCGCCGAACCAGGCCAGCAAAAATACAATAACAATAACTTTTAAAGTTACGCTTAAAAAAACGAGCGCTTTTGCCTTGCCTGCCCGGCCCGGAAACATACCCATAATTCCTGGTTCATGGTTCATAATTCTTAAAGGTATTCTAGCAAAAACTCAGATTAACAAAAAGCCGCCCTGAGCCGGTCAAAGGGCGGCTGCCGTACAAACCGATACGGCTATTTCTTTTTAAGGAGTTTTTTAATTTCCCTGACCTTGTCGGTTTTTTCCCAGGGCAGCTTCAAATCATTGCGGCCAAAATGGCCGTAAGCCGCGCAGGCGCGGTAGATCGGGCGGCGCAAATTCAGATTTTTAATGATCATGCCGGGCCGCAGGTCAAACACCTGGCCGATGATTTCCACAATCCGGTCTTCGCTGATCCGGCCCGTGCCGAAAGCGTCCACGCGCACGGACAGCGGCTCGGGCACGCCGATGGCATAGGCAATCTGCACTTCGATTTTTTTGGCCAATCCCGCGGCCACCAAATTCTTAGCCACATAGCGCGCCATATAGCTGCCGCTGCGGTCCACTTTGGAAGGGTCCTTGCCGGAAAAACAGCCGCCGCCGTGCCGCCCCATGCCGCCGTAGGTGTCCACGATAATCTTGCGCCCGGTAAGGCCAGTGTCCCCTTGCGGCCCGCCGATCACGAATCGGCCGGTGGAATTCACCAGAATCCTGGCGTGCTTGTCCAGCAGTTTGGCCGGGATTATTTTTTTTATGACGTGCTTGATAATTTCACTTTTCAGCTTGTCGCTGTCTACGTCCGGGTCGTGCTGCGCCGCGATCAGCACCGTATGCACCCTTTTGGCCTTGTCGCCATTGTACTCCACCGTAACCTGGCTTTTGCCGTCCGGCCTTAAGCCCTTGATGATGTTTTTCTTGCGGACTTCGGCCAGCCGCTTGGTGAGCTTATGCGCCAGCACGATTGGCAAAGGCATCAGCTCTTTGGTCTCGTCCGTGGCCAGGCCGAACATCAATCCCTGGTCGCCGGCGCCGATTTTTTCCAAGTCCTCCCTCACCACCCCGCCCTGTTTACCTTTAACAAAAGAGTCCACGCCCATGGCAATATCCGAGGACTGCTCTTTTATTGCCACCATCACGCCGGAAGTCTCCCAGTGGAAGCCGTATTCCGCGTCAGTGTAGCCAATATCCTTAATGACTGCGCGCGCCACTTTTGGGATGTCCACATAAGTACTGGTGGTTACTTCCCCTGCCACCACGCATACGCCGTTAGTCAGCAGGGTTTCCACGGCCACGCGTCCGCGCGGATCCGCTTTTAGAATGGCGTCCAGCACGGCATCCGAAATCTGGTCAGCCATCTTGTCCGGATGGCCTTCGGTTACGGACTCGGAAGTGAATAACTTTTTTACTGTCTGTGGTTTTACAATTTTCTTCATATTTAGAAATTATTAATGAACTCCCCATCCGCCTTCGCCAAGGCTTCGGCGGATTATTGGCTATTTATAACAAATTATGGACAATAAAAAAATTCCTTTCTTTATCCCCTCAATCGCTTGAAGGTTGGCACCTTCTCCTAACCGGAAAATCAGGATGGGTTGCCGTCCCGATAATATCGGGAACTCTTGATAAACTTTATTTAATTTAGGACTTACGCACTGAGCCAAGTTCGAGGCATTTTCCGAGGATTTTTGGAGGCGTAGCCGGGTTACGCCGATAAAAACCGCAAGAAAATAACGAAGAAATGGCCGGAGCCGCTTTTTATGGGACGGGCTCTGCCCGCCCAAAAAGCGGCGGTGCGTAAGTCCTATAATTAAAGTTATATTACACCAAGTAATTTAGCGCGTCAACCAAACCACTCCGCGTGCCGCCCCAAGCGCCCGCCGCGGATCCCCGCCCCGGCCGGGTCAAAATCCTCCCACTTCCCCTGCAGCCTGACCTGCAAATACTGGTGAGGCACGAAGTTTAAAAACACGGCCCTGGCGCGGATGTCATCGGGAGCAAAAAACCGGCTGCCCGCCAGCAGCAAAAAAGACAAATAATTAATGCCCTGGCAATATAAAAATTTTTCAGTATGCCACATTTCTTCCGGGTCCCTCGCAAATAGCCTATGCAAATGGGTGCCCGCCTTAAAGCGGGTGTGTCCCCATTGCTGCAGGGACTTTTGCAGAATCAAATCATAAGCATGCTGCAAATACTCCCCCGGCCCTGAAGATTTCCTCTCCAGGTTGGTGATTGCCAGCTTAATATCATTAGGCAACCGGCCGGGCAATACTAATCTTCCGCCAAAACCCATAAACGGCACGGCCAGGCGCAAAAGAAAAAATACAATAAAAAAATAAACCGCGATAACGGCTAAAACCCAAATTAAAATCTGCATATAAATCCGAGATAAAATATTTTAAGGCAATAAGTGCTTTTTGAGAGAAACCCTACCCGAACCAGTTTTTAGATAATACTCAAATTCTTTGGCTGATTTTTTGTCAGCAAAGCCTAAATAACAAATTAGCTTCCAGGGCTTAAACTTTTTGGTATGTTTAGAGTCGCCCCAATCATGAACTTTAACTCGAGATTTTAAATTTTCGGAATAGCCTACATAATGTTCTTTGGGGAAATTTATGCTCTGCAGAATATATACGTAAAACATACAAGCCCGCCTTCGTCAGACTTCGGCGCGCAGCCTTCGCTGTTTAATTTTTATTTTAATGCTTCCAATCTTCAACAAATCTACTTCTGGCGTAAGCCAGCCGAAGCTTTAGCGAAGGCTGGAGCGGGTAGGGGGAGTCGAACCCCCATCATCAGTTTGGAAAACTGAGATAATAACCGCTATACGATACCCGCGTAAATTTCTACATTATGATACCAAAATTAAAGCGCCCGTTCAAGGGCGCTTTTTATATAACCTCGCTTACTGGGGACGGAGCTTGATAGCTTCCTTAAACGCCTCGCCGGCTTTGAACTTCGGCGTATTCAGTTCGGGAATGGTAATCTTCTGGGAAGGATTTCGCGGGTTCACGCCGATTCTGGGGGCGCGGTGCGAAACGCTGAATTGGCCAAAGCCGGAAATATTGACTTTATCCCCTCCCCGCAAAACTTCGTAAACCATTCCAATAAAAGTATTCAGAAATCTTTCCGCCTCCGTATGGGTAATGCCCAATTTGGCGGCCAACTGTTCGGTGAGTTGTAGTTTGTTCATATGTTTGTTCCTTTGCCTTAATGGTAAAAGTATTTGCGCGCTCCGGCATCGCCACCGCCAGGGCCCAAAACCTATATTTAACTGTCTATATTATAAACTATTTTTCAAAAAACCGCTACAAACAATCCTTTATCCAGCCGCTTCTTGCCCGCTATCGGCATTATCCGTTTGCGCAGGCTGGGTTTCGGGCAGCTCGGCCTCCGGATCCAGCTCCTTATAGAGCGTGCCCATGACCCCGTTGACGAACTTGCCGCTGCTTTCCCCGCCAAAAGTCTTGGCCAGCTCCACGGCTTCGTTAATCGCCACTTTGGGCGGCACCTGCTTTAAAAACATCAATTCAAAAACGCCCAGGCGCAAAACATTGCGGTCCACGGGCGGAATCTGGTCCATTGGCCACTCCGGCGCGTGCTTAATCACAATTTCGTCTATGGCTTTAAGGTTTTCCTTGACTCCGCGGGCCAGCTCAAAAATAAATGCGGAGTCATCCACTTCCTTGGAAAATTCCGAGATATGGCTGTTTAAAATTTGGTCCAGGTCGTCCTTGCCGCCGTTAAAATCCCATTCAAACAGGGACTGCATGGCAATGGTTCTGGACAGGTGGCGATTGGCCATAAAACAAATGACAAAAATTAAAAAAATGGCAAGATTGACAGAAATTGCAAAGCAGGTTTAACTTTTTTCATTTCCGTCGTTTTTGTCATTTTTGTCAATTTACTTTGTAATTTTCCTGCCTTTGTAATAGCCGCAGGATTTGCACGGCAAGTGGGGCATTACGGCCCCCCCGCAGTTCTTGCAGACCGCAAAACTGGTGGATTTAAGAGCGTGATGGCTGCGGCGCTGATTGCGGCCGCTTCTGGTTTTATGCTTTTTGGGAACTCCCATGTTTTAGAAAAATTAAAGATTTAAAATTGAAGGATTGGAAAATTACTGCCAACCCAGCTCACAAATTATAGCTAAAAAGTTCAGCCGCGTCAACTGTGAAGCGGGTAGCTGGTTGCCATTGCGGTTCTGCAAGATTATGTGCAAAGCATCATCTATGCCACTGCCGATTGATTCGCCAACTGGCGAACTCTTCTCTTGGGGCTGTATTTTATTTGGGGTTTTTAGCCCACCAATTAACTGAACCGAGTATTCTTTATTTTTGAAACCGCTAAACAGCACTCTAACACCAGGCTTGCCCAATGTTACTCCGGCTCGATTTTAGCGATTTAGAGTTCAACCGCCCAAAGCCTTAGCCGTGGACTGTTTCGTTTACTATCCAAAATTATTTTACCCTAAATTTTTCCAAACGAAAAGGGCCAAGGACTCAAGAACCAACGAGGTTCAAGAATCCAAGGCCCCAAGTGCTTACTCGCGGACGAGGACGCAGCAATAGGCGTGGAACTCTTCGCCGGGGCCGCACGGGCCGACGCCGACGCCGCGCCCATCGCCGCAGACGAAGAGATTGCCGCAGAAGAACCGGCCTGAAGCGTCGAGCCAAATCACGATGTGCGGCGCCTTGCGCTGCTCTTCCGGGAACTTGGCGCCAAACGCCGCCCAACCGGCCGGGGTCGTTGACTTCGGAAAAGAAAAGTAAATATCCTCCGCAGTCATGACTTTGCCAAGCGGAATGGCACGGACGTGCTCATCAACCGGCTGGAGAATCATGGGGATTTTATTTGGCGTTTCCGCCAGTCCCCGTTTCACCTTGCAATCCAAAGTGTTGATGGCGTCCGTCGCAGAGCGGATATTGTTGCCGCTGCTGACGTGGAAAATTTTTCCAGTCGAAGTCTGGACGACCTTCGGCACCCGGATAATGTCATCATCGCTGATGGCCGCCGAGAGAGCAAGGGAAATCTTCTGTGCTGGCCGCTGCCGTTCCCTCGCCGCTTCCATTACATCTGCGAATTGTCCCAGAAGAGCCGCTTGCTCTTCAAGGGTATACTCAAAATTGCCACTACTCATGGCGCACCTCCTGGGTGTTGTTGATTGTCGGAAAACCAATGGCTACTCACCAAGGTCTCTGCCCTCGAAATTGAAAGCAGAAAATAACAGCATTACTAATAAGCTGCTATTTTCAAATTTCAAAATTAACCCATAATTATACCTGATTTTCTTACTCCTGTCAAGCGTGCGCAAATGAAAGACCGGCGCGCATGCTCTGGTGTTGCGCGCCGGTCTAATGCTGCTCTGTCTCCATTTTCCTCCTATTCCGTCCTGTTCGGGTACGGGCCCTCATACCGGGCCGGGTGCGCGGGCTTTGTCCGGCGGCCGGAGACCTTGCTCATGTTCGCAATGGCTGCTAACATGCGTTTCCGCAATGTCTGCAGCCCTCGTTCACCACTTGTACCCTCGATCGGCGGTTCAAGCCGATCGATGTACTTTTGCCAGCCAGCCAGGTCTTCTGGTCCTGGCAATGATAAAGAAACTCCAGCCATCTCTCTGCCTCCAACAACGTATGTTTTGTTTCTACCCGCCCCCATATACAAGGGGCAAAAATTGCGCTGGTTGAATGGTAAACCCAAATTACTCGGAAGTAAAGTGGATAACCTGACGGCGGCGCGCCTCGTGGCCCTTGATGCCCAAAAACAGCACCCAAAGGCCCAAAAGACTGCCGATCAAGACCATGACTTCCATGTGGCGTGACACCTCCTAAAATTCCATCCTCCAGCCCGTCCGGCAAAAACAGGAATGCCGGTTTAAATTTTATCTTGCGATAATATTTAAACCGACTTTCGCCGGACGGACTGCAAAAAAGAATCCCATTCCTTTACCTGCAACAATTTTACGGGCTAAGGTATGGGGGGCGTATAAACATCCGCAAGGATGCTCAGTGACGCCCGCGCCGGGTTGCCAAAATTACTGCGGCCAACACCATTCCTGGCAAGCAGAATGATATCAGCGCGAGCCTGGCCCACGCTGGCCAGCCGTTGACGTAAAATAACAGATCTTCCAGAATCCCCACTTACGTCTTGTTTTCCTCCTTTCCCCGAGGGCCAATCATGCCCACCCAAGTTTCAAACGGCCAGTCCGCCCGCCTGCCGGTGAACCGCTCCTTCAGGAGCGTCCAGCAGATGCCGGCGGCCAGCGCTGCCGCAATCCCTGCAATCATCACGATTTCCGCGAAGCGGTAGGCCAGCCGGCCTATAGTTCTCACAGGCCGCTCCCGTTGATCCGGGTGAGCGGCGGGAAGCCCTCCTCTGCCATCCGGCTGAGCAGCCGGTAAAGCAAGAAAAACGTCTTCATACGCCTCTATCCTCCTCTTCCCAGGGTCCCCAGAATTTGTTGCAGACCCACGCACCAACGGCCACCAACACGATGGCCGTAAAAATACCGCAAGCTGCTGCCATACAGCACCTCCCAAACCTGCCAACCAAACTCATGGCGCATGTAACACAAATCATGCAGCAAAGAATCTTACTGTCTTTAGCTGCTTGTTACATGCTTCATTATTCATGATACATAATCCAAGTCTTGCCTGACAAATTTGGGAGGGCGGCAGAATTGCATGCGCAATTCGTCGCCCGGATGTTTTCCGAGGCAAAAGGAGTATTGGCGGCCTTGCATCTTGAGTGCGCAAGTACAGCCTTTTCCAGCGGGTGCGGGTTTAGAAACCCAACACTATGCGCCCGACAAACCGGGCGATTCCGTGGAAAAACCAACCCAGCCCCCCGCCGTCAACAATGGCGACAATGACAATGCAAATAGGCAATAGCACTGCCACGGGCCAAACTGGCATTGTGTCAGGAACGTAACGCTTCTGTTCCATGACAATCTCCTTTTTGGTTTGAACGTTGGCTGTTACCCCGGCCGCTTGTGGCAGCCGCGGGCTTTCTACCTGATCCGGACAGGAATCTGGTCCGGGCCTTCAAGGGCCACGACCGGCCTGGTCCTCCAGTCTATCTCCTCAATGTAACCCGCGGCCAAAGCCGTAAGGGCTGTAATGAAAAGACACGCCAGAATGGTCTGCCCGATGGCATCCATCCAGCTTCGGAAAAAATACGTCTTCATCTTACTCCTCCTAAATTTTCACTCACACTCCTGAAAAATACTTTTTTCAAAAGTCTAAGTAAAAATGTACTTGGCTTGGACCTGGGTGGAAGACCGCCGCAGGCTCGGCCTTAAGCTTACGGGATTACCGTTCCTGCCGCAGCCGCCGCATCGGGCAGCTGGGCAAAAAGATACATTACAGCCAAATACCAGGTCCCAAGCAGCAGGGCCGTTGCGGCCGACATGTTACGACCGTGGAGCTTCCTGCTATTTGGCATGCTGGAACCCCCAGACGAAGAACCCAACAATAACCGCTACCCAAAAGGCCCACACGATTTTTTTCATGGTTCCCTTTCTCGCTCGCAATCCCCCTTTACCAAAGGTTTTGCGAAAACACATCAATCGGCAAAACTTGCCGCCTAATCTGCTTCCGCAAAACTACAATTCATATTAAACGCCAAAAACAAAGTTTGGTCAATTGCCGAAGGTTGTGCCAAAGCTTGCGGACTTAAAATTCAAGCAGGCCCTGCCCCAAATGGGTCCGTAGGCCCAGGGGGCCCGCCGCAGGCGGACATAAAATATTTGCCTCTTAAACCCGCAAGCAGTACCGCAAAACAAGGTACAAAAAAACCGCATACTGCTTACAGGAGAATCTAAAGAAAAATTATTCTTGTAAACAGCCGTGCGGCTTTTATAGCGCCCCCAATCCGGTATTAGCGAAATCAGGAGCATGTGGAAATGCTTTATAATCCGCGAGTTTCCCTGTAAAAAACCGGCGGATTTAACAAAGTTTTTAAACGACCCAAATCGGATACTAATCCAGCTTGACCATATAGTATACACCAAAAACGCCATCTTGTCAAGAGATGGCGAATTATATAACAAAAAAGCTTTTATTTAAGCCGGACTACTCCCCTTCTAATATTGCGCTTAAATCATCACGCAGATTTTCCAGCATTAAAACCGCTTCGTTTTGGTCCCTTTCCCAAACTTGGCGTATTTTCTCCACGCGCGCCAAAAACTCCGGATATTGGACCATGGTTTGCTTTAAAATCAACAATTGCCGATCGGAAAACTCCAGCCCGCCGCTGCAAAATTCAGCCAAATTTTCCGCCTCCGCTGAAGTATTGCGCCCGGATTCAATTTCGCCCATAATTTTAAACTTAATGCTTATGCCCCAATTATAACACAAAGGCCCTGTCCTTTGCCGCTTGAAATGGCGGACAAAAAATAGGGCCTTCCATATTAACTAAATGCTTGCTGCTTAATACTGCCTGCTAATCAATTAATAATCCATACCGCCCATGCCTCCGGACATGCCGCCGGCCGTGGCCGGAGCTTTGGGCTCGGGCTTGTCTACCACAATGGCTTCGCTGGTTACCAGGGTGGAGGCGATGGACACCGCGTGTTCCAAAGCCAGGCGGGTAACCTTGACCGGATCAACGATCCCGGCTTTCATCATATCCACCATGCCGGCTTTCCAGTCTTTGTCGTTATGGCTGGCAAAATCAAATCCCAGGTTTTCGCCGGATCCATTTTGGATTTCGTGCAAAATGCCCGTAACTTCCACGCCGGAGTTGGCCGCAATCTGGCGCAAAGGAGCTTCCAAGGCGGTACGCACCACGCGCACCCCGGCCCGCTCGGCATCGTTCAAGCCGCTGCCAAAGGCATCCAGCTTGGGAGCAATGCGTGCCAAAGCCGCGCCGCCTCCGGCCACAATCCCTTCTTCCACGGCCGCTTTGGTGGCGTTGAGCGCGTCTTCAATCTTGAATTTCTTGGCCTTCATTTCGGTTTCGGTAAACGCGCCGACTTTAATAACGCCCACGCCCCCGGACAAGCGGGCCATGCGTTCCTGCAACTTTTCCTTGTCGTAATCGGAAACGGAATTCTTGTGCTCGGACTTTATCTGGCCCACGCGCGCCTCAATGGCCTGCTTGTCGCCCTGGCCGTCTACAATGGTAGTGTATTCCTTGGTGGCAATAACTTTGCGGGCGCGGCCTAAAGCGCTCAGCTCAGCCTTGTCCAGTTTCAAGCCCAAATCTTCGGTGACTACCTGGCCGCCGGTCAAGATGGCAATGTCCTGCAGCATATCCTTGCGCCTGTCGCCAAAACCGGGGGCTTTTACCGCCAGCACGTTAAAGGTGCCGCGCAGCTTGTTGAGCACAAAGGTAGCCAAAGCCTCGCCTTCGATTTCATCGGCAATTATTACCAAATCCTTCTTGCCGCTCTGGGCGACTTTTTCCAAAAGGGGCAATACGTCTTGCACGGAAGAAACTTTTTTGTCGGTAATCAAAATATACGGGTCTTCCCACACGGCTTCCATGCGCTCGCTGTTGGTGACCATGTACGGGTTTACATAACCCTTGTCAAAACGCATGCCTTTGACCACTTCCTTTTCCATGCCCGTTGTCTGGCCTTCTTCCACGGTAATTACGCCGTCATGGCCCACTTCTTCCATGGCTTCGGCAATCAACTTGCCCACTTCGCTGTCTAGAGAAGCTATGGTCGCGACCTGCTGGATCTCTTCCTTGTTCTTAATGTCCTTTTTTACCTTTTTTAATTCTTCCACCACGAACTGGACCGCTTTGTCCATGCCTTTTTTAATGTCATTGGCCCGGGCGGAATTCAAAGCCACGGCCCCAATGCCTTCTTCAATCATTTTTTGGGCCAGGACCGTGGCCGTGGTGGTGCCGTCTCCGGCCTGCTCATTGGTCTTGTTGGCGACTTCCTGGATTAAAGACGCGCCCACGTTTTCAAACTTGTCTTCCAATTCAATATCCTTGGCTACGGTCACGCCGTCATCGGTAATGGTCGGGCTGCCGAACGACTTGTCCAGAATAACCGCTTTGCCCGTAGGGCCCAAAGTCACCTTGACCACGTTAGCCGCTTTGTCTACTCCGGCCTTAATGGCCTGCTTGGCTTCAAAGCCGTATTTGATAATTTTTGCCATTTGAAAATTCTCCTGATTTTACTAACTACGAATTGATACTAATATACTAATCTTCGGATTTCAGAATTAGTATATTCGTACAGATTAGTAGTTCGTAAAGCTAGTTAGTTTATTCCACCAAAGCGAGAATATCGCTCTCGTCTTTTTCTTTGCCAACAAACAGAATTTTGTATTCCCGTTTCTGGCCGTCTTCGTCAATTTCGACCTCTTCGCCGGCATACTTGCCAAACACTACGGTATCGCCGATTTTCAAGCCTAAGGAAGTGATTTCGCTGCCATTACCCAGCTCCACAATGGTGCCTTGGGCTTTTTTTTCTTTGTCCGCGGTATCCGGCAAAACTATCCCAGACTTGGTCACTTCCTCGCTGGAAAGCTGCTTCACCAGTACCCGGTTTCCTAAAGGTTTAACTTTCATATTTTCTTTCCTTTTTGTTAATTCTCTTGATTCAAGTATTTGCATCATAAAGCCAAATTATCACTCTGTCAAGTTGAGTGATAAATCCCCCGTCCGGCGCAAGATGCCATGTTATAATAGCACCATGGAATACGGATATCAAACCCCCATGGGGGCGAAAATTTACCTTGATTTCCTTGCCTCCCGGGACGGCCGCATCCAGCAGGACATCCTCTATAAAGCCATTGCCGCACGGCTGCCAAAACAGCACAGCTTAAGGGTTTTTGATGCCGCCTGCGGCTCAGGCTGGCTGGCGGGGCGCCTGGCCGAAAACTTTGCACAAATATCAGCCTGCGACTCCTCGCAAAGCCTGCTTGCCGCAGCCGCGGCAGCCTGGCCGCTTTTGGAATTTAAAATGGCGGACATAGAGCAGCCTCTTCCCTATCCGCCTGCTTATTTTGATGTTGTGATTTTGAACATGGCCGCGCCGGACTTGAATAATCTCTCTGCTGTTTTTATAAACCTCTCCTATGTAACTAAACCTGGCGGGCGGCTCATAATTACAGTGCCAAACCCCGAGCTTGCCTACCCGGCGGCGGTTTGGAAAAGATCGTGGCTGGATGTATTGGTTGGGCGCAAGCCCAAACTTGCAAAAAAAGCGCCGCCCAAAAGCGGCAGCCTGATAAAGCGCGAATTCGTTCCTAAATCTTTACGCCTGAATTCTTACTATTATTCGCTGGATGATTATTTGGCAGCTGCCAAAAGCGCCGGATTTCATCATAAATTTGCGCAGCAGCTGCGCTCCGCATCAGACAGCCCGAATTTTGACCTAGCCTACCGGCTCTGCCGGCACCCTCTGCTGCTGCTCCTGGAATTCGAAAAATCCTTCCAATAAATTTTCCTGCTTGCTGTCAGGATGAAAGGAAAGCTCGTCGTCTTCCACAATGATGAACTTGCTTTTTTTTATTTTGGGCAGCTGCCAGGATTTAAACAGATTCTCCAGAGTCCGGCCCAAACCGTTATGCAGCAGCTTTTCCAAAATTTTCTGTAAATAGGACTGGCTTTCAAAGCCCCCCGAAACCGGCTGCCAATTGGGAAAGAAAACATTTATCCAGGGCCGGTTGTTCTGCTGGTAGACCAGCAGTTGCTGGCCGTAAACTAGCGGGCGCAGGCGGCCGTATTCCATTGCCGAATACAGGGTGCGAATCTGCCTCAAGACTTTAGGGCCGGCCACGTAATGGTTAAGGCAAAAACGGTTCGCGATTTTTTGGCCATAGCGGCGCTTGCCCAAAAACTGGAAAACCACCGTCACCAGAGTTCTGGCCAGCCACATATGCCGCGGATCGGTTATGATGAACAAATCAATATCTGACCCCGGCTTTTGCAAACCCATGGCTTGGCTGCCGCCCAAGGCAGCGCCCCGGACAAAAGGCACATGGCGCAGGATCCAGGAATAGCGGCTTATTAATTTCTCCCGCTTAATCCCATACAGGTAATTTTTCAAACGCTCCCGAACCAGCGCCTGCTTGCCCGGCAAGTGGTAAAAGCCCAGATCGTTTTGTACCGCGCCTTTCAGCTCATTATCCAAACAGGCGGCCAAACCTTCCAAACTTACCTGCTCCGGATTTTCGGACGCGCCCGTGGCCAGTTCGCCTTGCCGGTCTGTCTGCTGATTTATGCTTTCCCAATCCGCAATCAAAAACTTGCGCAGTTCCAGCAGAGTCAGCGGATAGTCCTGCAGGTCAAAAAATTTCAATGTGGAAAGAATGCGATTTTTTAACATTTGTTTTACCAACTACAAATTCGTACCAATATACTAATGTAAAACGTTTATAATCCTTTTAAAATGCACTGTCCTCGGAGCAAAATAAGCAAGTATTCCTAATTGTAAACTATTAGTGATTAGATATTTATAGACCTGATCTATATGTGATTTGGAAAAATGATCTCCTTTTTTAATTTCTAAGACGACTTTATTTTCGATTAAAAATCGAAAAAATTTTTACCTATTACCACTCCGTCAATCAACACCGGGGCATACAGCTGTTCTGCAAATTGCAAACTGCTGTTTTTCAATTTTACTGCTATTGCTTTTTGGTATGTCTTTTCCGGATGGCCATAACCAAGCTCATTATAAACATCGGACAGTACGCCGACAATTTTGTAAGATAATTCTGGATATAGCAAGTTTTCTAAAATTTTTTTACCCTTCTCGCCCATTGGTATATTGGTAAAAATAGTACTTAGTAAAACAATTACAATCCCAAACTATCCAAAGTTATTTCCTCCCACTCGTCAAAATCAACTTCCCTGTAAACCCGAAGCTTGTGGGAGAACTCGGTTTGGGAAAATTTATACTGCGTCTGGGCGCTCTGTCCGGCCCTGTGGCTGAACAGCTCCTTTTTTTCCAGCACTACGGGGCGGTTTTCGCGCACCAGCTTATATCTGACGCCGCTGGGATGGGTAAAGACCAAAACATCCTGCGTTCCCTGCTTTACGGGACCGTCCTGGGTTTCCATAATCAGGTCCTCGCGGGAAAGCTGCGCATTTTGGAAATGCTTTTGCGCGGTTTCCGCCAGCTCCTGCCATTTGTCGTCTTGCATATATTGTTCACCAATGCACCAATGGCACGAATAACACAAAATCTTAAATCAGCGACATTGGTGTTGATTCGTGAATTAGTGAATTAATAATTATTGAAGCAATCCGCCATAGGCGGAAGTCAAGCTTTTTAAGGCAAACGGGATGGCAAACAGCGCGGCCAAAAGCGGCAACACTACCAGTACAACGGTAATGTACATGGACCACTTCATGTAATTTTTCGTTTTGCGCGTATTTTCGTAAATTTCCGCGAGCAGCTGCTCAGTGGACATTGTTTGTTGCGGGGCTTGATTTTGGTTATTTTCCATAAATTTCCTTTCTTATTTCTATTTTATCACATTGACAAAGAAAGCCATAAGGCCTATATTTTCATTGCCCAAGAGGGCAAAATACCATAGCCGATGGCGGAAAGCCTAGGCAATTGGAGGGTATATGAATAATGAAGCCGGCTTCCTGAGCTGGTTGAAGGCGGAAGCAGGATCCAAGCTGGTTATCAGAGCCGCTCTGCTCGGACTGATGCCGGACAATCTGGAAATAATAGCGCTCACGAAAGGTTCGGACCATCCGGGGAATTTCTATCTGATGAAGTACAAGAGCTCCGACTGCTTCTGCTATTCCACGGCCAAAGGACTGACCGTTGAAAAGTGGGAAAGCTGGGAAGCAGACGGGCATCTTCAACAGCTTGCCAGATGTTGGCAATCCTTCCATCCCCTCTGGGGTTTCAGGGAAACCATTGTGGCTTACCGCGATGATTTCGTGTCTCGCCATGTGCCTCTGCGGCTTTCCCCTTGCGGCCTGCACCTGATGCTGCATTACGCCTCAATGTATGGCATGTTCAGGGAGATGGATCACACAAAAATAGATCCGACCGGCACCATCCTTCGGCGGCTAGGCGCCACGATCACCGGACAGACGGAGTCTTTTAACAAAGCTGTCATGGCAATCCGCTAAGCCGCAACAAGCCCGCCTCCTCTCGATGAATCGGGAAGAGGCGGGCTTTCGTTTTTCAGCCAATCTAAATTCTTATTTTGAAGCTTATTTCTGGCAATGGGGGCAAAAACTGGCCGTGCGGCCTCCCAGCTTTACTGATTGGACAATAGCACCGCATTTCTTGCATTTCTGCCCGGACCGGCCGTAAACAAAATGGAATTTCCCCATTTGCCCCCAGCTGCCGTCAGTCCGCACAAAATCACCTACGCTGGAACCCTTGGCCTTTATGGCTTTAGCTAATACCTTTTTGGTATTGGCATAAGCTTCCCTTAATTCCCGCTCCTGGATATTTATTACTTTTCTTTCCGGCCTGATGCCGGACAAAAATAGTATCTCATCGCTGTAAATATTGCCTATGCCGGCCACCACTTTGTTGTCCATGAGCACCTGTTTGATTTTGCCCCGCGCGCGCTTTTTTACCTGTGCCGAAAAAACCTCAAAAGTGAAATGTTTTTCCAAAGGTTCCGGGCCGAATTCTTTTAGTTCCTTGACCTGTCCAATTTCATCGTCATGCACCAACTTTAAATAGCCGAATTTGCGCACGTCGTTAAAATACAAAACGCTGCCGTCCGTGAAATAAAATACTACATGGGTATGCTTGGAGGGCAGATGCTCCAACAGCGCGGTTTTTTTATTCAACAGGCGATATTTGCCGCCGGTCTTGGCGCGCTGCTTTTGGTCCTCAAAAATAAATTGGCCGGTCATTTTCAAATGCACAAGCATGGACCACGGTCCTTGCAGGTCAAAAATCAACAGCTTGGCGCGGCGTTTTACCGACAATATTTTTTGGTTAAGCAGCAAGCGTTTAAAAATTCTAACCTTGTCACTTGCTACCTGTCTCTTGTTGCTGACAGTCGCCGGCCCGATGCTAATCATTTTCGGCACATTCACAACGACAGACCTAATGGTCTTGTTTTTCAATTTGCGGTTAAGTTCGCTTACAACTGTTTGAACTTCGGGTAACTCGGGCATATCCGGTATGTCAACTTTCAATTTAATATTTTCACTGTCATTATAACCAATCCGCCGGCATTGACACAACTGCGGATTTGATATAAATTAAAGCGTTGCCACACCAGCATGTTCCCTGCTGTCCCGAAAGGACGCCGCAATTTCCCGAGCAATGATGTGAAGACGGAAATAGCGGCAAAGCCGCGGACGGATACACTGACGGCGACAAAGACCCGGCGCGAGTTCCGGGCCCGGCGAGAAAAAGTAAAAAGAGGAAGGTAACCCTGCGACGAGGTTGGTGAAGCAGCAGTTTTAAGGTACGGCACAGGCCCCGCTGAAGCCCAAGGCCGATATTTTTAATATATAAAAAATATTAAAAATAGGTAGAGCCGTCCTGCCAAGAACGGCTGCAAAACCGGCAAGACCTGCCAAAAACCGTAAAGCATAGCCCCCACCTCCGGCGCAAGCCAAATTCTGCAGGATATTTTGGCTTGAAAGATGCGCCCCTGGCCGCGCAAAGGAACTAATTCCGCTCGCCGCCCCGCCCTTGAACGCAAGGGGGGGCGGTTTTCTTTTATGCGATATTTCAGATTACTCCCTGCATAAAAAATGTTATAATACAAAAAACCCTATGAAATATTTCCAGGATTTTTTAAATTCCATTCCGCACAAATTCACCCCCGAAGAAGAGGCCGTAATTAAACGCGCCTATGAATTCGCGCAAAAAGCGCATGCCGGCCAAAAGCGCAAAAGCGGCGAAGATTATTTTATCCACGGCCGGGAAGCGGCGATTATTTTAGGCAAACTGTTTCCGGACGTACCCACCCTTGCCGCCACCCTGCTGCATGACGTGCCCGAAGACACCGAAATCACCCTCGAAGAAATTGAAAAGCAGTTCGGCCCGGAAATCGCCCGGCTGATTGACGGGGTTACCCAGCTCGGCCACGTGCGCATGAAAAACGGCAAGGACAAATTCTACATGGAAAATTTGCGCAAACTCTTTATTGCCACCAGCCAGGACATAAGGGTTATTTTGATCAAGCTGTCCGACCGCATGCACAACATGCGCACCCTGGAATTCATCCCGCGGGACAAACAAATCAGAATCGCCAAAGAAACCTTGGAAATCTACGCCCCGATTGCCGGCCGCCTGGGCATAGGCAACTGGAAAGACGAACTGGAAGACTTGTCATTTAAAGTGGTGTTTCCCAAAGAGTACCAAAAAACCAAAGAGCTTTTGGAAAACGAAATGGCCAGCCGCCAGGACAGCATGAAAGAAACGCAAAAAAACCTGGTCCACATCCTCCACGCCGAAGGCATCAAATTCCAGGAAATAACGGGAAGGGTCAAACGCCTCTATTCCCTGCACCGCAAACTGCAAAAATACGAAAGCGATATTTCTAAAATCCACGATTTTATCGCGTTGAGAATTATTACCAAAAGCACTTCGGACTGCTACGCTGCCTTAGGCAGCATCCATAAGCATTTCCAGCCGGTGCCGGGCCGGATTAAGGACTTTATCGCCAACCCCAAGCCTAACGGCTACCAAAGCATCCACACTACCGTATTCGGCAAAGCCGGCAAGACTTTTGAAATCCAAATCCGCACGGACTTAATGCACGAAGAGGCGGAACGCGGAGTAGCCGCCCACTGGTTCTATGCCGAAGAAGGCAAGCCGGAAAGTTCCGGAAGGGTGCAAGCCAAATGGTTCAAAGAACTGCAAAGCTGGCAGGAAGAAGCCAGCAGCCCCGAGGAATTTTTGGAAAGCCTGAAAATTGATTTTTTCCGCGACCGGATTTTCGTCTTCACCCCCAAAGGCGACATTAAGGACCTGCCCCAGGGCAGCAGCGCCATTGATTTTGCCTTTGCCGTGCACACGGATTTGGGCTACCACATGATGGGCGCCAAAATCAACGGCAAAATGCGGAGCATTTTTGACGAACTGCAGAACGAAGACGTGGTGGAAATCATCAAAATAAAAAAAGAAGCGGTCATTTCCCGCGACTGGCTCAAGGCCGCCCGCACCCAGAATGCCCGCAACAAAATCCGCCATTACTTAAAAGAGCATGACAAAGGAATTCTGGAACGCATCAAGGAGCTCAAAAGCTTTTCCCTGCCCAGATTTTTTCGGAAAAAATAATTATGAGGCTGGCATTACCCAAATAAAAACCGGGAGCGCTGCCTTAAAGGCAGCGCTCCCGGTTCGGATTTATCAAGGCGCCGGCCGGCGCCTTTTTCAATACGCAAAACTGGCGTACACAAACCGGTGGCCATGGATCTCCTCCGGCGAAAAAAAGTTCTCAATCTCCGCATCGGCTTCGTCCTTGGTGGCCGAAGTATGAATAGTGTTGTTCAGCCGCGGATTCTTGCCGCTCTTGAGTGTCTTTTCGCTCGCGTGGCCAAAGCGGCGGCGGATGGTGCTGCGCGTGGCTTCGCCCGGCGCCGTGGAACCGGCCGCGTCGCGCAGCCGCGCCACAGCCTCGTCCCCTTCCACCACCATGATGATCACCGGCGTTTGCCGGGAAGTTTGGATCACTCTCCTGCGCACTTCCGGCGGCAGATGCCCGAAATGCTTCTGCCACTGGGCTGCCGTGGGCTCCACCATCTTCATGGCGCAGATGTTAAAGCCCGGCCTAATGACAAACTCAGTCAGAATTTCGGGCCACAGGCCCCGCTCCATCATGTCCGACTTGAACATCAGCATGGTCCGTTGTACCATTTTTCATATCCTCCTTTTCAGACAGCTCAACATTCTACCAGAAATCGGCTCCCGAGTCAACCAAAAAATAAAGGTTCCTCGCAGCAAGCTGACGAGGTATTACCGCAAGAGACATTTGTCATTTCGGAGCAGAGCTCCGAGGTATTGAACCTGTATTAGCTCCCTGCCGGCAGGCGGGCTCAGGCTCGTAAAAGAGTCCTTAAGGACTCTTTTACTCGCTCTACGTCGCTAATAAAACCAGGGACGCGGTTTGAGTCGCATCCCTGGTTCGGAGAAAATCGTGCCCTGCCGGCGATGGCCAGCTTAGCACAAATACAAGCGGTGGAGTTTTTGGCGGTGATCCGGGTCAGCGGGGTCCAGCAGCACGCAGAAATCCCGCTGTTCAACGCTGAAGCAGCGCACCCCGGAGAGAGGCTGGGGCTTGCGCAGCTCAATGTTGTGCCAGGCATGCCCTATCGTGGACATACTGATGGTGTCCACGTAGTTCTGCGCTTCAAAGCATGCTGCTTTATGGCAGCCTGGCTTGCCGCACACCTTGCAGCCCTGGCCGGCCAGCGCCGCGTATGCGGGCGTGCCCGGCTGGACCAACGGAGTGAGAGGGTCAACCTTGTCCGGATCAACCACGGCCAGCGCGGACAGATGGCCGGTGGCATGGATCAATGCCAGATACGGACTGTCCGTCTCAAAGACGGCATGGCTGTTCATCTGCCCGTACTGGGGCAGCATGAGGCCGGTTTGCAGGCATTGAGCCACCTTCTCCCGGGTAAGGCCCCTGAAGAAACAGCTCTTGGAAGTGAATTCCACCGGATCTTCCAGCAGAAAACGCACTTCTTCGGGGGGCAGGAGGCTGCGGATAGCCTCAAGATGCCTGAGAAAAAAACGAGCGCGGCCGTTTACGGCCTTTTCCAGCTTACAAACATCAAATTCCACCTTGCATCCTCCTTGCGGACCTGTTTAAAAAAAATTATACACGAAATATAAAAACTGTCCACTGGTCCGCTAGGACCGCCAATCAGCATTAGAATGACATCCTCCCCGGGCTAAAGTCCGGGGTTTCCTCTAATACAACCTTAGAACATTACATCTTCTTCGGCGCGTTTATATTCATGAACTTCTTCTGGCTTGAACCACAAGTTTATTTCATTCTGGGCTTCTTCCGGAGTTTCCGAGGCATGCATAATATTATGAATGGAACGGCCTTCCACGTTCGCTACCGCAGGACTATCTACGCTAAAATCCCCGCGCAAGGTGCCCATCTCCGCCTTAAAAGGCAAAGTGTGCCCGGCAAGTTTGCGCACCATATCTATGGCGTGAATACCCTGCACCACCATAGCCACAATCGGTCCCGAGGTTAGGTATTCAAACAGGCTCTCTTTAACTTTTCTGCCGATTTCCATCCTATCCGCCGTGCCCAAGTGTTCTTTGGGATCCAATTTATAATCGGCAAAAGTAGCCAGGCCCTTGTCCCCCAGACGGCCGACCCATTCTTCGCTCTTGGGAAAATGGTCTTCCAAATGTTCGCGGCCTACCTTCACCATTTTTAAAGCCACGATTTTCAAGCCGCGGCGTTCAATGCGCCCGACAATTTCACCAATGAGGCCGCGCTTAACGCCGTCCGGCTTCACTAAAACCAAGGTTTTTTCCTGTTTCAATTTTTGCATAAAAAATTCTTACTTAATTATTTTCACGCTGTCCATGACCACGGGCTGCTTGGGCGCGCCGTCAGTAGGGCCCATCTGCGGGGTAATATCCACCTGGCCGATCTTGTCCACTACGTCCTGGCCGGCCGTAACCCGGCCGAAGATGGTATAAGACGGAGGCAGGGGCACGTCGCCCAGCATAATGAAGAACTGGCTGGTGTTGGTGTTGGGTCCGCGGTTTGCCATGGCCAGCACGCCTTTTTTGTAACCGGTCTTGTAAAGTTCGGAACCGGCGTTTATTTCATCGGCAAATTCGCCGCCAAAAGCGCTGTCCCCGCCCGCGCCCGTTCCCGTCGGGTCGCCGCCCTGGATTACAAAACCCTTGGCCACGCGGTGGAAGATCAGACAGTCAAAGTACCCGGCATTGGCCAGGCGCAAAAAATTCTCCACGGTCTTGGGCGCGTCTTTGTCGTAAAATTCCAGGGTGATTTTGCCAAAACCCCTCACATCCATTTCCACCTGGCGGCCGGAGATGGCCACCTTGTCATTTTGTAACTTGTTAGTGTCAAACATTCTTTTGCATTGGTTCAATGTTTCTGTACTTTGCGCCTGCGGGGCCGTTTGGGCCGGAGCTTGCGGCTGGTCAGCGGGCTTGATTGTTTCCTCTTCCAGCGGCACATTGGTTAAAGGCCGGTAATTTTGCCAGTAGTAATACCCGGCAGCCGAGCCGCCAATTACCAGCAGGGCTACAACTATGGCAAAAAGCATTTTGTTTGTCATGTTTCTCCTTGAATTTTAATGGCGAATCTTAGCAAAATTTACGTGTTGGCCAAGTTCGAGGCATTTTTCCGAGCCTGCCTGCCGGCAGGCAGGGATTTTTAGAGGCGTACTTGGGGTACGCCGATAAAGACCGCAGAAAAATAACAAAGAAATTGGCCAAAGCCGCTTGTAGGGCCGGGCTGCGCCCGGGCCAAAAAAAGGCAAGCACGTAAATTCTGCATGATTCACTGGCTATTTTATCATAAATTCCAGGCTTAGCCAAGCGGCTCGCGATTGACTTTTTCCGCCGTTTTTCGCAGCCAGAAATAGCCCCCCAGCACCGCGGTGCTCATCAGCCAAAACAGCCGCGGAGATATCTGCCAGTCCAGACTCGCGTGCGGCAAGCGCGCAAACCATTCTGTTACCAAGAGAATATAGCGCAAAAGCCCCACAGCCAAAAAAGCCAGGCCCGGGCCGGCCAAAGGCAGCAGGCTTAAAAAGCCAAACAGCATGGCAAACGGCACAACCGGCAATACAAGCATATTCACTAACGGAGCCACCGCGCTCAGGCGGGCAAAATTCAAGAGTACCAGAGGCAGGGTGGCCGCTATGGCCGAAAGCGTGGTAAGCAGCATGGTCTTGGTACCCAGGGCTTCCGGCCATCGCGAAGCCAAAAGATTCAGCGGCGGATACAAGAACACAATGCCCATGGTGGCGGCAAACGACAATTGAAAGCCAACATCCCAAAATAAAATTTTGGGGTTAATCACCAGCATGATCAACCCCGCAAAAAACAATGCCGGAACCACGGCGTACTGGCGGCCGATGTTTAATGAAAGCAGCAGCAAAAAACCCATAATGCCTGCGCGAATCACCGAAGCCGAAGCCCCGGTCAAAATCACGAAGGTTATAATTACGCCTGTGGTCAGCCAGAAACCGAAGCGCCTGCCTAAAAACCTGGCTAAGGCCGCCAGCGCCGTAATCATAATGGTAATATTGAAGCCCGACACCGCAATAATGTGAGAAGTGCCGGTTAAGTTAAAATTTTCCACGATATCTTTGGGCAAGCTTTTTCTCGCGCCAATGAGTATTCCCAGCAGCAGGCTGTTTTCCGGCTCGCGGTACAAACTGCCCAGGCGCGCCACCAGCGCGGCTTTGAGCTTTAGCACGGCAAACTTCAGCGGGTTGAGCCGGCTGTTTTTTAATATCAAAATTTTCGGATAGGACATCTGCGCGTATACGTTGTGCCGCTCCAAATAGCCGCGGTAGTCAAAATCGTCGAAATTCTGAATTTCCTTAACCTTGCCCTCAAGCGCCACTTCATCGCCATAAAAAAAGCTCTGCGCCAGGGTGGCGGTCACCAGCAAATTTTGGGAAAGGCCTTTGGGCCGCACATACAGCATCTGGCGGACATCCCTAACATCAGGCTCGCTGACAATATAGCCTTCAAACTGTTGCTTGATCCCCATAAAACTGCCGTATTCGTTTTCTACCGCTGCCGCATTCAGGCGCCAGGACCCAAGCCCGGCGCAAAACAAAAAAAGCGCGAGCAAGGCAGGCGCTTTTTGTCCGATTATGAAGCTGAAGGAGAATATCGCGGCAGCCGCAGCCAGGGTGGCGAACACCCAGGGGTGGGACAGAGTCCAGGCCGAGGCAGTAAGCACCCCTGCGGCAAAACTGACGGCAACGGCAATGAAAATCCGGCTTTTGCTCATTGGCTGATTTCAAAAATTTTTTGTTTTGATTTTTCGCCGCGCACCAGGCGTACGCAAGTTTTGCTGACGGCGAAATGTTCAGCCAGCGAAGCGGCTGCCGCCTTGTTGGCTTTGCCTTCCAGCGGCGGCTCGTGCACATATACATGCAAGTCCCCGAGCAAATCTTTTTCAATGCGCGGCTTTTTGCTGTTGGGGTGGACAAAAACCGTCAATTTCATAAGCGGAGTTTGTATAACTTTAAAAATTCCGGCCACTGGGAATGGAATTCCTCCATGCCCGGCATACTGTCCAAGGTAGACCATTCAAGCGAATCCAATTTATGCGGCTCCCCTATCTTTACCATATCAGGATTTACCAGAACTTTAAAATCCAGGGCAATCCAATGGGTCGGCTCGCCGTTATGAACTCTGTGCACATCGCGGAAGCCAAGCATTTCAAAACCCAAAACATCCGTGCAATATTCTTCCTTGATTTCTTTTTTCAGCGTATTCTCCACGGTATCATGAAGCTCAACGCCGCCCCCGCCAATATCCCATTTACCCTGTTCGTCCCGGGCGTTTTTGGACCTCTTGCCCATCAAAAACCTGCCTTTGCCATCATGGCAAAAAAATACCACGGTGTTGCCAATGTAATCAATGCCTTTTTTCATAAAAAACCCGCTTTTAGGAAAGCGGGCGAACACTGCTTAAAATTTTGGTCCTGCCTGAGGCAAAATATTTTGCCAAGGCCAGGGCGCCGAACAGCGCGGCCGTATAACCCAAGTCCCCGACCAGGGTGCCCCGCAAAAACGGCAAGCCGTTTACATAGCTCTGCATGATGCCGGAAAAATTATGCGGATACTCGGCGTACAAAAACGCGAAATTGGTCACCAGAAAAAACAGCGCGGAAGAAGCTAGGGACGAAAGGCCGATTCTGGCCCAGCTTTGGCGGCGCTTGATCCACAAACCGAACAAAATGCCGGCCAAATGAGAAGCATAAACCGCAAGCATGAGCGGCCAGGAGAAAAAACCCAAAAATAAATCGCTCGCCAGCCGGGCGGCCAAAGTTATGCCAGCCGCCTTTTTCCAGTCCAGCTGCGCAGCGCTAAAAATCGCCAGCGCGGTTATGGGCGCGAAATTTGGCATATGCGGGATGAATCTGGCCGCTACGGCTGCTAAAATAATTAAATATATCAGCATCTAAAAAATTTTAATTATAATTAACTTGTTTTTTAAAAAAGAAATTTTTGCAGGTCATTTTTGTCATTTACTTTATTTCTGTTAATTTCCACTCTACCTTGTCTCCTGCTTTAAGAATATAGGATGACGCACCCACGTTGGAAGATTTGCCATTAACAATAAATTCCCAAAAATGCTTGCTGTCGGGCTTAATGCCGTCAATGCTCAAAACAAATTCCCCCATATCGCCGTAAGATTTGGTTTCCACCGCATGGGTGGCTTTTAAAAGCTGCAAAGCGGTTTGTTTTTCGGTATATCTATAGCTCGGCTGGTTCCGGCTGGAGCCTTCAACGGTCTGGACCACTGTCTGCTGCCCAGCAGCTGCGGGCAGGCCTTTGGGAACAAGAGTATCGGTTTTAGCCGAAGGCTGGCTTGCGGTTTCTTCCTGCTGCTGGGTTTCTTGCGGCTGGCTGGTTGCCGGTTGCGGCTTGTTTATGTTACACCCCGCGGCCAATAACACTATGGACAATAACGGCAGAAGCAAGATAAAGCTTTTTTGAAATTTGCAATTTGGCATCGGGGAATTATTTGGAAGAATTGGTGTAATTAGAATAATTAGAAATTTGCTAATAGTCAATCCCCTGCTGCGCCAGTATCCCTTTATAGTACGGGTGCCGGATCATTTTCATTTCCGTCACCAAATCGCAGGCTTTCAAAATTTTTGGGTAATGGTTATGTCCGGTCAAAACAAGATGCTGCAAAGGGCTTTTAAGCTTTATCAGGTCCAAGATATCCCGCTCTTCTATAAGCCCGACCTCGAGGGCGGAAATAATCTCGTCCAAGATCACCAAATCATATTTGCCCGAAGTGATGATTTCCCGCGCGCGTTCAAGGCCCAAAATAGCCTGGCGGATGTGGGTGTCTTTTTCCTTTTGGTCGCCCAATATCCCTACAAAACCCAAACCCACCTGCTCGTTTTCAATGCTGCCCAGGCTGGAAGGAATGCGCGCTTGGTTGAAAAAATTTATTTCACTGCTCACCGGCCATTCGCCCACTTGCCTCTTGTCACTTGTCGCTGCTTTAGCTTTGACGAACTGCAAAATGTACACGTTCTTGCCATCCCCGGCCGCGCGTACGGCCATGCCCATGGCCGCAGTGGTCTTGCCCTTGCCCGCGCCAATGTAAGCGATAACCAAGCCTTTGGGTTCTAAGGAAAACTCTGTGGGCATTTTAAGTTTTTTTGATTTACTTTTAGCCTTCATATTGTTTTTCGAAATCAAATATCATTTTCTCTACTGAATCTTCCCCGGAGAAATCAAATCGATCACATGATGCGGGAGCTCCTCCGCCTACTAACACATGATACATGATATAATTTGCCGGATTTGGATATTTTTCTTTTATTTGCGCGATACTAGATTCTCTCTCCATTTTGAAAATTCATCAAGTCCGGCTTTTTGGTACAAATCAAAAACTCTTTGTCGTAAAATTTTTTCTGAACCTGTTTTTTCAAAATTTTCCATAATTGTAGAAAATAGGCACTTTTCACAATTTTACCATTCCGAGGAGAATTTGCTACGAGGAATCCCTTGCCTGTAGTTGTTAAGTAAGCGATACCTCACTTGGTTCGGTATGGTTATAAAATTGAATTATACAAATCTTTCCATGACGGGTTCATTGTTTTAATCAACTGTTCTTTTTTCTTTCTATTCCATCCCTTAATTTCTTTTTCTCTTGCCAAGGCTCCTTCAAAACTTTCACATAATTCATAATATACCAGCTTATGGCATTGATATTTTTTCGTGAATCCTGGGACAACATCATTTTTATGCTCCCAAACGCGCTTAGCCAAACCAGCGGAAGTAAAACCCGTATATAACGTCCCACTAGCGCTTGCCATGATATATACGGCGTAAATGTTTTCCTGCATACTATTTTTTTATTCCGAGGAGAATTTGCTACGAGGAATCCTTTAACTTATTCGATTATTAAGCGACTTCTCGGATGCACTCGGAGTGGTAAAAATTATCAGCGGGCGGCGGAAATATCACCCAAAATTTTAATGAAATTTTGGGAACCCGATTTACCGCCGCCCGCCTTGCTTACTGTTTGCAACTTACCGAGTGTGCCGAGGACGTCTGGCTCTGCCAGCATCCGAGGCAACTTTGTGGAAAAGATGTTATCCGCATTTTGAATACCCGCACATTTCGCACTTCTGGCAGCCTTCGGCAAAGACCAGCATATTGGCGCAGGAAGGGCAGACAGGCGCGTTGCCCAAATTGGCAATGGAAACTTTATGCGTCTGCTTATAAGTCAAATGCCCGTTGGCCTTGATCCTCTCCTCGCTGATCGTCTGCAGCACTTTCTCTTCAGTCATGCCTTGCGGTTCTTCGGCAATGGCGCCGGCCTGGACCTGGGGCAGATCCAAAGACATCTGCTTGTCCGCGCGCTTGATGTGCTTTTCCAAAACTTTGGCAATAGCATCGGGCAGGGAGTAAACCACGCCGCCGTCCGAGAAGCTCACATCCGGCCCGCGGATGCCCTTTAACTGGTCAATGATTTCCTCAATGGCGATATTGGAGCGCAAAGCCGTGGAAATCAGCCGGGTAATGGCTTCGGTCTGGGCGCCAAAGAACCCGCCCGCCTTGCCCATGGTCGCAAACACCTCAAATGGCCCCTGCTCGTCTTCGTTAATGGTAATGAACAGGCTCCCGTAAGCGGTGGACATTTTATAGGTCATGCCCTGCATCATGTTCGGGCGTTCGCGCGGCGCAATTTTCACCCCCACACCAAATTTGTTATTGGACAGCAGCAAAGGAGGCTCTTGAAAATTTTGCCCCTCACCAACAGCTTTCTCCGTTTCAAAAGATTTGGTGTCGGGGTTAATTTGCAGATTATCGCCGGAAACGGACATAACTTCCTTGGACTGCTTGGCTGTCTGGCTTTGGCTTTCGGCTTTGCCCCGCAGCTGTTCCTGCGCGTCTTTGCCAAGCTTCTTGCTGTCCGTGGCCAAAACCTGCTCGTCGCGGCTGCCGTCGCGGTAAATGGTTCCGCCCTTGCAGCCCAAATCAAACATCAAAGTATACAGCTGCTTGGTCTGGTCCACGGTGTAATCGGAAGGCGCATTGCAGGTCTTGGAAATTGCGCTGTCAGTCCAGTGCTGCACCGCGGCCTGAACCCGGACGTGGTCTTCGGGCGCCAGCGCCATGGCTGTAACAAAATATTCCGGCAATTCCTGGCCCGGGTGCTTGTCCAGCCAGTCCTGGGCCAGCTTGATTTTTTCCTCATGCACGCCCAGGCGCGACTTGCGGAAATAGGTCCAGGAGAAAAACGGCTCAATGCCCGTGGAGGTGCCGACCATGGTGCCCACGGTGCCGGTGGGCGCCTGGGTCATAATGGTCACGTTGCGGATACCGTACTTAGCCACCAAATCGCGGATATAAAGGGGCATGTTTTTCATAAAGCCGCTCTGCAAAAACTTTTCCGCTTCAAACCTGGCGAACGCGCCTTTTTCCCTGGCCAGCTCAATGGAGGTTTCGTAAGCCGTCACCGCAATAAACTGGTAAAGCTTGTCGATAAATTCCACGGCTTCCTGGCTGCCATACCTCAGGCCTTTATAAATCATCATTTCCGCCAGACCGATGGTGCCCATGCCTACGCGCCGCTCAGACAGCTGCTGGGCCTTGTTCTCTTCAAAAAAGTACGGCGTGGCGTCAATGACGTTATCCTGGAAACGCACGGCCCAGGACACCGTCTGCTTGAGGTCATTCCACAACACTTCCCCCGTTTCCTTGTTAATATGCTTGGACAAATTCACGTGCCCAAGGTTGCATACGCCCCAAGCGGGCAGCGGCTGCTCGCCGCAAGGATTGGTGCAGGGCAAATCGGAATAGTACCAGGAATTGGAATAATAGTTGGCGCGGTCAATAAAGTACATGCCCGGCTCCGCGCTGGCCCAAGCCGAAGAAATAATATTGTCCCAAATGTCCGCGGCGCGCACGGTTTTGTGCTTAATTACCTTGCCGCCCATTTTTTGCCAGGCGTTGATGTTGCCGTCCCAGTGATCGTGGTACAGGGGGTCGGAAGTGTCCGGGAAGATCAAATCCCAGGGTTTGTCTTCCTTGACCGCCTGCATGAAGTCATCGGTAATGCCTACGGAAATGTTCGCATTGGTTATTTTACCCGCTTCTTTTTTGGAATTGATAAAGTCCATTACGTCCGGGTGCCAGACGTTTAAAATCAGCATCAGCGCCCCGCGCCGGCTGCCCCCCTGCTCAATCAGGCCCGTCACAAAGCTGTAGAGCGAAGCCCAGGATACGCTGCCGCTGGACCTGCCGTTGACGCCTTTGACATAAGCATAGCGGGGACGCAAGGACGAAACGTTAATGCCCACTCCGCCGCCGCGGGACATAATTTCCGCCATCTGCCCCAGGGTGTTAAAAATGCCGTGGCGGCTGTCCTTGGGGGAAGGAATAACATAACAGTTATAAAAAGTCAGGTTCTGGCCCGTGCCCGCGCCCGTAAAAATTCGGCCCGCCGGGACGTACTTCCAGTCATCCATCAGCCTGCGGAATTTGGCTTCCCATTCGGTCTTTTTCTCCTCTGTCTTTTCCACGCTGGCAATATGTTTGGCAATCCGGTCAAACATCTGCTCAGGAACCAGCTCCAGCGGCTTGTCCACGTGTTCAATGGTGCGGTATTCCAAATCTCCTCCGCGCATGCGCACGGACACTTCCCTGGTCTCGCGATTCAGGTTTTCTATGGCGCCGATTTCCCGCTGTCCGGTTTTAGGGTTTACCAAAACCACCACCGTGTCCCCTGCGGCCAGGGTTTCCCTTTTTACATCCTTCACCGCGTAGCGGTCCAAAAAAATCTTTTCTCCCAGTTCGGAGAGGGCGTTCACCTTTCGTTCTTGCAGGTTGGCTTTGGATTGCATAAGCTTCTTTCTAAATTATTCTAATTAACCTGATTAGCCTAATTATTCTAAATAAATCCCAAGGATGAAATGTTTAAATTATTTTTGGTGCTTATTTAGGTTAATTAGAAATTAGGGTAATTGGGTTAATTTTATTTAAGTTGATTTTAATAATAATTTTTTACCTTATAAACTTGGTGATTTGACGGACTTCACAGCTTCATCAGCTCTTCTTTGAACTCGTCTACGTCTTCAAACTGCCGGTACACTGCCGCAAACCTCACATAGGCCACCTTGTCATGCTTCTTCAGTTTTTTCATTACTATCTCGCCGATCTCCGAACTTTTTATTTCTCCGTCCCGGGCTTTCCGCTGAATTTCTATCTCAATCGCGGAAAGAAGCTTGCGCATGGCGTCTTCGGTGCAGGGCCGCTTATCCAGCGGCAGATTCAGGGCCCGCTGCAGCTTCTCCTTGGAAAAGGCCTGCTTGCTGCCGTCCTTTTTTATGACTGTCAGGTCCAGAATTTCAATTTCCTCATAAGTGGAAAAGCGGAACTCGCATTTGTCGCACTGGCGGCGGCGGCGGATGGCATCCCCCTCGTCTACCGGCCTGCTGTCTAAAACCTTGGTGTCTTCATACTGGCAATTGGGGCAGCGCATAATACTTTTAAAAATGAATGATAAATGTGGATTAAAAGGCTGTTTTGGCTTTTCGGCGGGCCTTTAACAAGCCTTGCCTGGCAAGAAAAAAAATATCTTATATAAAAGCCCGTATTCAAACGGATTTTCCGCAACAGGCTTCAATGGCCTTTTGTATTTATATCCTAAGCGCTCAAATCTACTAGATATAGTGTTTACATTTCTAATTGTAATACCATATATAGATTTGGGCAAACTGCCTGAAACCTTAAGGATTTTTACAAAAAAAATTATGCGACCCGGAGATATCCACAAAAGTAAAAAATCGTAAAAGGAAAAAGCCGCGAGTCCCCCTGACTTCGCGGCTTACCATCCCCATTGTAAAGAATGGATTTGTGCTTTGAGCTTTTGGTATTTGCCAATCAAATCGCCGGACAGGCTTTCCCAAACGGCAAACCCGGCATAGCCATTCACCACCTGCCAAGCCCGTTCGTAATCAAGCCCGTGTTCCAGCGCGTACTCCAAATGGTGCAGGGCACCGCGGAACGCGCGCTTGAAGCCGCGGGTATTGCTTACACTTTCCCTTTCCAGGTTCAGGCCGAGCATGCGGCACAGCCGGCCATGCTCTACCAGCCTGACTTTGTGGATCCGGAAGCGCTTGCCTGCCTCGCTTAACAGAATCATTCTGGCGCGGCCTGGAAATTCTTCCCGCCCGGAAGAAAAAAACAGGTTGTCCGCATAGCGGCTATACGCCAGGTCCAACCTCTTGGCCCAAAGAGCCATCTGGTCGTCAAACGGGGCCAGGCATAAATCAAACAGCCTGGGACTCGTTGAAGCGCCTTGGGGCAAAAAACCGCCCCCGGACTCATACGGGTGATACAGCGGCTGCCACACCTCTCCGACTATGCACAAATCCGCGACAAACCTGGCAGCATAGAAAGAAAGGTGCGGATCGCTTACTCCATAGAGCGCTGTCCAGACCTGCTGGTGGGTGACTTGGGAAAAAGCGTGGCGCAAATCAAATGCCAATACCGACCTGTACCCGGCGTGCGGCAATGCGGCTCGCCCTCCGCTGCCGCCCGAAAAACCAAAGCAGAGCGGGTGCCGGGGAAAAGGTTTGAGCAACAACTTGGCTACGGCTTTCTGGACAATGCGCAGCTCGCCTCTCGGCTGCCAAATCGGCCTGCCATCCATTTCCCATCGGCTGTAATACAAACCGTACTTGCCCTGCCTCAAGTTGCCTATGAGGTAGTACAAATTATACTCATCCGCATCCAGATGCAGCTTGCCATGGAGCCACGACAAAGCTGTGAATTCGTATTGCTCAATCACGGCAAACCTCCTGTTAAATTTTTGCCTTTGCCGCCAATCATGTCTCAGGAGAAACCTGGCAAGAGCCAGTTTTTCAGGACTGCCAGAGTTCCGGCAGCCTTAGCCGACCAACCTCGTCTGGTGGTTGGACTATTGATGACTGGCGGCAAAGGTTTTCACATTATACCAGCACCACAGCAAAATTCAATAACCTACAATTTTAAAACCCCGGGGGCACAGCCGGGGTTTTAAAATTGTTGATTGCCTTTTGATCTTACTTATAGAAGATGCTGAACACTCCCTCGGATTGAGGGTAATACTTGCTGACCACAATTTGGTCGGAAGCTCCGGCCACCTGGGCCCTGGGCTGATACATGGCCTGCGCCACTGAAGGCATACTCACTCCGGCCATTTCCATAAAGGCCGGGCTGGCTTCCGCCACAGCATAGGAAATGTTGTCCGCGTAGAACGCGTAATCCTGCTGCGCTGGCAAAACCAAATTGGCATAAACGAACTTGCTGTAACCGCTGGCGGCGGTGTCTAAAACCGACACGACCTTGACGGGAGCAAAGACATCTGGAAAAGGCTGTTCCATTCTCTCAAAACTCGCATTGCTGATGCTGACGGCAAATAAAAAGAACAGCGAGGCAATCGCCGTGCCCAGCAGGCTCAAAACCTTTACCGGTGTTTCTTGAGTCATATTAATGAATTTTTTTTACGGCCGAAAGCGCCTAACGCTCCCTCCTGCTGTTCTTAAAGAGAAGTGTTTGCGCACGCACTCCTCAAATAAAATCAGCGGACTTCAGGCTCCGTTTGCCGCAAATGCTATTTAATTGTTTTTTGTTTTCTTTTTTGTTTCTTGCTCGCAAGGATTTTTTCTCGTTTTTGTTAACGAAAAATCGACCTTTTGAAATCCGTTACTTATCAAGTATAGCACAAATTTAAAAACTTGTCTAGTGACAAGTTTTTAAATTTTTTAGTGCTTGATCAACCAACAGTAAAGGATAAAGGTTTCTCGCGGCAAGCCGACGAGGTATTACCGCAAGAGACATCTGTCATTTCGGAGCAGAGCTCCGAGGTATTGAAGATGTTAAAATCGCTTACTTCATTTTCTTGCGGATGAAAGCCGGTATGTCCAATTCATCTTCATCCCCCGCGGCAGGCGCGGGACTCTCTGCGGGCTCGATCGGCGGAGCGGGTTTGGGGTTAAACATCGGCTTTCTGACTTCTGTCATGGCCGGCGGCGCGGCAAACATCCTGGGCTCCGGCATTTTTGCTTTCTTGGCGTCATCGTTCAGCACCATGGCCACCGGACTGTTGGACCGGCTGGATTCGTCAAAGCCGGTTGCGATGACTGTAATCCTGACTTCTTCGCCCATGGATTCGTCTATGACCGCGCCGAACTTAACCTTGGCATCGGAATCAATGCTGCGGGTAATAACCTTGGCGGCCTCGTCAATTTCAAACATGCCCAGGGAAGCGCCGCCGGTGATATTGAACAGCACGCCCTTGGCCCCGTCAATGGTCATTTCCAGCAGCGGAGAATTAATGGCAGCCTTGGCGGCATCCTGCGCGCGGTTCTCGCCGCTGGCCCGGCCAATGCCCATAAGGGCCGTGCCGGCATCCTGCATAATACTTTTCACATCGGCGAAGTCCGCGTTAACAATGCCGTGGGTGGTAATCAAATCGGAAATGCCCGCAATCCCCTGGCGCAAAACTTCGTCCACGGTTTTAAAAGCATCGATCAGGGAAGTTTTTTTGTCGATGATCTGCAGGATGCGGTCATTGTGGATAGAAATAATGGCATCAACCTTGTCTTTGAGGTTGTCGTAAGCGGTCTCCGCGACTTCTTTTCTTTTACTGCCTTCAAAGGTGAACGGCTTGGTTACCACGCCCACGGTCAAGATGCCTTTGTTCTTTGCCAGCTCGGCCACAATCGGCGCCGCGCCGCTGCCGGTGCCGCCACCGAGCCCGCAGGTAATAAACACCATGTCCGCATTGTCAATAACTTCTTCGAGCTCCTCCACGCTCTCTTCCGCCGCCTGCCTGCCCAGTTCCGGGTTCATGCCGCTGCCCAAGCCCTTGGTTGCGCCCTTGCCAATATGCACCTTGCGGTCGGCCTGGTTATTATGCAGCGCCTGGGCGTCTGTGTTGATGGAAATAAACTCCACTCCTTTAATCCCCAGCTGGGTCATGCGGTTGACCGCATTGGTGCCGCTGCCTCCGATGCCAAGTACTTTAATGCGCGCAAAAGTTTCAATTTTAGGTTTCACTTCCATATATTTCTTCATGATGCTTGTTATCTTTAAATTGTCTCGCCCGGCAAGCCGGGACAGCAGCTATAACAGCCGTTTTTCCGCCCGCGGCTTGCGGACGGGAGCCTTTCCAAAAGAAAGGGCTCAAATATTAAATACATTATATATCCAAACGCATTATAGCACAAATCCTCCGCTCAAGGCTCGCCGGTTTGGCATAAAAAACCGCCCGCTTTCGGCGGACGGCAGGGCAGCTTGTTCAAAGCTTAAGGCAGAAATGACTTCAGCCATTTCCGCGCCTTAGTCACGCCCTGGCTGCTTAATATCCCTTTTACCGCATCGCCTAAGCCGCCGCCTGAGCCGAAACTCGACATTTTTCCGCCCCACAGCACCAGCCCCACAGCAGTCGCGAAACTTGGATCATCCACCCGGTCAATGATAGTAGTTACGTTCTGGGGCTTGCCTAAGACCGTGGGCAAACGCAAATGTTTCTTGCTGAATTCCACGATGCCCGGCAGTTTGCTGCCCCCGCCTGTCAGCACAATGCCGGATGGCAGCTTGCCGTCCCGCTGGATTTTTTTAAGCTCGTTATTGACCATGCGGAAAATTTCTTCCAAGCGGGCCTCAATAATTTCCACCACGTATTCCCGCGAAGTATTCTGGTCTTCGCTCGCATCCAATTTGGATAAATCTATTTCTTCGTCTTTGGACACCGCCTTGGGGTCGGCGTGGCCGTAAAAAAGTTTTACCTTTTCTGCCGTCTCAATGCTGCACCTTAAGCCAATGGCGACATCGTTGGTTATGTGCATGCCGCCCAAAGGCAGCACGGTTGTATGGAATAAGTCGCCTTCCTCATAAACTGCCATGCTCGTCGTTCCGGCCCCAATATCCACCAAGCATACGCCCAAATCCTTTTGGCGTTTGTTTAACACCGCTTCGGAAGCCGCGCAGGCGGACAGCACCATTTCGCCCATCTCCAAGCCGGCCTGAAGAATTACGCGCGACAAATTTTTGATAAAAGGCAGGCCCGCCTGGACAATAATCGTATCCACTTCCAAACGGATACCCGTCATGCCTAATGGATCTTTTATGCCCGGCTGGCCGTCCAGGGTAAAAGTCTTGGGAAAAACGTGGAGAACCTCTTTGTTCTGGGGAATGGAAATGGCCTGGCTGGCGTCGACGCAGCGGACGATGTCGCTTTCGGAAATTTCTCCATCGGCCCGCGATATGGCAATGACCCCGTGGGAAGAAATCGAAGCGATATGGTTGCCGCCCACGGATACATTGGCTGCGGTTACAGGCACCCCGGTCATGCGCTCAACTTTTTCCAGCGCGCTGGAAACGGCGGATACCGCCTCTTCAATATCGACAATCACCCCGCGACGCAAACCCAAAGACGGCACCTCGCTGGCGCCAATCACGCTAAAGCCGCCGGTTGCGGGGTCGAACTTTGCCTGGATTACCCGCGCGCTGGCCGTGCCAATGTCCAAACCGGTTATGTATTGTTCTTTTGCCATGTTGTATCTTGCATGCGGCACGACCTGCCGCGCGCATCCTGGTTTACGATTTTAGTTTTTCTTTAAGAATGCGGGCCAGCGTGGCTCCGTCGGCAGCCGGGCCAAGCTTGCTTTTAAGCTTGGCCATGGCCTGGCCGAAATCCTTTGCGGTAAAATTATTTTCCATTATTACCTGGCCGGCCAGTTCCACAAGCTGTTCTTCGGGCATAGACTGGGGCAAGTATTTCTCCAGGACCGAAGCTTCGTCCAGCTCCTTTTGCGCAAGCTCGCCGCGTCCGCCGCTCTGGTAGGTTTGGGCGGCTTCCTTGCGGCGCTTTACCTCGCTCCTGACTAAGGCCAACATATCGGTCTCTGACAAATTTGCCATTTTGGCGATTTTTTCATTTTGCACCCGCGTTTTCAGCCCGCGCAAAGTTTCCACCGCCAGCTGGTTTTTTCCCTTCATGGCTGCAGACAGGTCTTTTTCAATTTGTTCTAGTGACAGCATAAATTCGATTATAAAGTTCGCAGAGTTTATAAAGCTTGAGGATCCTTGCCTTATAAACTCGATAACCCTACAAAAATTAACGGCGCCCGTATTTTTTAACCACCGGCTTTCCCATGCGCTTTTGCTCTTCTTTTTGGGCCTTGATCTGGCTGCGGCGCCGGGCCGCCACCTTCTGCAAGTTGCGGGATTTCGGAGCCTCAAAAAAACGGATTCTGCGGGCACGGATCAAAACGCCGCTTTGCTGGATTTTACGGTTAAAACGGCGCAGTAAACTGTCAAAAGATTCGTTATCTTTTTTCTTAACTTCTACCAAATGATATCACCTCTTTCTTTGTTGATTAGGTTAAGATCAGAAATCTTACACTTACTATAATATATATCAGGCTTTTGGTCAACTCAAAACATGCCGACACCCGACAAAAAACCGCCTCCTGCGCGATCCGGACCATAAGAAGGCGGGGGAAACGGTTGATTTGATAATGCAAGCCCTATTCCGGCAGCTGCTTGCCGCCAAGCAAATGCATATGGAGATGCGGTATGACCATGCCGCCATCGCGGCCGACATTGAAAATCAATTTATAGCCGGTTTCGGCGATTCCGTACTTGTTGGCCATTTCTTTTGCCGCGAAAATCATCTCCCCCGCCAACGCCTCATCCGCTTTTTCCAGATGCCCGATGCTGATGATGTGTTTTTTGGGAATAACCAGCAAATGAACCGGGGCTTTTGGCAGGATATCCTTTATCACGACCAAATGCTCATTCTCATATATAATTTCCGAGTCAATCGTTTTATTGATGATATTGCAAAATACGCAGTCGTCCATGGTATTACCTTGTATCTTTGGTCTTTCATCCTTGACCTGGCAAATTGCCGGTAAAAGATGAAGGATAAAGGATTAATGATATTATCTTCCCAGCCGCTTTTTTACTTCCTGTACTATTTTATCATAAGAAATAATTTCCTGCATGCCGCTTTTGACGTCGCGCAAAATTACCATGTCGTCCATGGCTTCTTTCTGGCCCATAATCAACGCGATTGGCGCATGGCAGCTTTCCGCGTGTTTCAACTGGTTTTTAACCCCGGCATTGCCGAAATGGTCATAGACTAGAATTTTCTCCGCCACCAGATCCCTGAACAGCCGCAAATTCTTTTTGGCAGCCAACTCGCCGAGCGGCACCAAAAAAACATCATTCTTATGCTCCCGTTCCACGAAAATTTTATTGGCTTCCATCAGTTCTTTTATTTTGCTGAGGCTGCCGGAAAAACCGAAGCAGCAGTAATTCTTGCCGCAGAGCTGCTGCATGAGCCCGTCATGATACCCACCCTCCCCGATTACCACAGTCTCCCCTTTTAGTTTGGCTTTGATTACCAGGTTGGTGCGACCATGGCCCGCCGGACCGGCATACAGGGGATTTAACTGGTACGGCACGCCCAGTTCATCCAAGGCTTCCAGGATGTTGGTGAAATGCTTGCGGCTCTCCGCATCCAAAAAATCCAAAACTGCGGGAGCCTCGGAGAGCAAAGCCTGGCAATCCAGGTTATTGCACCTGAAAACGTTCAGCACTCGTCCCTGGATATGTTCATTGCAGTTATCGCAAAGCTGGTATTTTTTGCCGGATAAAAAGTCCTGCAAAGTTTGGCTGTAAACGTCTTGGCACTCCGACTCTCCGATATGGTTAATTTCCAGCACGCAGTCCTTCAAACCCACGTCCTGCAAAAAATCCCAAACCGCGCCGATTACCTGGGCTTCGGTCAAATGGTTAAATGACCCGAAAACTTCGTAGCCAAAAACGTAGTCGGACTTCAGGCTGCCCTCGGGCTCCTGAGACACCGCAAAGCCGCTGTAAGCCCATTTGCTCAGAGGCGATTTATCGTAAACTTTATTTTGGTAATATGCCCTAAGTATGCCCGGCAAAAATTCCTTGCGGACTGCCGCATTTTTAGCCTTAAGCGGCAATTGCAAAGCCCCTTCCATGCTGCCGGCATTCTTACCCGCAGCCTCATAAAGACGGGCGTCCTCCAAAATGGGAACCTCTACCCGCTCAAAGCCGTATACCCTGGATACTTTGCCTAATTTTCTGAGCAGCGCGGCCCACAGCAAATCGGTTTCACCCACAATATCTTCCAGGTTTTCCAGGCCCTGAATTTTTTTACTTACATAGCTTCCGGAAGAACCGGCATTCTTTTTTGGTCGCCCCATATGCGAAAAAAATTAATTCAAAACTTGCCCGGCAAGTACGGTGCCGGCCCGGCCGGCTTCAGGCATTAATAAGCCGGCGGGACAAAGAACCCGGCATCAGAAAACGGATAAACCCTGACCCAAACCTTGCCTACAATATCATTTTTAGGAAGAATGCCCCACACTCGGGAATCTGAACTTGCGGTACGGTTATCGCCTAACACAAAATACTCATCGCTGCCTAGCTGAACCGAGTCGCTTCGGCCGAAAGTTTCCGCCTGGCTGGGAAGATAGGACTCACGCAGCCTTAAGCCTTCCGGATTTTGCTTATTATAGATGACCACCCCGCCCTGCTGGATTCGGACTGTCTCGCCCGGCAGGCCAATAACGCGCTTAATGAAGAATTGGGAAGTGTCCTTGGGGAATTTCAGTACCACTACATCCCCCCGCTGCGGCGCGCTTTTAAAATACGACAGGCGATCGATAATCAAATAGTCGTGATTGTGATAATTAGGCAGCATGGAAGATCCTGAAACCACGAACGGCTCGGCCACGTACATGCGAAACGGGACGATAATCACCAGCGCGATCACCAGAATCTTTAACAAATCCCAGACAAATGCCCCGATGGTACGCAAAGAGGAACTATTTTCGTTTGTGGCTTGATTTTTATTTTCTTCCATAATATTTAAATATGTAATATTATTCTATAGATATTTGCCGATTTGTAAAATCCGGCATGTTGTATGAACGTTTAAACGCCGGTTTGGCCCCGAAAAAAACGGCGGACCCGGCCGGATCTTCACCCCGTCGCCTGTGGTGGACAATACTGGACTCGAACCAGTGACCTCGCCGATGTGAACGGCGCGCTCTAACCAACTGAGCTAATTGTCCTGACACAGGCGATGGGGCGGATGCGAATCGAACGCTCTAACTTCACTCGCACCAATTCCCCTTACAACAAAATTATTTTTCTCCGAATGTAATTCCAATTAAATTTAGGACTTACGCACTGAGCCAAGTTCGACCCGCTTCGCCGGAGCTTCAGCGAGGCGAGGGCATTTTCCGAGCCTGCCTGCCGGCAGGCAGGGATTTTTGGAGGCGTAGCCGGGCTACGCCGATAAAAACCGAGAGACGAAATAACGAAGAAATTGGCCGGAGCCGCTTTTTATGGGGCGGGCTCTGCCCGCCCAAAAAGCGGCGGTGCGTAAGTCCTATAATTAAAGG
>JAJZRC010000029.1 GCA_021847435.1 bacterium
GCCCCGAACGCGCGAGTTTCCCCGCACGACCAAAGAAGGAACCCTGACGAGGGTTTTACTACCTTCTTTGGTTTAGCTACCGGAGTAGCCAGTTGCCATGCCCGTGGTTGCCCGCGAGTTTAGGCGCGAATTGTATTTCTATTTTATCAAAAACTGGCCATAAATAAAAGGGGTAAAAAAAGCCGCCAATTTTTTTGACGGCTTAGATCGAGCCTTATGTAATTCTTTTCAGTATGAGTTTAACATACCTACCCATAGTTTATACAAATGTTATAATTATCTCAAGAGTCCGTAGTAATCAATTTTATTTATGGGCAAACGAAGAACTTCAGGCCAAAGTTCGGCCTCTGCCGATAACGTCAGCGAATCCCAGTTGCGCTTAACCCATGCTGAAATTGCCGACAGTTCCGGCGAACTGCCGGAGTTGGATTTGTATGGCCAGACCGCCCAGGAAGCTGGTGTAAATGTTTATGGCTACACCACCAGCATGGCCGACTCTGGTGAACCATGTTGTCTTATTATCCACGGCAAAGGTACCGGGGTATTGCAACAAGCCGTGACAGACGAATTGGACGATTTGATCCAGCGGAATATTATAGAAACATATTTCCAATCCCGAAAATATCCCGGAGCGGCTATTGTTGTGGTCTTTCGTCCTTGACGTTTTCAGACTGGCTGAATAATGAAAAATAACTCTAGAAAGGCTGATAAAATGGAAAAAAATACTCAAGAAATTGTAGGACAACAGTCGGAAACGATAATTGGGCCATCTGTAAAAATTAAGGGCGACTTGGATAGTGAAGGCAATATCCGTATCGAAGGCCAAGTAACTGGCAAGGTGAGATCCAGTCAGAGTGTGTTTATAGAAAAAAGTGCCAAACTTGCTGCCGATATTATGGCAAACGAAGCGAGTGTTAGTGGCGAGGTACAGGGTAAACTTGAAATTTCTAGCCTTTTAATTTTACAGGCTACCGCCAAAGTTTCCGGCGAGATCACCTGTCCCATTCTGCGCGTGGAAGACGGCGCTACTTTTTTAGGGAACTGCTCCGTCGCAGGTCAATCACAGGCTCTCCCATAGTTGGGGGGAAGAATAATTTCGATAAATATGATATAATTCAGTCGACCGAAAATTTTTGGTCACAACTTTGGAACAACTAAATCACAAGTATGAACAAATCAAATTTAATAGAACAACTTGCCGCCAAGCTGAGCATTACCAACAGCGAATCAGAGCGTTATGTAAATTCCATGATTGCAATGATTTACGAAAATCTGAACATCGGAGACAAGGTTAATATTTCCGGCTTTGGCCAGTTTAGCGTCAGCCATCGCGCCCCGCGCACTGGCGTAAACCCGCGTAACCCTTCCCAGAAGATTGTTATTCCCGAACTCAACACCCCCAAATTTAAAGCCGGCGAAGCGTTCAAGGAAGCGGTAAAGCTTAGACACTAAACAACCCCCAAAGTTTATTTTTAAAACGCTAGCTCTAACTAAGTAGGTAGCCATATATTTTGGCGCGTATTCTATCATAAAAGCCAATAGATTCAGGGTATTTTGAAAATTTAAGCGACAAAACTTTTGGCTACCTACTTATTAGCGTTTTCGTTTTTTCTTTTTGACAGTTGAGGATGTCAATTCTTCAAATATGCGATCAGCTCCCCACGCTTGAGCAGCGGTAAAGGCTATTTTTCTTTTTTCATCAGGCTTTAAATTATAAGATGGTTTATATTCAAAATCGTGTTCAGCTTCTGCCCAAGCATGCTGGAAGAGCGTCTTTATTTGTAGTTCAAAAAATTTTGGGTAACTTCCCTTTTGGGCTTTGGGCAAAATTTCGTCGGGAACAAACATAATGTAATGTTTGCCTTGGTAGCCAAATTCTCTTTCGGAATCGGGAATGATATTTTGCCTTTCTATGGGACGATAATATTTTTCAACAATTTTAGAAATCTTATCAATATCCTTTAAGTAAAAGGTAATAATTCTGGCAGCCAATTGATCTTGAATTTGATTCAGCGGGTCTGAATATTTAGCTTTACCACTTTCTTTTTTCTCGGCTTTGTTACAAAAACGCTCGACTGTTTTTGCCCGAGCGCATATGCGGTCTATATGTGGGTACGATCCAATTATTTCCTTAATGTGGCTTTCAAGATTTTCAGCAATAGCCACAAGATAGTCATTATACCTAGCTGCGTACTTTACTTTTAATAAATCAGTTTTGTTCATCAGAGTTTACTGCTACGTAATCTTTGATTGACAATCTTGCCCCGAGCGGTGAACTCATATTCCTGTTTGTCATTGTCAATTTTTTTAGGATTAAAACATTTATCAAAATTATCAGACGGAGCGGTCAGAATCGCTCCTGAGTCCAGTTCTTTTGAAGTATAGTGTATATGACGAGAAAATTCCTCGCGATCAAATTTAAAATCCACATCGGCGAGGTCGCTGTTAGAAAGAGTTGCAACTACCGCTTCCTTGACTGTATCGGATAAGCCGTATCGTTTCATAAAACTGTTAATGGACAAAGTTTCACCATCAAGATTACTTGCCAAATTGGCGGCGGATATAATTTCACGCTTTGCGTTTTCATCTGATGTTTTTTTTGAAGTCTGCCTCAGAGCCAGTGCTAATTGTTTAGTCCCGGCTTTTGGCGTAATTTTGAAGTCAGATTTAAGAAAATCTTGTATCCAATAATTAGCCAAACTTTTAGCACCCGCCGTTTGCCGGTCGACTGCCATCCCGTCCCAAAAATCGTTATCAAAAGAGGACCCTTCATAAGCAATTGCTTTATAAGCATGGGCATTCTTCATGAATACTCTTTCAACAAAAGAAACGGATAATGTTGTTTTATCTCTTTCGGCCAACACTCCCTGATCGGCGGGGAACCTTGATATTACGACTTTCAGCTGATTATCTCCCTTGCCAAAAGTGATGAATAGAAGCCCGAGACCCGACCTTTCCGTGGTAACATCTTGCAACCTGCGTGCTAAAAATAAACCGTTTTCTTGAGTAGGTTTTTTTAAAAACGCAATTAATTCGTCCCGTACCTGGTTCTGTTGCTGACCTTTGCCGTTCATGGAAAAACTAATTGGCGTTTTACATTCAATGTCTGTATGGTCAAAAATTCCTTTTAGCATTTCGAACATCGTCCCGCTTAAAGGAATATCAGCTCCGGCGACATCTTCTACTTTTTTGCTTTCATCGCCACCAGCTTTTTTGCCCGGATACGTTAAATAGCTATAAATTTTTACGATATTGATAGTCACTTCAATACAATCTTGTCTTTAAGTTCAAATCTTGTTTAATTTTATAACTTTGCTTAAATAAAGTCAATTTAGGAAATATTAAAAAAACCGAACTTTATTTTAGGTCCGGTTTTTTAAAGTTACTAAAATTTCGGGTAGTCTAAATTTGTTATGGATTTGTATTTGAACCCAAACGTCTAATAACAAGGTTGTGGAATGCAGCAGCAATGGTCAGGATTTCAACAATTATTGCCCAATAAGCGGAATGCGCTAAGTAATAGTAGACTGTTGCTCCAGCCACGGAAACCACCAACAATATAAAATAAGTTCCGGCCGTATTGCTGTTAAGATATTTTTTTGCAGCTTCTACCACTAAGGACACTACTACGCCAAGTAAGTATTCCATATAGAATTTTTAATTATTTTTTTACCAGCTTAATAATTGCCAGGCCATCTTCAATTTTTTTAATTCCTTCCTCGACCGCAGAAGGATTGGCGGGCTGTTGTGCTGACGCCAAGGCAATCAGTTCGTCTATGATATTTTTGTTAATAGCCGGACAGTTCGGCTTTTTGTTGGTAATCTGGTAATGGCCGATGATGTGGTTCCGGTCAATCGGAATGTTCCAGCGGATGCAGATGTCGCGAATTAGTGCTGCGCTGGCGTTTTTCATTTCCTCCGTCCATTCGTCACTTTCCGAACCCTCGTGTTCTATGCCGATGGTATACAGGTTCGGGTTGATATTCGGTTTGACCAGCAGAGCATTCGGGCTTGAAACTTTTCCCGCGTGCCAAGCCGAGTCTTCCTCTTTTACGTATTGGTGAACTTCGCCTTTTTTACCAATGCCGTAATGGGCGCTAACCTGTGACTTCGGATTATTAAACCAGGCATCAGTGCCTATCAAAGTACCCGCCATAATATGGATTACAATTCCCTCTGGTTTGTGGCCCTGCCTGCCGGACCAGAAGTTCGGCGATCCTTTCCAGACAATGTTTTGCATAAATTATTTGTTAATTGATATTAAAAGGTTAAGTAAAGCCGCAATCAGCCCGCCAATGCTGGCCGTGGCCACGATCCAGAAAAATCTTTTTAACCAGTCAACGTCCGTGCTGGTTTTGGTGATTTGCCGCAGGATGTGGGGAAGATGGTTGTCCTTGATTTCGTTTACCGATTTTTCCAGCCCGTCCAGCCGTTTGTCCTGCATCTGGTTTTGGTATTTTTCTTCTCGCATATTTGCATTATTGTTTTATTGAAGTTAACATGGGAACGTTATGCATAAATCCCTCAAAATCCTTATAATTACAGCCTTTTTGTGCCTGTTGATAAACTTATTTGTTACCCTGTTTTTGCTGTGGAATTTTAAATCCTATGTGCGAGAGACGTTGGATTCATACACCCTCCACTCAATGCGGGAGCCTGCCAGTCCAAAGCCTTCACTACCTTTTAAGTGATTCGCGCATCTTTTTTAAGTTAGAGCTTCCGTCAGACGCGTTCATTTGCGGTTGTTTACCGAGCCGTTCCGACGTTCCCATTTCTTTGTTGTATACGGATTTTTGTAACCTTGAAATATCCTGCGGGCTGAACGTAACCGAGTTGCGGATTTTGTCCGCCTCTTCGGGGTCGTCCTGCGCCAGATAAGGAAGAACATCGGGAAGCATCTTTTCCGCCACCGCGTTCCACTTGTCAATTATCTTTAAAGCCCCATTTATATCATCTCCTTGGATTGCCCTTAACGCCTGTTGCCGCGCGGTATTATAGCCGGTAATAGCTTCGTCCCTGATGTTCCAGGCTTCGTTGGTTTTTGCCCCGCCGGTTGAGCGGTAAAATCTGGTCATGGAAGATTCCAGAATTTTTGAAGGATCAATAATTTCCCGTCCGAATCCGCCAAGCAGTCCACCAACTCCGTAAGCCAGCTTCATAGGCGAAAGTCCCATTGCCCGTCCCACAGTTACTGCCAGGCCGGGAGTTTTTTCGTTGTATTGTTCAGTTGGGGCTACATTCTCCAGACTGCCCGGCACTATGGGGCTGTCGGTAAAAAACGACTGGTTTGTCGCCAGCTCCATCGGAGTTTTTATAACCGGCGGTAAGGCGCTGGATAATATCTGGGTCGTGGAGATTTTTCCATCCCGGGTAAAAGGTATGGGAGCCAGCTGGCTCATCCATTCCAGTGCCAGTCTGGTAAAGTTGGAAGGCTCACCGCGCCTTATGTATTCCATTGTATACTCCAGCGGATTATAGAAAATCTGTCCCACGTCGCCTTTGGGGATCATTACCATCTTTGGGATCCTGTTGCCATTTTTATCTTTATCTTCGCCCACGATAATCGGGAAGTAGGTATCCTTGATCCACTGGGGGACATCGTCGTAGAGGTCGGGGTAGTTTATGGTATTCCAAAGGTAGGTGGTTACTCCGGGAATTACTATGAGGGCGGCGGCCTTAGCGGCCGAGCGGATAGGCCGGTCTTTAAATACCCGGCCCGTGTTCAGCAAAGCCTGCCAGCGGGCGTTGACGAAGGGCACCCACATATTAATAATCCGCATTTCCTGTCCGGATTTGGCAAAATCTATGGTGGAATTTCTGGCTTCAAACGCCGCTTCCAACGTTGATGCGCCTTTCTTCAAAGCTTTATTAAACACGCCAAGTCTCGGGGCCAGCTCCGTGGCTTCGGCAAAGTTGCTTATAAGATTGAATGGGTTGATTACCGCTTTGGTTTTTTTCCACCAGCTCGGTTCAAACAGCTTGTTTTTTATGCCGCCAAGGTCGCGGGCGCTTTGTAAGAATCCTCCAAATCCGCCGCCGCTTTTGTTAAATTCCTGCAGGAGTTTTGAGTCCCAGCCAAACGATCCCTTGAGTCCTTCGTAAAATCCCTTAACCCAGTCAGCCGCGTTAAAGCCATATTTGGATGTCATGACCGCCATCTGCGCGTCGCGGAAAGCGTTGGACAGCGAGAACGGAATATATAAATTTGTTGCGCCTTTCCTGAAAGCTGAAGACGTAAACCTTAAAAAGTTGCCAAGTATTCCAGCATCGGCATTATTCATCTGGTGCATGGCCCACGACAGTTCTTCCGGCACGGCCCATTTGGTATTTTTGCCGTCAACGAACACGCTTATAGAACCCCAGCCTTTGGGAACCTTGGCGGTTTTTTCCAGCGGCTGAATCAGGTCTTTACCTTCCGGCAGTGCGTCGCGCAGTTTGATGAGCTTGCCTGCGACTTCGTTGCGCTTGATCAGGCTGACCGCGCTGCTAACTTTATTGATAATGGCTTCGAACGGGTCGCGGATGGTTTTTTCGGTGCTTTCCAGCCCTTTGATGATACCCTGTTTGTTGACCGAAAATATTTCACTGCCGGTTTTCATCATGTCGGCCTGCTTTGTGTCAGGCAGGTAATCCAAAACCTGAAAAGGTACCCAGTGTTTGTTTTTACTAAGAATGGAGTCGTAAGTATTTTTAGCAATAATGCCCGCGTCGGCAGCGGGCTTCAAAATAGTATCATTAGCCCATTTTTGCATGCCCGCTTCAGCCTGTTCGAACAGCTGAAAAGTTTTTTCGCCGACCTTGCTTTTTAATTCGTCGAGCGCCTGCATTGCCTGGCTTCCGGTCACATTCGCCGGATTGGTAAAGCCGCGCTCGGCACGTTCCGCCGCGCGTCTGGCCAGAATGAATCTGGTAAAGTCAGGACGTTCCGATCTTATCGGGCTTAATATTTTTTGCAGGTCTTCCAGTCCGGCTTCTATAACGCCCGTCCTGCCTGCGTACATTCTGGCCGCCACGTAGGGACTGGATTCAATGTCTATGACTTTGCCGGCCATTTTGCTTATGTTGTCTTCAAAATCTTTCATGGCGGCAAAGCGGTCGGAGAAGGCTTGTGTGAATTTTTTCGGTATGCCCTTGAACCAGTCGACCATACTCTGGACTTTGCCGGTTTTTCCTACCATGCTGTCGATAGTATTTAGGGCGCTGCCAGCCGGGGCATCTGCCGCATCTGCCAGGCCGACTTCTTCGCTGGCCGGGGGAGTGCCCGCGGGAGCGGGTTTAACCTGGTCGGCCCTTAAAGCATCGGGCGCTGTTTCCTTACCGGCTTTGGATACTGGTATTTCTTTTCCATTTATGGTTTCAATGCCTTCCTCGGCTTTTGAGGTAAGATTTTGCGGCAATTTTTTGACTTTTGAAATTGAAAGCTCTGACGGATTAATGGCGACAATAGCTTCAAAGTCGCCATCTCCGACCGAGCTTGGATGTTTGAAGGATAAATAATTATACCCGGCCTTTTTTGCATCGGCCGCTTCCTGGGCTATTATTGCATCCAGATCATCTCCGTTCGTGATAGCGGCCTGTACTGCTTCGTCGATGTCTTTTATTTTTCCCTTTGGCGCTTTGACTTCCAGCACTCTGGCGATCCCGGCATTCCGTCCGCCGCCGATTATCGGATTTTCCGCAAACGCTCTGGCTTCGTCTGTATTTTTTGCAAGATATGTAAGGCTGGTATCAAACTTGTTAAAGTCCGGGGCTGACGTGCCATGGAATAAAGTTTCGGTTTCGTTACCCGTCCTGGCAAGGGATTTTATAAAATCAAAAGCTTCCTCTTTTGTCCTGAAGGTTTTTTCCGGCAGGCTGACGTCGGTCGGCAACAGCTTACCTGTTCCTGAGTCCATACCGACTTTGATAAAGTCACCCTCATCTTTTATCACGAGCCTTAAATTTTTGGCTTGATTTTCAGCAATAATAGCCGAACCTGTTTTATCGAGTTGTTCCGTAGCCTGTTCCAGGCCTGTGATTTTCATCTTGCCCGCCTCCTCGGAAATGGCAGGGGCTAAATCTTTGATATCTTTACCAGCAGTTTTAATTCCCACTTCAGTTGCTTCTTTGACAGCCTCTGGCTTAACGGCTTTAGCGATTTTTTCAGCCGTTTCCGCTACTGGCTCTATAGTTCGTTCAATAACGGTTGGCTCAATTCCTTTCAGGGTCGCCATCACGCGCTTGTAGCCGTCCAAATTATAACTGCGCGACTTGAACAGCGCGTAAAGTTTTTTATACTGCGGATCAGTAAGTTTTTGCCCTTTAAATTTTTCCATGAGCGGAGCCAGTTCTTTTTTCCCTCCCTCCAGGGTATCTATTATCCAAGAAACAATGCCGCGATTTTTGGTAACGTCCGAGCCGAAGGCATTGGACTGTCCGAACTGTTTGCGCATTGTGTTCCAGAGCAACTTGCCGTGTTTGACTGTGGCCTTTTCGCTTGCTGGTACCAGTTCCGGCGGCAACTCGTATAGGTAATTGCGAATTTTACTGACCGCCACTCCAGCTTTTTGTACCAGTTTTTCTCCACCCTCTTCCAAAGCTTTTTCGGCCAAGCTCTTGCCGCCTTTTTTGACAATTTGTTTTGCCACATCGTCGCCGTACTTTTTTACCAGCTGCTCTACCACTTCCGAGCCGGCCTTTTTTTCAGGTAAGACCGGAATCATATCAAGGGCGGCAAAGGCAATCCCGACAGGCAACCCATATTTTTTTTGCGCTCCCTGTCCGCCTCCAAAGTCTTTTATAGTTTCCTCACCCGTGCTGCGGATGTCCTTGATCGGTTTGTTTCCCCACAGGAATTTTTCCATCGTAGTTTCCGGAACAGCTTCTTTGCGCCCGGTAAGGGACAAGGTTGTTGATGCCGCAGCCCTTGGTCCGGCGCGCAGGATGTCCTTGCCGAACTCCCAAGCCTTTTTCCTGACAGTTTCCGCCGCTCCCGGCAGCTCTCGGGCAAAATCTCTCACCCGTACCTGGTCAGGCGCAGGCGCGAAAAAATCGCCGACTGTTTTTTTAACGGCACTGCCTGCCTTTTTGAAAGGCGATGTAATTTTGTCCCAAAAATTGGCCATAGTGTTTTATTTGCTATAAAGCTCCGATTAGGAGGGAAAATCGCACACAACCGGAATTTTTGCGTTACGGCTCGGACCCGAGTCTTAGACTCCGGCCCTAAACAGTCTGCCCAGCCAGCCCCGGACACCGCCCCGGGTTTTAATGTTCCATTCATCGTCGATTATCTGCTGGGGGGATTTGTCGGAATCGCTAATCTGAACGCTGCCGTATACCTGCTTTAGCTGGTCGGGCGTATAGTTTTCTTTCCAGGCATCCCTGATTTCTCTCCGGAAAGAGCTTTCAGAGGCTGTCTCCTGCTTGGCCTGTTTTTGTTGGCCTTCAGGCTGCTGCTTGTTGAGCCAGCTTAGTTCGGATTCAATCCTGACGGCCGTTTCTCCGCCATAGCCCATGCGTGCCGGATCGGATATTCCTTGGTCCATTAATCTTTGCGCCGTTGCTCTTAGCGCAGGATCCGGTTCCTGTCCGCTGCTTACGCGGGAACTGAAGCGTTCCCATTCTGTCATGCTGCTGCTGTTATTCGATTTTGCCTGTGCGGCAAGTTCCTGTAGCTTCAATCCAAACTCCGCAGCCCACTGCTCATCGCTGGATTTTTTTTGCAGTTCCTGGCTGCGGATGTTTTGATAATTGCCAACCTGTTGCTGGAGATTACCCAGGTTATATTTGTAATCGTCGACTTCCTGCTGCTTGTCCGCAGCTTCTCTCGCCACCTTTTTTGAAATGTCATCAAGCCCGGAATTGTACTGGCTGGCCAGACTGTTCCGTTCCTCAATAAGATTATTGATGTCGGCGTTTGCCGCATTCGCTATTTCTGCCGATTCCCCGGTTATGTTGGCGGCTGAATAGTAAGGGTTTTGCCTGGTCTTACTGATTGAAGTATCCCGTTTTTGTTTGGCCACCGTAATTTCAGCGTCCTTTGCGGCAATCTGGTCCTTCATCGTGTTAAGCCCCGAGTCGTTATAATGTTTGTTATAAGTATCGGCCTGGAAATTTTTTAGGCTATCCTGCGCCGTCTTGAGCGCCGTGGTGTTTTCCTCAATCTGTTTTTGCAGGGTCGGCAGGTCAAATGTGAGCGCGGACAAATCACCGGCTGATGCGTTGCCCGGGGAGATGCTGTCGCGCAAAGTCTGGAATTGTTTTTTAAATTCTTCCCAATTTATTACTGCCATAAAATTTATTTATTCACATTAAACTGCTGCGGTCTGGACTCGCTGATTTTTCCGGTCTTCAGATCAATGTTATATTCTTTTGTAATATCCATTCCGTATTTGGAAAACCTGCTTATGATAAAATTCTGCTTCTGCGCTTGCAGAGCCTGAATAATAAGAATGTGCTGATTAATCAGTTCCTCTCTTTTTCTTAATTCTTCCAAATCGGTTTTTTCTAATTTTTTAGTAAACATATTTTCAATTATTTTTAAAATATGGCGTTTTTAAATCCGTACCCGATAGAGCAATCGCTTTATAATTTCCTGGATAACATTTACGGTTACCGCGTTGCCTAAAGTCTTATAGCGCTGGGTATCGCTTACGTTCGCGGTCCACCAGTCCGGAAATCCCTGAAGCCGTTCGCACTCGACGGGAGTTAGACGCCGAATTTTTGCACCATCAGTAACCGATTGGTTGATTTCCCAATTCGCAGTTATGGTATTCATCAACTCGTCAGTACGAGCAGCCAATTCGTAACCTTGCCTTGGACCCCAGTCCTTGCCCTTTTTCATGCTCTCTCGCCGGATTCTTTTTGTTTCTTCCGTCCTAACAGTTTTTATGGCATACAGCCCTGTCTTTGCCCCTAATCCGCCACCTTGGCTACTTAATGTGCTGGATATTCCATTAGGGTCGTAAATTCTTTGTCCTTGCGGAAAGTTCCTGCTTAATGTTTTGCCATCCTTCAGCCATTGTTTATTTTTTTCACTCATTACCGCCCCAATATATTTCAAGTTTTTTTGTGTCTGTCTTTGACTAACATAAGTTCCGTTGCTGTCTGCGGTAATTCGTGTCGTGATGGTTGGTAAGATAATATCCTCGCTGTAGTTTTCGGCGATAGGAAATATTTTGGGTCTGGCTGTTCCTCTAAGATGTCCGACAATGAACACTCTTTCCCGATTTTGCGGGACGCCGAAATTTTTGCTGTTAAGCACTTGCCATTGTACGCCATACCCCAGTTCATCAAGCGTTCTGATGATGGTTTTAAATGTTCGGCCTCCGTCGTGCGACAACAGCCCTTTGACATTCTCAAAGAGAAGTAATCGGGGTTTTTTAACCCTAGCGATTTTAGCAAGTTCAAAGAATAGCGTTCCTCTTGTATCGTCAAAGCCTGCTCTTTTTCCAGCAATCGAGAAAGCCTGGCAAGGGAATCCTCCGCAGAGCAAGTCAAAGTCGGGTATAGAGTCTGTTGCGATTTTGGTGATATCTCCATAGTTTTTGTGTTCGGGGAAATGCGATTGGTAGATTTGGATGGCGTATTTGTCAATTTCGGAAAAACCAACACATTGGGGTCTGCTCCGCTCGCTTTTAGCGTTCCCGCCACTCGTGGATTTCTGAACTCCTTGTTGTAATCGTCCCATCTTTTTATATGTAGGGAGTCCAACACTAGCGTGCTGTTGTTGCCCGACCCTTGATTCAATGCGATTACTGTCTTCCCCAGGACATAAGTTTTGCCCTTGAAGTTCCTTGGATTTAATGCTTGTTTCATACGCTTGTAATATACCCAGTTCAAACCCGCCGATGCCGCTGAACGCGCTGAAATATTTTACTGTTTTTGTTTTGTTGACGGACAAGGTTTTTGTTTACTTATTTTAAATATCACTGAACCATGCAACGGCCTGCCAGCTGTACCCGTTATAAATCATCAGCCGCCCGCCTGTTCCCATACCGCTCGGGCTTGGTTCGTAATACATCTGGCCTGCCACAGGACTGCCTGGCTGGGTGGTGCCAAGGCGGAGCGATGTCATAATGTCCACATGCCCGCCAGCCCAGGCATTATTTCCATAAAGCCGCATAATGTCATTACCACTCGATGCCTTGAAGAATATCCGGTCATTGGAAGTCGTGTCTATGCAAAGCGGCCGGTTGCCGGAAGTATCAATCCACATTCTGGCGTATCCGTTTGCTCCGTCGTCCAGCATGAGTCCGTGTCCCGGCCCGGCCTGAATTCCGTAGATAGATACTCCGCCGATGTCACGGAGGTAGCCGATACGTATACCCCCATAAGGAGTGGAGAGATAGCCGGTTGAGGTAAGGCTTATCTGGCCGGCAGTAATTTTATCGGCACTGACGCTGTTGATTTTGGCATTAGTTACCGCAAGGTTATCAATCTTGGCATTGGTGATGGAGGCGTTTGCTATCTGCGCCGTACCTACTGCCTCGTCCTGAATTTTGGCCGTGCTGATGGCCGCATCCATGATCTTGCTGTTGCCGACCGCAAGCGCGCCTATTTTTGCCCATTCTACGGCCAGTTCGTCTATTTTTGCCGTCGTTACTGCCAGGTTTCCAATATTGCCGTTCTTGACTTCTGCCGCCCCTATCTTGGCCGAAGTGATTTCGGCATTGCCGATTTTGGCATTGATTATCGCCCCGTCAATTATTTTGGCGCTGGAAATAATGGCGTTGGCAAGGTGCGCATTCTGGATGACTCCGGTTCCAATGTGGGCGGCAATTATAGTTGCGCTGGCAATCTGTGCCGAGACAGTTATTACGGCTTCGCTTTGAATGAGCTTTGAGGCATTAACCGCGCCATTTTGGATTTTTGCCGTGGCCACGGCCGCGTCGGCCAGCTTCTGCTGGGTGACAGCCAGGGCGTTTAAATGTTCGGTCAGTACGGCATTGTCGATAATTTTATCCGAGCCTACGGAATCGTCAGCCAGTGCCATTGTGTTTACCGCTCCCGCCTTAATCTGCACCGAATCAATGGAGGAGGGGGCGAGCAGGGGTGAGTTGACTCCATCGTGGGAATGGGGCGGAATTTCCGGAAAAGGCATGTCCGGTATTTCGCTGTTGGTAAAAATTTTGTTTATTAACTCCGCCATGATTTTAGAATATTCCCACTGCCTCAAAGTAAGTCATATGTGAGGTTCTCGA
>JAJZRC010000030.1 GCA_021847435.1 bacterium
CACGAACAGTTCCATCCTTTAATTCTTAAACAGGAAATTGATCGGCGCTTAAGGAAGCTGTATGATACCCAAAAGCTGTATGGTAACCAAAATTGATTCCGCCGATTATGGTAACAGTTATTAATGAGCTATATCGGAGCAAAAGAAAAGACGCCGTTGCTACCGGTGTCTGTGTTAAAAGCTGTTTAAGTTTGTTTTGTTGTATCAGCCACTACAAATTTTGGTTCTTTATTCTTTAAGGGTTCCGCCAAGGAGTTTATTGCCAAACGGGTAAAAAAGAACATTTCTAACCGCGTGATAGCGCCGTCAAACAATCCCATTAACCCCACGTCTCCCCAGGAACTCCGCGAAACGCGGTTTGTTCCGACTGCCCAGTTCCCGTTCCGCATGGATATTAAAATTGCCGGTGGGTTGGTGTCGCTTATTACTTTCCAAAAAGAAAACCCCGTAGGGGTTTTGATAGAAAACAAAGAAATTGGGGAAAATTATAAAATACTGTTTGATTTGTTATGGAAATTATTGGAACCAAAAACCGGCATGTGCACAGCCGCTAAATAATTTAAGCGGCCAATTCAATTGGCTGCACGGTTTTCCTGACGCGTGCTTCGGTCCAGCCGGTGCTGTCCAAGGTTTTCAGATATTGCGAATTTTCTGCCAAAGATTCCAGAGTGACCAGTTGGCAGCCGGATTTTAAGTTATTTTCTACCAAACCCCTGGACGTTCCCTGTTTCGTTATAATCATAGCCAAAGGAACTTTGTCAGCTTCGCCTTGTAAATAATCTTCACCTGAAAATGGCCGCCCTAAGACTACCAGTATTTCCAAGTCTTCTTTGATTTTTTCTTTAGCCTCAAGCACTTCGGCAATGCGGTAATACCAACCATCGTTGTCGCGGATGCTGTCGTCAATGGCAACGCCGCCATCACTTAATGTCCGTTCCAATTTTTGCAGAAAAGTTATATAATCCTCGCCCCGGGCGTATACAGTAGAACGCGCGCCGATTTCTACGTCTATCTGGTTTGGCTTAAGACGGTCAATATCCTGCAAGTCCGCCAGCATAACATTAGCCGGGAAAGCGTCAATAAGTTCGTAATAATCCTTCTCCTGCCATTCGGGTTGTAAAAATTCCGTTACCGTTGCTTCCAATTTTTGTTTAGCCTTCTGCCAAGCCGGTGACTGCTCATCGGCTTTTATTTTATATGGGTAAATTACCTGGCCTTGTCCGTCTCTGGCACTAATAGTATTCGGCACTTCCTTTGCCGCTGCGAGTTTTTCCGGCAAATCAGGCAGTAGTCCTTTTAATGCATTAATGTCCACGCCTAATAATTGCCTGACTTGTTCATCATAACTAAATTGGTCAGACGAAGTTTCCCCAGGAGCTATTACCAAAGTCCTATAAATAAACTCTGCCAATTGTTTTCTGTCCTGTTTGGACAACTTTTGGCCGGTAGAGCTTTCTAATTTTTCAAAATCTATCAATTTTTCAATAACAGGAGCCAAGGGGTAATAAATGCGGTCAGACAGGGCAAAGTCTTGGTAGTGTTCGGCAAGTCCGCTTTGGGTCCTGGCTTTTTTAGCCACCCCGCTGCCTGGCCCGATTTCGAGCAAAATTTGCTTTTTGCCTATTCCTGCCGCCCGTTCAGCTAAAAAGGCGTCTAAATTAAACCCGAACCTTCTGTCGTATTCTTCCGAAGTACGGTCTACCCTCCAATGGATTTCCGGGATCGGGCTGATTTTGCCGAGCCGCGACAATACTTGCAAAAATAATGCTTTGTTGCCGGGCTCAAGCAGTCTGTTTAAAATTGTTTGTTGTTGATCTTGAAAAGTAGATAAGTTAATATCCTTTTTACCCAAAACCGTGGCGATATTTTTAAACAATGTGCGATGTGCTTTTTCCTGAGCACTCTCATTTTCCAATTCAGCAATGAATTTTTTTACACTCGCTTCGGGATCAGTTTGTCCGGACACAAGCTGGTCGTGAAGTTCAACTATAAAATCTTTACCGCGCGACAACAGGGCTTGAGTAATAATCTCCCGGCTGATTGATTCTGACTGAATTTGCTCCGCCGAAGTTTTTAATCGCTCAGTGTGGTTGTTATAAGCAGCAAAAATTTCTGTTCCCAGCTCCGGTTTTGTCCTGCAAAGCTCCGCGACATCTAATAAGGCTTTGCCATAATCCAAGTCCTCGGATACCACTAAAAACGTTTTTAAAAATTCCAGTTTGTAAGCAGGGTTGTCTGAAAGGATGCTTTTTAGGCGGTTATAATTTTGCCGGTTTGGGTCGGCTAACAGCCTTAGCAGATGAATTTGGGAAGCGAGGGGAATTTCGGCAAGCTCAATGTTTAAATCCTGCTCGACTGCTTCACGGAATTCTTGGCGATGCAATTGCTGTAACAACAAAGGCATATCTTGACCAACATTGCTTCCGTAAGGATCGAGGTTTTGGTCTTCTGCAATATGCCAAATAGATTTTCTGTCTTCGGGTTTGTTTGTTTTCCCAAATTGCATAAGGAGGTTGTTATAGCCTGGAAACCCGAAATAATCTGCGGAAACCTTAGTGACACTTTCTTCCACGGCTGTGTCTCCTGCAGTCTCTTCAAATTCTCCGGTTGCCAGCTTTTCTACTTTTGGCAAAGATAACCGCGAAGCAATACCAACGAACGCTGAACCGTTTTTTTTGCCAATAGCCAAAATGAAATCTTTGATTCGTCTGATAGTCGCCTGGCCAGCTTGATCTTCAGGTTCGGCATAATTTGCCACTGCCACCAGTTTGTGAATGATGTCCAGTATTTCGGGGACAGACTGTTGGCTAACTTCCTCAAGTAATCGTTCACCATTGAACCCATAAGCAAATTTATAGACCAGTTCGTTGGAGTCGGCCGCGAACCATCCTTCAGTTTGTTCGTATCTGCTGGTACGGGCTGCCAAAATTAAAAGCCTATCCAGTGGCATATCTTCTATAGCGCTGGCTCCATTAAAAAGCATGTTCCTTGATCCATCCAAAAAACTTTTTAGAGCTTCAGCATCGCCACCTTCCCTGATTTTTGATTCGGTAAATTTAACCAACTCATAGTAAAATGCGTAAACAGCATCTCCATAATCACGAAATGACTTACCAAAGGCTTCCAGCCGATGAACACCGACAATATTTCCGATTGTTTCTTCTATTTCCTCGTTGACCGCAAAAACTCCCGCCGTACTTTTGGAGTCGACGTTTCGATAAAAATTCTCTAACCATTGTCTTGCCCATAACTTTACGTTCCTAGTGGTTTTTTCTGATTTGTCTGTTCCTTCTCCTGATTCCACGGCATTGTGTTCTGCCAACCCGCTAGAAACCAATTCTAAGTCTGCCGGATGCGGTTGTCCCGGCTGAGGCGGAGGGGAATCAAAGGTAAAACGATGCCTGCCTGCTTCAATCATGTTTATATTATAGCTTTTTCTGTTATAAATGAAAACTGATAATTTGAGAGCCGAGGCATAATATTTAGGACTTACGCGTTTGCGCAATTAATGTAATTAGCGGTAGCGAATCTGGTAATGGATGCCTTCTGTTCATACCAGCTGGCAGACTCCGAGATTCTCACAGCCTCTAATTTTGTTGCAAGCGGCTCTTTTCAGGGCCGCTAGAAAAGAGGGAAAATGGGAAAAAGAGTAAGCAGGGTGGTGAAATATACCCGCACCAAGGCAGGCGGATGGGTGAAAGGCGGGCCCAAAGCGGCTAGCCGCCATCAAATGAAGGGTCCCCGCCGGGACGGGCTCAGGCCGGATCAGGCGGCTAACGCCGGAAAAGACAGCCAGCAGGAGAGCGGGCGTCTGGTTTCGCACCGGAATCCCTATCTTTTTAACATCTGGTAGGCTCAGCCTGCCATGTCCGTCTTCGCAAACGCGGCAGTGTGTTGCAGTCTCCATGCAACCTTGCCGCTTTTCTTATGCCATAAAAAAGGGCGCGCTCCGTCATTCAGCCGTGCGCGCCTTGCAGATGTGGATCACCTCCTTTCCTTCCCTTGAGCCGTCTTGTTGCCCGCCTGTGTGTTAATTGTGTGCGGGAGCCGATTAAAACTTCAGAGGTTGCGGTTTCAGGAAAGGAAAGGAGGATTTTTGAGCTGCATCATGGTGATGCCTCCTTGTACCTTTATTGTAGCAAAATTTTTAAAAATACTTTTCCACAATTGACCGGGCGAAATCCAGGGGTTACTATGAAAATATAAGGCAGCTGTGTTGACCAGTCTGCCGTCATATCCCACAAAGGGAGGAAAAATTTGGGAATACGCAATGTGTTTGAAAACCGCAGCCGCGCAGGCAGGAAAATTTCTGGCACTTTGGCCAGCCAGGCGACCCAGCCTTTAAGGAAAGGGCGCCTGTTGGTGACCCACCTTGTGCCCGAGGAGCATCCGGATGCCGTGCTGGCTCTCTGTGAAGCAGTCCAAGCCAGCGACTTGGCCATGCGCACTGATGACCCCCAGACCTTTGCCCGCTGCCTGGAAGGCTGCGGCAAGGACAAAGGAGTCTTCAATGTGAAAGTTGAAGGGCAGTGGGTGGGCTGCTGCGTCAGGCAGCGGGGCAAACCATACCTCAAAGTCTGGGGCCGGCCGTTTTCCTACAAGGCCATGCTGCGCAACTATGGCGATGCCCAGGTGGGGCTGCAGCGCCAAGTTAAGGCTCTGCCCATGGACCTGCGTATTGCCTACGGCTTCTAATCTCCCAAGTTTGCGCTGCCAAAAACCCCGCAAGCACGCGCAAAAAGCGCGCCGAAAACCTCTGCTGTCGAGGTCGGCGCGCTTTCCTTTTTTATGCTAAAATTCAGGCAGTATTAACATATAATTTTTCTTAACATGAGCATTGATCCATCTATTTTTAAGGCCTACGACATTCGCGGCCTTTATCCAGACACGCTCAATGAGACTTTGGCTTACCAAATCGCCCAAAGCTACTGCAAATTCATTGGCCCCAAAACCGTTGTGGTGGGCAGGGATGTGCGGCTTTCAGGGCCGGCTCTGCAGGAGGCAGTAATAAAAGGGCTAGTTGACCATGGGGTGAATGTCATTGATATCGGCATCGTGACCACAGACATGATGTATTTTGCCGCGGTTCATACCGGGGCGGACGGCGGGCTGATGGTTACGGCTTCCCATAACCCCAAGGAATACAACGGCATCAAGATGGTCCGGAAAAATGCCGTGCCGATTTCCGGGGACACCGGCATTTATGATATCCGTGATCTGGCCGTTTCCGGTTATAAGTTTTTGGCCCCGCAGCCAGGCCAAATTTCCAGCCGGGATATTTTTGAAGCCTATTTAGCCAAGGTTTTGTCGGTAATTGATATAAAGAAGATCAAGCCATTCAAAATTGTGGCAAACCTGAACTTCGGGGCCATTGGCAGGAATATTCGGGAAGTTGCCAAGCGCCTGCGCCTGGATATGATTTGGCTGAACGAACAGCCGGACGGCAATTTTCCGAAAGGCCGTCCCGACCCTCTGATCGCCGAAAACCGTGACGAAACCATTGCCTTGATTCAGTCTTCAGGCGCGGATTTGGGCGTGGCCTGGGACGCGGACGCGGACCGCTGCTTCTTTTTTGACGAGCAGGGGCGGTTTTTGTCCGGCTACTTCACCACTGCAGTGCTGGCTGAATACTTAATAAAAAAGCACGGGCCGGGCAAAATTTTGGTGGATTCCAAGCTGAACTGGGCTACTACAGACCTGGTAGAATCTTTGGGGGGGCAGACTATGGTCACCAAAACCGGACACAGCTTTTATAAGGAAAAGATGATCAAGGAAGACGCGCTGTTCGGCGGGGAAGTTTCCGCCCACTATTTCTTTAAGGATTTTTATTATTTGGACAACGGACTGATTCCGTTTTTGCTGATCTTGGAGTTATTGTCGGCTTCGGGCAAAAAACTCAGTGAAATTTACCAGCCGTACTTTGACAAGTATTTTGCCATTAATGAAACCAATTTCAAAGTTGCCAGCGTGCCCGAGGTGCTGGCTGCGGTTAAGGCCGCGTACCCGGATGGCAAGCTTTCCGAGCTGGACGGGGTGGCTATGGAATTCGGCGCTTGGCGGTTCTCTTTGCGCGGTTCCAATACTGAACCGATTATCCGTTTGAATTTAGAGGCCAAAAGCCAGGCTGAAATGGAACAGAAGTTCAAAGAACTAACCGGATTGATTGCAAAATTTCAAAGCTAACACGCAAAAGCAAGGACCGCGGCTGTTTGTACAGAGCTGCGGTCCTTTTGGTTTGGCCTGGCAGGGAGTCAAGCGGCTTGTTGGCCGTTGGCCACGATTGCCAGCCGCGGCATGCCGGAGGTTTGCAGCCGGGCCAAGATCTCAGCCGGGCTGTCGTTGAGCAGGCAGGCACGGGCGCCGACCAGGTTGTGTCGAAAGTCTTGCGGAACAGCGCCCTGGAGGCCGCAGAGCAGGTAGGCCGCGGCGGGGCTGATCCACAAGCGGATGCGGGAGAGTTTCAGGCTGGGGTCGATACCGGTTTGGCAGAGAGGCAATCCCGTCAGGCTCCTGAAAGCCAGCCAGGCGTCTTTGCGAAAGACGTTATTGCCACTGCCGGAGTCGAACATGAATATAACTGTCATTGCTCTTTCCTTGTGAACAGTATTTTGAAATCCAATTCCATGCTGCCATGCCCGTTGTGCTGGCTCTTTGGCCACAAGCGCCTGCGCGCTGCGGCAAAGTCCGCAACATGCTGGAAAATCCCGATTTCCACTACCCAGCAGGGCACATTGTCCGATTCCAGTTGTCCGCCTTGGGTAAGCGCGAGCAGCACTTTTCCATGGTGGATTTCCCGGGGCCCATGGGTAGCGGCCAGGCCGCACCACAGGCTCAGAGACGGCCATTGACGGCTTAACAAACTGGCCCTTTCCGCCCCCTCGCAGGTGACGACAATAATGCTGGCTGCGCAAGCCGACATGATGTCCTCCTAGCTGTTTGTGATTTTATTTCTTCTTGTAAATTAATAAAATTATCGCATAAAAACAGACTGCCCGATTAGAGCAGTCCGATTTTTTGTTTGACCTCAATAAAGGTTGTTTGGGCGATTTTCCGCGCTTGCTGCGCGCCTTGGCCCAAGACTTCGGCCAAATATTCGGGCCTATTGAGCAATGCCTGTTTTTTCTCCCGGAACCCGGCAAAATAAGCGCTGATATCGCGGGCCAGAGTTTCTTTTAATTCGCTGAATTTGAGCGTGCCGGTTTTTTGGGCATCGGCAAAATAAGCGATTTCCTCAGCCTGGCCGAAATGCGCCAAAAGCAGCATTAAATTTTCTTCGCCCGGGGATTTTTTCCCGGCGGCCGAGGCAGTGACCGCGCCTTTGAGTTTTTTTAGCACGACATCCGGAGCGTCGTCCAGAAACAGGCAGCCCGACGGGTCGGATTTGGACATTTTTTTGTCCGGGCGCTTTAAGTCCATAACTTTGGGAAAATGCGTCCAGAGCGGCTGGATTTCTTTGAAATAGTTTCCGAAGCGGCGGTTGAATTTCCGGGCAATGACGTTTGTGAGTTCCAGGTGCTGTTTTTGGTCCAGGCCGACCGGTACGGCGGTTGCGCGGTAGAGCAGGATATCCGCGGCCATAAGCACGGGGTAGTCCAAAAGGCCCATGTTGATGTTTTTGGACTGTTTTTGCGCTTTGTCTTTGTACTGGGTCATGCGTTCCAGTTCGGAAACCGGAGTGATGCAGTTAAAAACCCAGGCCAGTTCGGTGTGTTCCGGCACCTGGGACTGTAAAAACAGAATGGATTTTTCAGAATCAACGCCCGCGGCCAGAAAATTTGCAGCTAAATCCAGAATCATCTCGCGCTTTTCTTGGGGAGAGTAATCCTCGCTTATGGAGTGGTAGTCTACCAGGGAAAATACGCACTGATACTGGCCGCTGTTTTGCAGGGCGACAAAGTTCGTCAAAGCGCCCAAGTAGTTGCCGATGTGGAGGCGGCCGGAAGGCTGAATGCCGGAAAAAATAGTTGGTTTGCTCATGCCCAGAGTATAACAAAAATCCCGCCCCGATACAATTGGAGGCAAGCTACAAGGATTCCCCTTGTAGCTATTGTAGCTAGTCTATTCTTCAAAAAGCAGATGTTTAATTTTATTCTCGTAGGTTTGGTTATAACCCAAAACAAATTTTTCGTAATCGTCAAAATTATTATTAAATATATCCAAAAGCAAATCCTTTTTGCAGATAGTTCCGTTCCGCCCACAACAATAATCCAGGAAGCTGGAGTATGGATAATTTTTAATGTCTAGCGGATTGTTATGAATATACGCAGATAAGTAGGTTAAGTAGCTATCATCATCTATGAGCTTGGCTTTGAAAGCGTCTTGAAATAAGTTTCCAACCTTCTTATATTTTCTATTAAAGTACATAGCATAACTGGTACAGGCTTTTGTAATCAGACGGTCAATTCCGATATCTGAATTTTGTCGAATCATAAAGTGAAAATGGTTTGGCATTAAACAATAACAAATTATTTCAAATGCCTCTTTGGATAATGGTTTTATCCGAAGTGTCGTACTTGGGATTTGCCCAAGAATGATTTTCAGCCGCTTAAGAAAGTTTAAGTAATCAGATTTATCTAAAAAAATGTCCTGTTTTTGATTTCCACGATTAAAGATGTGGTAAATCTGTCCCGAACTAAATATTTTATAATCACGGAACCGCATAGTTTATTGTATCATACAATAAATACAAGGGGAATCCTTGTAGTCACAAGGATTCCCCTTGTTAAGGGTGCTTATTTCAATTACTACCGGCAATGTCATCCGCTTTCGCCTCGATAAATTGGGATTTCGGCGGGCGAGTCGGGAGGCTAAATTTCAATCACGACAGGTAAGACCATTGGTCTGCGTTCCGTTTTTTGATACAGGTATTCGCCGATTTCATCGCGGATGATGTTGCGCAAATAAGCCCAGTTGGGCTCAAGTTTTTCCTTGCCTTTGCTTTCCACCAGCTTGCGCACCTCGTGCTTAACCTCGCGGATTAAGTCGTCGTTGCCTTTCATGTAAATGAAGCCGCGGGAAATAATGTCCGGCTGGTTGATGAGCTTGCCGCTGCGGCGGTCCAGGGTCATGATAATTACGAACATGCCGTCCTGGGCCATGACCTGGCGGTCGCGGATAACCACCTCGCCCACGTCGCCAATCCCCAAGCCGTCAATGAATACGTAACCGCTGGTGACTTTGGGGTCTTCGGTAATTTTGGCTTCCTGAGACGATGTTATTTCCAGGATCTGGCCATTGTCCAGGGCAAAAATCTTTTCCGGGGCAATGCCCATGTTTTTGGCCAGCTCAGCATGGGCCACGATCATGTGGTGTTCCCCGTGGATGGGCATGAAGTATTTGGGCTTGGTCAAAGCCATCATCAGCTTCAGTTCCTCCTGGTGGGCGTGGCCGGAGGTGTGGATGTCCAGGGTTTTGTTGTAAATAACGTGGCTGCCCAGGCGCGTCAGGTTGGAGAGCATGGCGGAAATGGCACGCTCGTTGCCGGGGATGGGGGAGGCGGAAACGATGGTGGTGTCGCCCTTTTTGATCTTTACGGTTTTATGGTCGCCGCGGGCAATGCGCGCCAGGCCGGCCGCTTCTTCCCCTTGGGCGCCCGTGGTTAAAATCACAATCTGATTATCCGGGAATTTTTTGGCCTGTTCGGACTTGATGATGATTTTGGGCTGGATTTTAAGGTAGCCCAAAGACAGGGCTATTTCAATATTGTTCACCAGGCTGCGTCCGGTCACGATTACCTTGCGGTTGTATTTGGCCGCGGCGTCAAAGACCTGCTGGATGCGGGAGATGTTGGTGGAGAAGTTGGCAAAAATAATCCTGCCCTTAATGTCGGCGAAGGTGCGGTCAATAGTCTGGCCGATTTCGCGCTCGGAAGCGCAGTAGCCGGGCTTAACCGCGTTAGTGGAGTCGGACATCAGCAGGGTCACGCCTTCCGCGCCGAATTTGGCGATCTTATCGAATTCCGTGGGTTTGCCGTCCGCCGGGGTGTGGTCAAATTTCCAGTCCGTGGCGTAGACGATCTGTCCCACCGGGGTGGTAATGCACAGGCCGATGGAGTCGGGGATGCTGTGGTTGATGCGGAAAAAACGGATTTTAAAACTGCCCAAGGCCAGGACGTCATCCTTGGTCAATGTGTTGATTTTGGAGCGGCCGAGCAGGCCGAATTCTTCCAGGCGCTTTTTAATGAAGGCTCCTGTAAGAGGCATGGTGTAAACTGGCGGATCGCCGATTTTCGGCAGAATATAAGGCACGGCGCCAATGTGATCCAAGTGTCCGTGGGTGATGATTACGCCGCGGATGCGCCGCTTGTTTTCTTCCAGCCATTTGGTGTCGGGAATAATGTAGTCAATGCCCGGCATGGTGTCATCCGGAAAAGCAAGGCCCATGTCAATCACGATCAAATCATCGCCGTACTCAAGTACGGTCATGTTTTCCCCGACTTCTTCCACGCCGCCCATGGGAATTATTCTCAGGTTTTGCCTGGAAGCGGTATAGCGGCTGGTGGACAGGCTGCTGGCCTTTCCCAAACCCAGGCTGGTGGCTTTGTTGATCAGTGCTTCCAGCCGGTCCTCGGTTTTCTTGGGCCGGTTTGAGTCTGTTTTGGCTGCTTGTCCAAGGCCGCCATGGCCATGAGGCCTGTGGCCGTGGCCGGAGCGCTGGTGCCGGTGGTCTGTTTTTTTCATCATAGTTTATTGGCTAGCAAAAAAAGCTAGCAGATTAGATTATTTATCCAAGCGCATTGAGGCTTGGACTTAATGCTTAATTTTTTTTGTCATCTCCGCCTAAAGTGGAATCAAAACCGACCTCGGGCGAGAACTTGCCATTTGGGGCAATTAACAAATGAAAATAAAAAAAAGTTTTCTGCTTTCATCTGGCAATTGCAATGCCGTTTTTTATTTGGTTTTACCGAATTTCCTTTTTATTTCAGCAGTCTTACCTATTTATAATATTATATCACACCTGATTTTTTTTGTCAATCTACAGTATTTTACAATACAAAAGGATACTGAAAGCCTTCCCTGTTTCCAACGGGAAAGATACTGAAATTTGGCCTTGGGACAGGCTGGGAATTAAAAACACGAGTCGCTACACTGTGAGTTATGACGATCACCATGAACGACTCATGTGCAGTTAGCATAAATCAAATGGAGGATTTTTTAAAGGGCGGCAGCCATTTGCAGCTACAGGCCCAGGGCAAGCAGGAGGTTTACGACTGGATAGCCAAACAGGTTAACCGGATTAAATACTTTAAACTGGGAAAAAAAGACAAGGGCATTGTAATTAATTATGTGTCTAAAATTTCCGGTTACTCTAAAGTCCAGACAAAAAAACTATTCGGCAGGAAGAGAGACAAGGGAGAATTAAAATTAACTATCTCTCCGGAGTGGGGTAAACGCTTCACTTTTCCAAAAGTATACACCGAAGCCGATATTGAAACTTTGGCTGAAACCGATAACCTCCACAGGCGGCCAACCGGACAAGCTCTGCAAAAAGTCTTTAAAAGAATGTTTGGTTTGTTTAAGGACGAAAAATTTATCCGGCTGCAAAATATTTCTTTAGGGCACATTTACAATCTGCGGGTAACAGAACGGTACAAGGGAAAGGCCCTAATTTTGAAAAAAACCGACCCAGTCAAAGCCCCCTCGGTATCCGTAAAAAACCCCAGCCTTACGGTAAACCAGGCTTTCTACGGGTAGATTCGGTGCATCAGGGGGACATGGACAAACAGAAGGGCGTTTACCATATTAACCTGGTTGATGAAGTGACCCAATGGGAAATCGTGATTTGCGTGGAGGGCATCAGCGAGTACTTTTTAATACCCGCCCTGGAAAAGGCCTTAACTGAATTCCCCTTTAAGATTCTAAACTTCCATTCTGACAACGGTTCAGAATATATTAACTACCAGGTGGCAGACTTGCTGGAACGCCTAATGGTCAAACAAACCAAATCCAGGAGCCGGCACAGCAACGATAACGGTTTGGCTGAGACTAAAAACAAGATTATCCGCAAGTGGAACGGCTACAGCTACATTCCCAAAAAGTTTGCTCCGGCTATTAACCAATGGTATGAAAGCCATTTTAACACTTACCTGAATTTTCATCGGCAGTGCGCCTATCCGACTACTTACACCGACAACAAAGGCAAGCAGAGAAAAAAATACGAGACGTACCTTACGCCTTACGAAAAATTTAAGACTTTGGAAAATTGGACGCAGTACTTTGCCCCAGGACAAACGCAAAAAGAGCTGGATGATATTTCCCTCGCGCTCTCGGACAACGAATTTGCCAAACAGATGAATGCGGCTAAACGGCAAATCTGGCAAACTATTAACCATCATTAATCCTTAAAAACTCAAGGTGCGGCGCTTACTTTCAGTATCTTCTCTTGACTGGAAACTTCTACCCGTCCTGAATTCTACCCCCAACCGCAATCAGTTGATAATTAAAAAGGGCATCTCTGTTAGGATTAAATGGCTTCTAAACTATTAATTCAAAACAAAAATGCCCTGCAAGCATTTTAGCCGAGATGAGCGTCTTTCACTAGCCACCCTTAAAAGAGCCGGCCTCAACCAAAAAGAAATCGCCAGGCAATTAAACAGGCATCCTTCCACCGTCAGTCGGGAGCTATCCCGAGGCGCTACCGGTAACAAAAACAACTACCGCGTTATCGCGGCCGAACAAAGAAAGGCGGTAAAAAGAATTAAAGCCAATCAACGATTCAGAAAGATTGAAAACAACGAGCAACTGATTCGTTATCTCAAAGAAAAGTTAAGCCTTTACTGGTCGCCCGAGCAAATAGCCGGAAGAC
>JAJZRC010000002.1 GCA_021847435.1 bacterium
TTTAAGAATTGAAGGTTTCTTTATTTTTTGAGAGCCAAAAACAACAGTCTCCAATTTTTTTACTCTCTCGGCCAAATTTTTTAACTGATGATCATTCATATGGTTGTTTAATTAATGCACATAGAGCCATCTTTTTTTGTCTTTAATTCTCCTGAGGTAACGCTTCCTAACCAACCGTAATAAGGCTGGGGAAAGAGTGGTCACTGGGTAGTAATGACCCTGTTCCTCAAGTGCCAGTTTTATTGAACTAAGCTCTTTGGGCTTTTTAAAGAAATTTCCATCTATAAGTTCAGATATTAAATTTACTGGGGTGGCTTTGGGTCGGCTTTTATGTTTAGGTTCATCTCTAGCCTGTAATGAGCGTACATTGCCAGTTTTAAATTGGCTAACCATTATAGCTACTTCGCCTGGTGTACCTTCAACCGTAATTTTTACGCCGTTTTTTGTAATAATGTGCGCTTTTGCCATATTCAAGTATTCAATTTAATTACATAAAAAGAATATATGAATATAGGACAGAAGTCAAGGACGTCGATAGGTGTATATTATTTTATTAAAATGGAATTTACTTATAAACAAAAACACCCGCTGGAGCGGGCATCTTTGTTTTGATCAAGGCATCAAATATCGAGGCCTCTCGGTAACTCGATAAAAAATGTCTTGGCAGGGGCGGTAGGAATCGAACCCACGTAAACCGATTTGGAGTCGGTTGTATTACCACTATACGACGCCCCCATAAGACAAGAATCAAGAATTTAGAATCAGGAATTAAGCATTCTAATTCATAATTCGTACTTCTTGATTCTTATTTCATTTATTTCGTTTCTTTGTGCAGGGTCTTTTTTTTGCAGTGCTTGCAGAATTTTTGCAATTCCAAGCGCTTTTGGGTATTCTTTTTGTTCTTTTTGGTGTGGTAATTCAAATTGTGGCACACCGTGCATTCCAGGTTGATCAAATGGTCTTGCGACATAGGTAGTTTTTTAATGATATTTTCCGCCGGAGGCGGATCCGCCTCCGGCGGAAATAATTTATGATTGAAAGATTTAAGATTTTCTTGGGCGTCAAGAAAATCTATATTTATACCTCGTAGATCCATACTGAAGTATATAAGTCCGACTTCGTGCAAGGCTTCGTCGGACAGCCTTCTTATAAATTCTTCTGGCATAGCCAGCCGAAACTTTAGTGAAGGCTGGAGCCGGCTGTCGGACTCGAACCGACCACCTACGGTTTACAAAACCGTTGCTCTACCGGATGAGCTAAGCCGGCGGGTATGGCTTATGCCGGATGATCCGCTTGAGGCGGACAACCACTTTTTGTTTGTGGGACTTTGCCAAACTTTTGGTATTTTAACACATTTCCCTGTTTTTTTCAATGTCCCGGCTTTTCCCAAAGATATTTGGGGAATTTGCCGCAGTTTGTTATAATTAATTGCAAATCCGCAATCATTAAAGTTTTTTCATGCACAAAGTTAAAAATATCAAACTGGCCAGGCAGGGCGAAATAAATATTTCCCTGGCTGAGCGCGAAATGCCGGTAATGCGCGAAATTACCGAAGAATTCAAAAAGAACAAGCCGTTCAAAAATATGACAGTGGCGGCGTGCCTGCACGTAACCAAGGAGACTGCGGTTTTAGCCAAGGCTCTGGCCGCGGGCGGAGCGGAAGTGGTGGTGGCCGGCTCCAATCCCCTTTCTACCCAGGACGATGTTGCTGCGGCTCTGGCCCGGAGCGGCATAAACGTATTTGCCTGGAAAGGCATTTCCAATAAGGACTACTACTGGTGCTTGAATAAGGTTTTAGATTTTAAACCACAACTGACCATAGACGACGGCGCGGACTTGATTTCTTTAATTCACAGCGAGCGCAAGGAACTTTTAAAAACTGTGCTTGCAGGTCAGGAAGAAACTACCACCGGGGTTATTCGCCTTAAGGCCATGGCCAATGACGGAGCTTTGAAATATCCGGTGGTGGCGATTAATGACACGCCCACCAAGCACATGTTCGATAATTATTACGGTACCGGCCAATCTACCATGGACGGGCTTATGCGCGCCATGAACGTATTGATTTCCGGCAAAGTCGTGGTGGTGGCTGGCTACGGCTATTGCGGCCGCGGCATGGCGTTAAGAGCCCACGGCCTTGGCGCGAGGGTTATTGTTACCGAAGTTGAGCCGCTGCAGGCGCTGAAAGCGGCCATGGACAGTTTTGAGGTCATGCCCATGAAAAAGGCGGCTGCTTTGGGCGACATTTTCCTGACCGCCACCGGCGACAAGGATGTAATTACGGCAGAGCATATGAAGCTGATGAAAGACGGCGCTATTTTGGGAAACAGCGGACATTTTAACGTGGAGATTAACGTGCCGGATTTGGCAAAGCTCTCAAAATCTCATCGCCAGGTCAGGGACCAGGTGGAAGAATATGCGCTTAAGTCCGGCCGGCATTTGTACTTGATTGCCGAAGGCCGGCTGATGAACCTGGCCGCGGCCGAGGGCCACCCTTCCGCGGTAATGGACTTGTCATTTGCCGACCAGGCGCTGACCGCGGCCTGGCTTGCCAAGAATCATAAAAATTTGCGCGCTGGCGTACACAACGTTCCCCGGGAAATTGACGAGCGGGTCTCCCGCTTAAAGCTGGAAGCTTTGGGAATTAAAATAGATGTTTTAACCCCGGCTCAGAAAAAATACCTTTCTTCCTGGCAAGAAGGAACCTAAAGATATATACGAACAAGGCGCGGACATTGTCGGGTTCCGCGCCTTTTGGTTTTTGCTGTTTAGACCTTTTCTGAATTTTGCAGGAGGTAACGGCCAACAGATGTTCTTGTTAAATTGTACAGCAGCGCGGGGCAGCGGGCTTCTTTACCCGCAAAGTGGGCCAGGCTGCGGATGTACGAGCCGCTTGAGCAGCTGACAGCGAATGCCGCTAAAAGAAAATTCCCATTCTTCTTCAAACTGCTTCGCCATGATTTTATAATTTTTTCTTGGCGGAAGTCTCCCCTGACCTTTTGAACATCGCTTAGAGTTCGTTTAAGGACGCGGCCGGCCGAAATGCGCCGGCATTTAAAGTTTGTAATCCGTCCAAAATTCATTGTCCGTTTTAATCCGTCTTCCTGCCCCAGCCGGCCGGCGCGCGCATGCACAAAAGAAGGTAATCCTTTTACCGGAATGGATGAATACACCGGCGCCTGCAGTGTTTTTTGCTTTGCAGCCTTCGTCAGGGCCGAGCGGATTCGGGCCGCATCCGGAACATCCTTGCTGGTTTTGGCAATAATTCCGAGCCGGTCAAAGGTATCCGTGCTTATTCCAAATAAGACTTCCGCCCTGTAGGTTTTCGGAAGTTTTAAGTACTTGCCTTTTTCTTTAACTTTATCTCCGGCCAGCAGCAGCAATACGCCCTGGGCCATTGGATCCAGGCGCCCGGCGTAGGTTATTTTAAGATTTTGGGGCAATTTCCTTTTTTTCCGGAGCTTTTCTAAAGCCTCAAGCGGCGTTAGGCCCAGCGGTTTAAAAATGGCGTATATTTGCTTCATGGCATCTGCATTATATCAAGTCAAGGCAATAATAAAATGGATGGCTATAACGCATCCATTTTATTATGGTGGGCAGGGCGGAATTTTCACCCCAACACTTTTAAATAAAAAACAATCTGGTGCAGGGAGTAGGATTCGAACCTACGTAGCCGAAAGGCGCCTGATTTACAGTCAGGTGTAATTGACCGCTCTACCATCCCTGCAACAGAATATCTTCTATTTAATTTTTAAAGTGTCGGGGCGGGTTTGCGTAGCCAAATGGCGACAGATTTACAGTCTGGCGTAATTGACCGCTCTACCACCTGCCCGTATAAAGATTTAACTTAGGATATTCTACCACTTTTCTGTAAAAATATCAACCCCGAACTATTTTTTTACCAAAAGTCCCGCTGCCAAACCAGCAGCCAGGGCGGTACCGCCGATCATTAACATTCTAAGGCCCGATTTTAATGCGGGCTGTTTGGTATACTTTGTAGTTCCCGCTCCCAAAATCATCAGTCCGGCCAGAGTCATGGCTATGGAGATGAGTATTGCTTTGTCGATATCAAAAATAAAATATGCGAACAAAGGTATCGCGCCCCCCATGACATAGGCAAAAAACATGTAAACACCCCCCTTTGCAGAGGTGGGTTTTTTTTGCGGCAGGACTCCGAGTTCGCGCAAAGCCATTTCTTTCAGCATTAGCTGCGGGTTTTGCGCCGCGGTTTCGGACATGGCGACTGCCAGATGCTCGGGCCAGCCGTCTTTTTGGTACATTTTTTTCAGCAGGGATTTTTCCGAAACCAGGGAATTTTGAATTTCCTGCTCTTCTTCCCACAATTTTCTCTTGTCTACTTCTTCCTGGGAGCGGTTAGACAAAAATGAACCAATCCCCATTGAAATTGATTCAACAGCGATAATCACTATCCCCGCGAGTATTACAGTGTAATGATCCCGGCTGCCTACGGCAATTCCGGTGATGGAACCCAAGGTGGACACCATGCCGTCTTCCATGCCAAAAACTATTTCGCGCAGTAGGGAGGCAATTTGGGAATTTTGATGATGGATATAGCCAGTATTTTGCATTGGATTTTTGATGGATTTTCTTCTGTAAAAAGGCCTAAGCCGGGAAAGACCCGTTGATCCTACTGTACTATTTATTATTCCTTTTATCAAGTTTTTTTGAAAAGATGGCAAACAAAAAACCCGACAACCTGGAGCCGTTGTCCGGATTTGAACCGGAGACCTACTCCTTACCATGGAGTTGCTCTACCAACTGAGCTACAACGGCGCAAAATTGTCGGGTTTTTTTTAAAAGCAATTAAGCGTATTTATTCAGTTTTTCCTTGATAGCCTGATTTTCCGGATCTATTTTCCGAGCTTCCAGCAGCGCTTCTTTTGCCTGCTGCTTTTCGCCAATTTTCATTAGCGCATGCGCGAGGCTTAAGTGGTATTTGATATTCCTGTGTTCCAGGCTGATGGCCTGGCGAAAACTGTTGACCGCTTTTTGGTGCTCCCCTGCCGAATCCAGACTTAGGCCTAAGTTATAATAGCGGTTTGGCTGAGTAGAATCAAGTCCCAGGGATTTTTGGTAGTGCTCCACGGCTTTGGCATAATTTTTTGTACAGTAATAGCAGTAAGCCAGCCGCGCCTGGAAGTCCGGGTTTGCCGGTTCGTGCCCTGCCAGGTAGAGGTATACATCTTTGGCGTCAGAGAAGTTTTCCTGGTCGAGATAGAATTTACCCAAGGCGTCGTAGTGGAGCAGGTTTTTGGGCTGCAGCTTAATAATATCCAAATAGTACTGTTCGTTCTTGACTTCATGTGTAGTCAGCGGGGGCTGCGCGGCAGGTTTTTTTTGTTCCGTGGCTGACCTGTTGAATATTTTTTTCATCCGGTAGCCGGCAGATGAATGAGGTTTCAGGTCTTTGGCTTCCAGAATGAATATCCAGGTTTTTTTCACCCAAAACCTCAGGCCGCTGCGGATTTTAGACAGAGCTTCCGCCGGCAGGCCCTTGGCGGCCAGTTTTTCGCTGGCCGAAGGCTGGGCGGCTTCCCTCTGCCTTTGGGCAGCGGCTTCCGGCAAGTGTTTCAGTACAATTAACAGTATGCCCAGAACAGAAAAAAGAAATATGAAGTTTGGAATAATTTGGTAAGACAAGCGGGGAATTCCTGACTTTTCTTTGCAAACCTATTAACTAAAAAAACCAATATCTGACAATAGGCTAATAGGCCTAAGAATTTTATTGATGATATTTTTATTATATCATCTAAAAAACTAATTCCCTAATACGAACCTCGCAAATCTTTTAACCTGCACGTTCTCCCCCATTTTAGCGACAGCCTGGGCGACAAAATCTTTGACTTTTACATCCGGATTTTTCACGAAAGGCTGTTCCAATAAGCAGGCCTCTTCGTAGTATTTGGCAATTTTCCCTTCCAGGATTTTATTTATCACATCTTCCGGCTTGCCCTTCACCTGTTCCTTATAGATTTCCTTTTCTTTTTCCACAACTTCAGCCGGCACGTCCGCGATGCCGACATACAGCGGATTGGCTGCCGCAATATGCAGGGCCAGTTCTTTAGCCAGGTTTTTGAAGTCTTCGGTGCGGGCCACGAAATCAGTTTCGCAGTTCACTTCTACTAGCACCCCGACCCGGCTGCCCGGATGGATGTAGGTTTCAATGAGGCCTTCTTTAGCGACGCGGTCGGATTTTTTTCCCATTTTCAGGGCGCCTTTTTTTCGGAGCAGCTCAACGGTTTTTTCTTTGTCGTTGCCGGTTTCATTTAAGGCCTGCTTGATTTCCAAAATCCCGGCCCCGGTTAGCTCCCTAAGTTCTTTTATAAGGTCTTGTGACATAATAGAATTTAAAATTTTTAATTTTTATTGCTTGGCGTCTTCTTTAACGACGGTTTGCGCCTGGCGGCCGTCGCTGACTGAGCTGGCGATTGCGTCTGCCATTATTTTTACGGCTTTGGTTGCGTCGTCATTGCAGGGAATTACATAGTCAATGCCATCAGGGCTGCAGTTGGTGTCTACCAGGCCGATGATTTTAACTTTGCTTTTCTGGGCTTCCTTGACCGCAATGTCGTCGTGTTTTACGTCGGTTACAAAAATGGCCTCGGGGAGTTTTTTCATGTTCTGGATGCCTTCGAACAGCTTTTTGAGCTTTTCGATTTCGCGTTCCACCATAAGGCGTTCCTTTTTGGTGTAATGGCTGGCCAGTTCCCCGGAGGCTTTCATGTTTTCCAGTTTTTCCAGTTTGCGGATAGTGCGCTGGATGGTTTTGAAATTGGTAAAGGTTCCGCCAAGCCAGCGGACGTTGACGTAAGGCATGCCGCAGCTTTGAGCCGCTTCTTTTACGATTTCCTTGGTCTGGCGCTTGGTGCCCACAAACAGCATTGCGCCGCCTTTGGCCGCCAGTTCGCCTGCGAACTTGGCAGCTTTAGCCAAACCCTGCTGGGTTTTTTCCAAATCCAGAATGTGGATGTTGTTGCGGACCGTGTAAATGTACGGTTTCATTTTAGGATTCCACCGGGAAGTGGTGTGCCCAAAATGCGCGCCGCTTTTAAGCAACTCTAAAAGAGTCACGTCTTTTTTCATATACTTTCCTTTCTCACCTATTCCGCAAGCCCGTATTTTCCCTCAAGAAAATTGCGGGCAGGATAGTGTGCGGAATATGTTTGATTAATAATGACGATATTATAACAGGCCTTGACTTTTTTGGCAAGAGGCGGTAAAATTAGCCTAATTGTCTTATTTTAAGAGATTTAGGACTGAACGCATTGAGCCAAGTTCGAGGCATTTTCCGAGGATTTTTGGAGGCGTAGCCCCCGTTACGCCGATAAAAACCGAAAGACAAAATAACGAAGAAATTGGCCAAAGCCGCTTTTTGGGAACTGGCTTTGCCAGTCTAAAAAAGCGGCGGTGCGTAAGTCCTAAGATTATTTATTTAAATTTAACTATGAAATCCGACATTCACCCCCAATTTAACGAAAATATCAAAGTAACCTGCGCCTGCGGCAATACTTTTGTCACCGGTTCTGTTGCCAAAGAGCTTTATACCGAAATTTGCAGCAGCTGCCACCCGTTCTATACCGGCAAGCAGAAGCTGCTGGATACGGCCGGTAACGTGGACAAATTCAAAAAGCGCAGCGCCACCGCCGTCAGCATCAAGGCTGCGGCCAAGGCCAAAAAACCCAGGAAAGAACGCACGGCGAAAAAGTAGATTTTTGCCTGTGAACAAAAGCCACCCGTTTATTTCAAGGGTGGTTTTGTGTTAGAATGACAGTAATGATAAAAATTAAAAAAATGACAAAAGCGGCGAAAATTACAGCAATTTAATTTTGCTCATTTTTGTCAACCATGTCATTTTTGTTCATTTTATTTGTGGAACCCGCTTTTGAAAAAATTTTGGACGAGTACAATAAAATTACCGAAGAAATGTCTTTGGAGGGCTTTGGCCATGTTTCCCGCGGAGCGGGATCCGGCTTCGCCGGAGATATTGCCAAATTGGGCAAGCGCCAATCCGAGCTCCAGCCCGTTGCGGACAAAATCAGAAGCTACGGGGCGCGGCTGCGGGAGCTGGAGGAAAACAAAAAGCTCTTGGATGACGGAGATGCGGAAATCAAGTCCATGGCTTTGGACGAAGCCCGCAGGCTGGAAGCTGAGATCCTTTCTTTGCGCTTGGAAATCGAGGAAGCCCTGCTCCCCCGCGACGCCAACGATGACAAGAACGTGATTGTGGAAATTCGCGCCGGGGCGGGAGGCGACGAGTCTACCCTGTTTGCTGCCGAAATATTCCGGGCATATGGCAAGTTTGCCGAAGGCCTGGGTTTTAAGCCGCATATTGTTTCTTCTTCCCGCTCCGATGCCGGGGGTTTTAAGGAAGTGATTTTTGAAATTCACGGAAGGGCTTCCGCCGAAAAACATCCGTATCAAATTTTCAAGTACGAAAGCGGCGTGCACCGCGTCCAGCGCGTTCCGGAAACTGAAAAGAGCGGCCGCGTGCACACTTCCACCATTACGGTGGCGGTTTTGCCTATTCTGGAAGAAGAGGATTACGCAATTGCGGATAAGGATTTAAAGATTGAGGCTACCACGTCATCCGGCCACGGCGGACAGTCGGTGAATACCACCTACTCGGCCGTGCGCATCGTCCATTTGCCAACGGGCATTACGGCCCAGTGCCAGGATGAGCGCAGTTTTACCCAAAACAAGGAAAAGGCCATGGAAGTCATCCGCGCGCGCGTGGCCTCCCACTTTGAGGAAATAGAAAACAAAAAGGTGCGCGACCTGACCAAAAGCCAGATTGGCACCGGCGACAGAAGCGAAAAAATCCGCACCTACAACTTCCCCCAGGATCGCGTGACCGACCACCGCATCAACCAAAACTTCAATCAGATCAGCTTGATTATGGAGGGCGAGTTTGGCGGCATCACCGAAGCCTTGCAAAAAGCGGACTTGCTTGCCAAAAAAGAAGCATTAAAGAAATAAATATGAGCGAACATTTTTGGCCCGACGAATTTAAAAAGGAAAATGAACTGGTAAGCATTTGGTTTCCCATTGTGGCCGCGGAATTCATTTTGCGCAGGAAATTCGGCGATAATTTGTATGAGGACACCCAGGCCAATCAGTTGTTGGAATCGGAAAAATTCCGCAGAGATGCCGGTATTGAATCAGGCGAGGCGGATAACCTTGCGACTTCAGGCAATCCCGAGGCGGACAAAGAAGCCCTGCTCAGATTTTTGCTGGACGAAGCAATTAAAATAAAAAACGAGGAGGGATTAAAAGAATTTTGCGAAAAACACAGTCTTGGCTGGCTTTCCGGCGATGAGCATCGTGCCGTAATGGATAAGGTTATGGAGGTCGTTAGCGATTACGATAGCTAGATGTCAGTATTTTGATTTTTATGATAATCAGACAAATTTTAGCCAAATATCAGGATTTGGAAATTGATATTTTACTCTCTGAAGCACTGAAAAAGTCCAGGGAGTTTTTGTTTATGAATCAGGGATATCGGATATCGGAAAGTCAGAGCGTCAGGCTGCAAAAACTCATCAAACGCCGACAAAAAGGCGAACCGATTGCCTATATGTTAGGTTATAAGGATTTTTGCGGATTGAGGTTTAAAGTAAATAAACACGTGCTTATCCCCCGCCCCGAAACGGAAACGCTCGTTGAGCTTGCGCTCGACCAAATTCAGAATGCAGAATTCAGAATGAGGAATAGGCCCACTAAAATCTTGGATGTAGGTACGGGCAGCGGGGCGGTAATCGTCAGCATAGCGCGTGAATTTACAAAGATGACCCTTGCGCAGCGCAAAGGTCATCTTTGTGTAGAATTCTACGCCAGCGATATTTCATCCGAGGCTTTAAAAGTGGCTAAGGCAAACGCAAAAGCCCACAAAGTAAATATCAAATTTATAAAATCCGACTTGTTTAAAAACATCAAGGGCAAGTTTGACATCATTGTTGCCAATTTGCCATACGGCTGGAAGGAATGGAAAAATAATACTTCAGCGGCAACTATCGGCCTGAAGTTCGAGCCCAAACAAGCCTTATTTACCGGCAAAAAAGGCCTTTACGAAATTTCCCGCCTGCTTGAGCAGATTTCCGGCAAAACCAAGCAGCCCTATGCCGTATTTTTAGAGTTTGACCCTCGGCAAAAATCCGCTTTGGAAAAAGAGATAAAAAAAATCCTGCCGAACGCGGGCGTAAGATTTTATAAAGATTTCAATAGCTTGTGGCGGATCGCGGAGATTATCCTTCAACCAAGTTCTTAAATTTTTCCAAATCTGCGCTGCCGTGCACGCGCAGGCGCGGTATTTCCATCAAATTGTCCAAATTTATTTTTTTCCCTTCGTGCACGGTAATGCCCATAAAGAACCCCGCTGCTTTGGCCTGCGTTATGTAGTCTGGCGTATAGTGGCCGTACGGATAGATTAGAATGCCGGTTTTTATGCCCAGGCGGGCGTAGATGTCGCTTATGGACCCGTCCAGATTTTGAAAAATGTATTCGGAACTGAATTTGGGATTTCTTCCGTCAAAATGGTTTTGGGTGTGGGAAACGATTTCCATGCCCTGGTCAAAAGCTTTGGCTATGGACGGCCATGAAGCGTAAGCGTTATCGCCCTGGGTTTGGCCCGCAAATCGGGTAATTATTGCAAAACTGCCCGTGAAGCCGTATTTTTTTAAAACAGGGACAGCGTTTTCAAATACGTCTGCGTAGCCGTCGTCGAAAGTAAAAATAACAGGCTTGTCCGGCAAAACAAAATTGCCGCGGCTAAAATCAAAAAGGTTTTGCAAGTTGATGCAGCCATACCCGGCTTTTTTCAGCCACGCTGCCTGGGCTTCGAATTCGGATGCGGAAACGGTCATATCCCGGCGGACAGGGTTGGCCTGTGCCGGGGCCTGTCCAACATGGTGGTACATCAAAATCGGTATTGCCGCAGAACGTTCAGGGTACTGTCCCGCCAGGGGTTTTGATTCTTCCCCGTTTAAAACTTGCGCATAATTCAGATCCGCAGGTTCCTTGCGCGATTTTTTTTGCCTGAATAAAAAGAACGCGGCTATGGCCAGAATTGCCAGCCCAAAAATTACGGCGTATAAAAATATTCTGCTGGTTTTTTTGCCCATCGCAGTTGACAGCGTCGGAATTAGAGATCAAAAACCCCGCCCTGAGCATAGTTGAAGGGCGGGGTTTTAAAATTTATTATTCTTTCTTTTCGGCTTCTGCTTCTGCCGGTTTTTCTTCGGCAGCGCCTTCTACCTTGCTGACGTCCTCCACAACCGGAGTTGCCAGTTCGGCTTCCACATCGCGCGGCGGCTGGACCTTGACCACCAGTTCGTCCGCAGGAGTGAGCAGTTTGACTTTGGCCGGAATCTGCAGATCTTTGGCGTGAATGGTATCTTGCAAGGTCTTTAAGACGTCCAGGCTGACTTGGATGTTGTGAGGCAAATCGGCAGGCAAACATTCCACTTCCACTTCGTTTAAGACTTTCACGAGTACGCCGCCCAAGGCCTTTACAGCCTGGGATTCGCCGACGAATTCCAAAGCCACAGCGGCTTTGAGCTTCTCTGTCATGCTGACTTCGTAAAAGTCGACGTGGGTGGGAATTGATTTTAAATAATGGCTCTGCACGTCATGAATGAGCACCGGGTGTGTTTTGCCGTCTTCGGCGCGCAGTTCGATGATTGTGCTTTCCCCGGCTTTTTTTAAAATTTTGTCAAATTCGCGGGCATCCACGGAAAGATGGATGTTTTTGATTTTGTTGCCGTAAAGCACTGCCGGCAACCGGCCTGTTTTTCTGAGTTTTTCCGGCTTGGTGGCTTCGATGTCCCTCAATGCCGCATTTAACTGAAGTTTTTCCATAGTTTTCCTTGTTGATTCCCCCATCTCCTTTGACAAGCTTAGGATACTCAGGAATCTTAATGTTTGAACATTATAACAAAAAGGTTTGATTTTGGCAAGATGCGTTTGAATATGACTTTGACATTGTGTGTTATAAATTCTATGCTTCTTGCAAACAAACGGAGGTATAACATGAGAGTTTGCTGTAAGTGTGGCGAAGAGATTTTTTCCGGGCAGAGCAGCAGAGGGTCCGGCAAGTACAGTAGGCATTTCAAGCCTGACTGCCAGAATGCCAAAGCCGTGCCCGTTGAAACACCGCCACCCCTGCCGCCCGAAGGCGTTATGTTGCGCCCCTTGGGCCCAACGGCAAGAATGGTCAGCAGCAGGTTTGCGGTATCGGAAAAAGAGAGGCAATGCCATACCTGCGCCGAAGAAATTCGCGCGGCACGCCTTCTCGCAAGGCTGGCCGGGCAGGATGATCCCTATTTGGAATTTGAGGAAATGCGAATGGACCTGATCCTGCCTGGAGATAGGTACGAAAGGCGGGTTTATAGAGTGCCGGTCGGAGAATCTTGGCAGAAGCAGACCAGGCTAGCAAGCCAGGTCCTTCCATTACCCGCAATGCCCTATTTTCTTCGACGATCCGGACCCTGGATGCAGGCGCAAGGGCATCAGAAGCGCGCTGGCGGAGAAACTTGCCGCTTAGCAGCGCACGCAAGCAACACGCAAAAAACCCGCCCTGAGCTAGTCGAAGGGCGGGTTTTTGCTGAAATTATTTTTTATCCGCAAGAGCGGAAATGAAGTCGCCTTTGAAAGTTTTGAGCCCTTGGTGCAGATTAATAATATCATCTGCCGTTATGGGTCCCGAATTTTTGAATTTATTGCTGTCTTTGCCGGTCAGGTCGGTAACCATGCCCACGCTGAAGACATCGGGTCCGCGAATTTCTACATTGAACATTACCGAACTTTTGCATTTGGAGCAGTCCGAGTGGATCAGGATCCTGGCATCGTTATTAACGCTGTTCTGCTCGCTCTCAATCACCTGGGTTTTTCCCAGGTTGTATTTGGTGCCGCAAATGGGGCATTTAAGAATCACGCCCAGCCATTCTACAATTTTTTTGAAATCGCGCTGTTCCATATTTATATTTTATCAGAATTTTATTAAAACCGCAAAGTCTTGGATTGGATGGCGATATTTTGAACTACCCCTAAAATCAGCAAAGAGACCAGCAGCGAACTGCCCCCGGAACTCAAAAACGGCAGCGGGATGCCAGTAACAGGCAAAAGGCCTATATTCATGCCGATATTAATGATTACGTGGAAAAGGAGAAGAAACAGCGCGCCGCCGGCAATGTACATGCCTAAATCATCCCGGCTTTTTTTCATTACCAGAAACATTCTGTAGAACAGGAAAAAATATAGGCCGATTAGGCTAAAAGAACCCAAAAAACCGATTTCCTCGCTGGCGGCGGCAAAGATGAAATCCGTTTGCCGTTCGGGCAAGAATTTGTGCTGGCTTTGTATGCCTTTGCCCAGCCCCCTGCCCGTCATTTGTCCGCTGCCCACGGCAATGGTGGCCTGTTTGACGTTGTAACCCTTGCCGCGCGGATCGAGTTCGGGGTTTATAAACACCATAATGCGGTCTTTTTGGAAATCTTTCAGAAAATATTTCCAGGAAACCCCCGCTACCGCCAAAAAGCCTATGAACATTACGGCAAGAATTTTTTTCTTGATGGGTCCGAGCAGGATTATGCCCAGCCACAAGCCCAAAATAATAATTGCGGAGCCCAAGTCCGGTTCCAAAATAACGAGGCCTGCGGGGATGAGGGCGTAAGCCATGGACCACAGCAGGGTTTTTAAAGAATTGATTTGTCCGCGCTTTAGGTACAAAAGCCTGGCAAGTCCTAAAATTATGGTGAATTTTACGAATTCCGCGGGCTGGAAGCGGAAAAAGCCCAAATCCAGCCAGCGTTTTCCTCCGCGGATAATGGAGCCGAAAACTTCCAGATAAATCAGCAGCAAAACCAGGATTACGTAAATTACCCGGTTTGCCTTGGCCAGGCTGTGATAGTCGTAAAAACTTAAAAAGAAGAAGCCGGCCAGTCCGGCAGCCAAAAAAACCAGCTGCCGCTGGAACAGCACGCTGCTGCTTTCCGAAAGCGTGATGCTGTATAAAATAGCAGTGCCGGCCAGGGACAGCAACAGTGTGGCGGCCAGAAGCGGGACGTCAAAATATTTAATGCGGTTAAAAAGGTTGAACATGCAGAGTTAGTAACGGGAAGTTTTTGGCCTGCTTAAGTCGGAAGCCGGACCGGAAGGCAGGCTGCCTGTGCTGAGGTTTGCCGGATCAAACGGGTCTGTTTCTGCCATTATCTGCACTTTGGTGCCATCGGGGGCCGCCACATTCGGCCAGAGCTGCTTGTAGCTGCGCTTTTCGAATGCTTTTACGGTAAATTCGTCGCGGCGGCTGATGCCAATAATGCGTCCCGAAGGATTTTTTAAGATAAAGGTCAGTCTGGCTGTTTTGAGCAGGTACGGGCTTTGGTTGGTGAAATCGCCTTCCACTGCGTATGCCGGAGGCGAAAGCTGCAGGTACGAATTCGGCGTGGAAACGCCGAATGTAATTTGTGGGATTTGCAGGCGCTTTTGCCAGCGGATGTCCTTGTCTGTTTCCAGTTCGGCATAAGCGACAGGTTCCGAAGTTTCAAAACGCGGCAGGCTCAGGTATTTTTTTTGGTTCGGCAAAATAAAAAATGTTTCCTGGGGCCCGGTGAAAACCTGCTCCTTTTTGCCGTTGTAAAACTTAAACCGGTAATGGATGTCCCGCGCGGACAGGTCCAGGTTTTCATTGGAAACCTCAGCGGCCGCCGCGTAAACTTTTTCGCCCAAAGTTGTGACGACGGTTTCCGAAATATTCAGAGGCTTGGGGTTTTCAAAACTGGGTTTTGCCAAGACCGCCTGTTTGAGATATTTGGCAGTCCAGGTTTTTTGGCTGATCGCCTTAGTTAAAAAATAAAGCGGAATTACGGCCAGCAGGGAGACGGCAAAGTACCATTTAATGAATGGAGGCAGGCCCTTAAAGGCGCCCTGAGCCTTAAGCTCGGCTTCCTGCGCCGCAATTTCAATTTTTTCTTTGAGTAAAGACATGCCGTTTTCAATTTATTTTTATCTTGCTCCATTATAGCAAAATCAACGGCTTTTTGGTATGATGCAAAAAGCTAAAAGCCGATTTGAAGAGTTTAATTTTGGCTTTTTCCGACAACTTTATGGATTTCGCGCATCTGCATTGCCATAGCCACTATTCCCTTTTGGACGGGCTTTCTAAAATTGACCCGCTGGTTGAGCGCGTCAAAGAATTGAATATGAGCGCGCTGGCTTTAACCGACCATGGGGTGATGTACGGAACCATAGAATTTTATAACAAATGCCGCGAGCAAGGAATCAAGCCGATAATCGGCCTGGAAGCTTATGTGGCGCCGCGCAGCCGCCATGACAAAGACGGCCGGTCCGATGCCGATTATTTCCACCTGACTTTGCTGGCCGAAAATTCCGAAGGCTATAAAAATTTAATGGCCCTGACAACGGCCGCGCATCTGGAAGGGTTTTACTACAAGCCGAGAATAGATTTGGAGCTTTTGTCCCGACATAACCGGGGATTGATTTGCCTTTCGGGCTGCCAGCGCGGGGAAATCGCCCGGGCGGCAATGAATAAGTCTGAATCCGAAACCCGGGAAGTTTTGGAAAAATATTTAAAAATTTTCGGGCCTGAGAAATTATACATTGAAGTGCAGCGCAACAGCCGCAGCCGCGACCCAAAGGAAGAAGAACTGAACAAGCGGCTGGTGGCGCTGGCCAGGGCCAATAATCTCAAACTGGCCGCCACCGCGGATTGCCACTATATTTATCCGGAAGATGCCGAAGCGCAGGATGTGATGGTATGCATCGGCACGGGCAAAACCGTGAATGAGGAAGACCGGCTGGACATGCGCGGGCACGATCTTTCGCTGAAATCTCCGGAAAAAATGCAGGGGCTGTTTTATGATTTGCCTGAAGCTCTGGAAAACACGGCCAAAATCGCCGAGATGTGCAATTTGGAAATCGCCATTGACCAGCGCTATTTCCCGCAGGTGGAAATTCCCGAGGGCATGGCCTCCCAAGACTATCTGCGCCAGGAAGTTTACAGCAAATCGCTGCCGCTTTACGGGCAGGACGGCAGCCTGCCGGAAGCAATTAAGCAGCGAATAGACTACGAGCTGAACATTATTTGCAAGAAAGGTTTTGACACGTACTTTTTAATGGTAGCGGACGTGGTGCAGGGCGCTCATGCGATCGGGGCGGTCACCAACACCAGAGGTTCCGCCGCCGGAAGCATAGTCGGCAGGATTTTGGGCATTACCAACGTGGACCCTTTGTACTATGAACTGCCTTTCGAGCGTTTCTTGACCATGCACCGCCCCACCCCGCCCGATATTGATTTGGACATTGCGGACAATCGCCGCGATGAGGTTATTGAGTACATCACCCGAAGATACGGCAAGGAAAAGGTGGCGCAGATTATCACATTCGGGACCATGATGGCCAGGGCCGCGGTGCGCGACGTCGGCCGGGCTTTGGGCGTGGCTTATTCCAAATGCGACCAGATTGCCAAGATGATCCCGTTGGGCAAGCAGGGTTTCCATATGACCTTGGACAAAGCGCTGGGCATGAACGCGGAACTTAAAGAAATTTATGACCACGATCCGGAAACCAACCGCATTTTAAACATCGCGAAAAAATTGGAAGGCTGCGCCCGCCACGCGTCCGTGCACGCGGCGGGGATCGTCATTACCCCTACGGCGCTCACCGATTACATGGCCCTGCAAAAAGAACCCGACGGCGAGCGCATCATTACCCAGTACGATATGTACGCGCTGGATGTAAACGCGGCTTCGCATGCGATCGGCGTGGTCAAGCTGGACCTTTTGGGAATCCGCAATCTTTCCATTTTAGAAGACGCGGTCCGTCTTGTGGAAGCGCGGCATGGCGTGAAAATCGACATCTATAACCTCCCTCACCCAGACCCCAAGACCTTCAAGCTTTTGTCCGACGGCCTTACTTTTGGAGTGTTCCAGCTCGGGTCTTCGGGCATGACCCGTTATTTAAAAGAACTGCAGCCGAACACAATCTTCGACATTATGGCCATGATCGCCTTATACCGGCCCGGGCCGATGCAATTTATTGACGATTACATAAAGCGCAAGCATAACCCGCAGCTGATTTCCTATTTTGACCCGGCTTTTGAAAAAATCCTCCACCGCACTTATGGGATTCTGGTATACCAAGACGACCTTTTGACCATTGCGCATGATTTGGCCGGCTATTCCTGGGAAGAGGTGGACAAGTTCCGCAAGGCGGTCGGCAAGAAGATTCCGGAAGAAATGGCCAAACAAAAAATTAAGTTTATTCAGGGCTGCCAGGAAACTTCCAAGTGGAGCCATTCCAAGGCGGAAAGCATTTGGGCGTGGATAGAGCCGTTTGCCGCCTACGGCTTTAACAAGGCGCACTCGGCCTCTTACTCCGCAGTTTCCTACCAAACCGCCTACATGAAAGCTAATTATCCGGTTGAGTTCATGGCGGCGTTAATGACAGCCGAGTCGGGCGATGAGGATAAAATTTACGAGGCAGTGGAAGAATGCGAGGCCATGGGCATTGCCGTGCTTCCTCCGGACGTGAACGAATCGCTCGGAGATTTTACGGTGGTGGATGACCGGCATATCCGCTTCGGGCTGAATGCCATCAAAAACCTGGGCAGCGACGTGGTGGCTAAAATTATTGAGACTCGCAAAGAGGGTCCGCGTTCATTTTCTTCATTGGAAGATTTTTTGACGCGGTCTTACGTGAAAAATCTGAACAAAAAATCCTGGGAAGCTTTGGTTAAAGCCGGGGCGCTGGATGCCTTCGGCGAGCGCGGCGCCCTGCTGAATAACACGGAAGAAGTGCTGAATTTTGTCCGCGAACATTTTCGCGACCAGAACAGCGGCCAACATTCCCTGTTCGGCAAGGCTTTAAAAATGGGAAAAATCAAATTAAAAGAATCTGCTCCCGCAACAAAGGATGAACTGTTAATGTGGGAAAAAGAACATCTTGGAATGTACGTATCGGCTCATCCTTTGGATGCCTATAAAAAGGTCTTGGGCGCGCTGCGCGGCGCCAAAAGCCTGGAACCGGACGAACTTGGAGCCAATGTGGTAATGGGCGGAATCATTTCACGGCTTAAGCGCACTTTAACGCGCAAAAATGAACCAATGGCATTTTTTACCCTGGAAGATTTGTCCGGAAGCATTGAAGTGCTGGTTTTTCCCAAAGTCATGGAAAAGGCGGTAGTGCTTTTGGCCAATGACAAGATTGTGCAGGTTTCTGGCAGGCTTTCGGACAAGGACGAGGAGTTTAAGCTGATTGCCGAGAGTATTCAGGAATTGCCCAATGACGAAGTTTATACCATGGCGCTGAAAGAAATGGAAAAAAACAAAAAAGTCGTCCTGCACATGGCTGCGCTGAATGATATGGCCGCGCTGAACAGAATCAAGGAAATCTTGGACAACTTTAAGGGCGACGCCCAAGTATATCTGTCCGTAGGCCTGGGGCCTAATGCCAAAACCATAAAAACGCAGAGCAAGGTCAGCATTAATGAGCAGCTGGTTTCAGATTTAAAGACAGTATCCCAAATAAGCAAGGTTGATGTGGAATAATTTTTGTTAATAGGAAAGCCGCCCCTTGAACGCCTCAGGGCGGCTTTGCTGCGCGGCGGTATTTTGGCCGCTAGTCCATGGGTTCGGGATGGCGCTGCCGGTACTTGGCTGCTGTAATGATCGCTGCGAGCAGCAGGATGCCGGGCAGGGCGGAGAGGAATTTGTCGCTCCAGGCGGCGGCCTCTGGCCTAATGATGCCGATGATGGCCAGAAACAAGGACAGCAAGATCATGAATTTCACTATTGTTCTCCTCCTTCCCCGAAGTTTAATCCGACGCCTTTAAGATCTGCCAAGAACAGCAGGATGCCCAGGCCAAACAACAGTGAGGCAAGGATGTTGTGGTTGTTGGCCCAGGATATCAGGCCAATTCCACAGCTCAAGCCGGAAAGTAACAAAAACATACGCGCCCCCTCTTAGTCACTTTGAGCAATTCGTCCGACCCGCTGGGCTACGAAATTCGGCCCGTGGTGATGATGCCCAGGCCTATGCAGGCCCACCCCAGACGTACTGGGGAATAATGTCCCGCATCCCTGCAAAGTCGGTCAGGCCGAAGATGGTGAGCAGGAAGAATGTTAGGGCGGCAATCCACCCAATGGATTCCATGGTATTACGCCTCCTTTTCGTTAATAAACGTAGTCTATTTAATGTGATTTTGTCAAAGCGTTTTCTGTTTTTGGCTCAAACAAGGGGAAAAACGCTGTGGAAAAGTAGTATTGATAAAATCAACGGACTATATTATAATCATTTTAGTTCTTCAAATGCTGATCCGGCCACCAACCGGGGAGTTTGAAACAAATAAACCCTGCACACCAATTGTGTTGAAACTGTGTTGATACAGAAATATCAACTTCACATCAATTGGTGGTAATATACCAATTACCATGAATTGGCGTGGGGGTAAATCAATAATCCAAACTGATTCTAGAGACAGCTTGGATGAAAAGCTCTGGATCTTTGGTAAGATCCGGGGGAGCTGGGACGGAAACGTCTTGGTTCGCCAATAAGGCGAAAAAACCAAGGCCCCAGGATTTAGCCGCCTTATTTTAGGCGCCTGAATCCTGGGGTTTTGTTATGTATAAGACTTACGCACCGCCGCCTTTAAGGCCTGGCGGAGCCAGTCCGAAAAAGGCGGCTTTTTGCCCAATTACTTTGTTATTTTGCTCCGGTAATGCTCGGCGTATCATAAATACGCCTCGCATCATCCTCCCAAAATGCCGCGTACTTGGCCAAATGCGTAAGTCCTGCGCATTTCACAGCTCTGCTCCGAAATGGTAGTTGCTCCCTTGCAGTTAATACCCCGCCAGCTCTGCTGCGGGGAACCTTTATTAGTAGTTTTTATCTTTATGAACCAGGAAGAAAAATTGCACAATATCCGCCACTCGCTCGCCCACTTGCTGGCCAGCGCGGTTTTGGAAATGTTTCCTAAGGCCCAGCTTGGCGTGGGCCCGGTGATTGAAAACGGATTTTATTATGATTTTCTGCTTCCCCGCCCCTTAACGCCGGAAGATTTATCCAAGCTGGAAAAGCGCATGCGCGCCCTGGCCCAGTCCAAACTGGCATTTGAACGCAATGAAATGTCTACGGCCGATGCCAAGGAATTTTTTAAGGCCCAAAACCAGCCGTTTAAAATCCAGTTGATTGAGGATATAGAAAAATTCGGCACTACAAAGGCCGATGAAATTTTGAACAGCGACAAGAAACAAGACGCAAGGAACAAGGAAGGCTTATCGGGAGTCGACAAAGTTACTTTGTACAAGACCGGAAAGTTCATAGACCTTTGCCGCGGCGGGCACGTGGAAAACACTTCGCAAATCAAGACCGATGCCTTCAAGCTGGACAAAGTCAGCGGCGCGTACTGGCGCGGCGACCAGAAGAACCCCCAGATGCAGCGGGTATATGGCATTGCGTTTGCGGACAAAGAGGAGTTGGCAGCATATGTTAAATTGCAAGAAGAGTTGGTTAAGCGCGATCACCGCGTGGTGGGCCCGCGCTTGGGACTGTTTTTATTTAACGATATGTCGCCGGGCATTCCATTTTATCAACCCAAAGGCATGATTGTCAGGAATGCGCTAGAAACATTTGTCAGGGAATCCTCTTATGGTCCGGGATACAGCGAAGTCAAGCTGCCGCAGTTGTTTGACTCAGAGCTTTGGAAAACTTCCGGCCATTGGGAACATTATAAGGACGACATGTTTGTTTTGGTGGTTGAAGAAAAGCAGTTTGCGTTAAAGCCTATGAACTGCCCTGGGCATATGCTTTTGTACAAGCAGGGCCTGTATTCTTACCGCGACCTGCCTTTAAGAATGGCGGAAATGTCGACTTTGTTTCGCAATGAGCTTACCGGGGTTTTGAGCGGTTTGACCAGGGTGCGCGGTTTTGCGCAGGATGATTGTCATATTTTTTTGGCGCCTGAACAAATTGCCGATGAAGTCGCAGATTTACTGAAGCGCATCACTAAAATATACAAAATTTTTGGCATGGAAATCGAAGATGTATATCTTTCCACCCGGCCGGAAAAATCTCTGGGTATCCAGGAAGAATGGCAGTCAGCGGAAGCAGCACTTGCTGCCGCCTTGAAAAAAGCCAAATGGAAATACGAGATTAATCCTGGCGATGGGGCTTTTTACGGACCTAAAATTGATATGAGCATTAAAGACGTACTAGGCAGGAAATGGCAGCTGGCGACCGTGCAGCTGGATTTCCAAATGCCCAAACGGTTTGGCTTAGAATACGTGGCCAAAGATGGCAGCAAGAAGACCCCTGTGGTCATTCATCGCGCGTTAATCGGATCTTTTGAAAGATTTATGGGAATTTTAATAGAGCATTATGCTGGCGCGTTCCCGCTGTGGCTGTCCCCCGTTCAAATTGCGATTTTGCCTATTAGCAAAAAGCAGAATGCATACGCAAAGAAAATTGAAAAAGAATTGCGGATTGCGAATAGCGGATTGCGGATAGAGCTTGATGACCGCGACGAGTCAATCGGCAAAAAAATCCGCGAAGCAGCCATGCAAAAAATTCCGTACCAGATAATTTTGGGCGAAAAAGAAGCCAAGTCCGGCAGAGCCGGATCCCGTTTTGCGGGAAAAATTGCCGTGCGCACCCGCGAAGGTAAAGATTTGGGCGTAGTGCCGCTTAAGAAATTTGCGGAAAAAATTCAATTGGAAATAGAAAAAAAGAAATAGCATAGAAAAAACAGCAGGGTCAACCGCTGTTTTTGAAAGGAAGTTTAATTTTTTATGTTAGGATGCGGCTCCCGTTTTGGGTGATTGCAATAGTGTGCTCAAAATGGGCGGAAAGGCTGCCGTCTTTGGTGCGGATGGTCCAGCCGTCCTGGTCGAAAATCAGGGCAAATTCACCGGCAGTCAGCATTGGTTCAATGGCAATCACCATCCCGGGCTTTAATAAATCTCCGGTACCAGGTTTGCCGTAACATGGCACGGCCGGATCTTCGTGAACGTCATAGCCCACGCCGTGGCCGACCAGATCTCGGACTACGGAAAAGCCCGCGGCTTCGGCAATGGACTGGATAACATGGCCGATGTCCCCTGTCCTATTGCCGGGCCGCGCCGCTGCAATAGACGCGTTTAAGCATTGTTTCGCGGTATTCATAAGCTTTTGAGCCTTGGCGCTAACTTGCCCAACCGCAACGGTTAAAGCCGTGTCGGTGTAGAGTTTTTTGTACTCCATGCCGATGTCCAGGCCTATTATGTCCCCCGCTTTTAGCATGTCGGTTTTAGACGGAATGCCATGGACCACAACGTCGTTTATGGAAGTGCATAAGCCGGCCGGAAAAGGATTTTTTTTGCCGCCGTAATTTTTAAAGCTCGGGCGCCCGCCGGCCGCATAAATCTCTTGTTCCGCAAATTCGTTCAGTTCCCAGGCAGAAATGCCGGGCTGAACAAGGGCGGCGGTTTTTCTTAAAATCCCATGCAAAACAGCCCCGCCTTCGGCGATGAGTTCAATTTCTTTTGGGGATTTTATCAGGCCTCGTTTCATAATTTTATATAAATTCAGCAGCCTCGGGAGAAGCATCAGCCAAAGCGGAAGTTAAATAAATTTTGCAATATGGTCCAACAGTTTTTTGCGGGCGCCAACAATGGTTCCCAGCGAGGAAATTTTTTTATACGGGTACAGCATTTTGAAAAATGCTGTAACTTCCGAAATGCTTACTTTATAGTAGGCAATGCGGTTTTTTAAGGCGCGGTTGTTGTCGTCCGGGCGTTTGGAAAATTTTCCTTTGAAATATTCTTTGCGTCCGGTCATGCGCCGCATGGTCTCGGCTATTGGTATGGACAAATAAATAAAAATGGTATTGCTCCGTTTTTCCCGGTCAAGCCACCTGGATACCAGCTTGGCCTCGCCCAGCATTTTGGGAGTGCCGTTTAAAAGCAAGCCTTGGGAAGCGGGAACGGCATGGATTCGGTCGTGCAGAATTTGCCTGACTATTTTTGTGGGAGTGAGTTTCCCTTTTTCCAGGGTTTCGTCCAGCCGGTATTTTTTGCGCAGTTTCGGATTTTGCGAAATGGAGCGCAGTTCGCGCCCCATGTCCATGTCGTACATATGGAATTTTTTCGCAATAAAAGAGCCGTGCGTGGCTTTGCCGGAAGCAGGGTCCCCTAGCAAAATAATGTTTAGCGGTTGCCGAATGCGCTTCATTGTTTATAATCCCAGGCTATGGTTAATGGCTTGTCTCACTGTCTCAATTGAAGGGGTGCCGTCGATTTCGTAAAAAACTGTATTGGCTTTCAGGTGTTCCAGCACCGGCAGGGTGCGGTTTTTATACTGATCCAGGCGGTATTTGATTTTGTCTTCCGCATCGTCAGCGCGCTTTTCTATTTCCGCGCGCTTTAGGAGCCGCGCCAGCGATTCGCTTTCCGGAAGGCTGATGTAAAGAGTAACGAAATTTTTTCTGCCCTGTTGCTTTAAAAATTCCAGTAGTTTTTCCGCCTGCGGCGTGCTTCTGGGAATGCCGTCGAAAATCACGCCCTGTCCTGCGGGCAGGCTTTTGAGCTTTTTATCTACCACTTCAAACAGCTCTTCGTCGCTCAGCAGCTGCCCTTTATCAATCAGGCTTTTGATTTTTTTTCCCAAATCCGTTTCGGTTTTGGCCATTTCGCGCAAAATGCCCCCCATCTCCCAATAAAAGAACTTAAGTTTTTCAGCGAGAAATTTTGCCTGCGTTCCCTTGCCCGAACCCTGCGGGCCGATTAAAAAAATAGCGTCCAATTTTTCCATATTTTTGCGGATAATATTTAATATTCTAGCGGATTTTGGCGTTGCCCGCAAGTTATGGTATAATAATGACAAAATACATCCGAAGAAACAGAAACAAAACAGCAAAATGAACAATTTGTTTTTTGAACTGACAATAATTTTAATTCTGGCCGGTTTGGTCTCTTTTTTAGCGAGCCTGCTGAAGCAGCCAAGCGTAATTGGCTACATCCTTACAGGGTTGATCGCGGGGCCTTTGGGATATTACCGGCTCCAGCAGGGCGACGTGTTTTCCACCATGGCGGAAATCGGCATTACGCTGCTCTTGTTCATGGTAGGGATGCAGCTGGACGTAAGCCAGCTTAAGCGGCTGGGCAAGACTTCGCTTTTGGTAGGTATGGGGCAAATACTTTTTACTACAATTATAGGCTTTGGCATTTTGCGCCTTTTGGGCCTCGGCACTGTGGCCTCGCTATATATTGCGCCGGCCTTGACTTTTTCTTCCACCATTATTGTAGTTAAGCTGCTCGGGGAGAAAAAGGACATGCAAAGCCTGTATGGCAAGCTCGTGGTGGGTATTTTTCTGACACAGGATTTTGTGGCGATTTTGATTTTAATAGCGCTTTCCAGCCTGGGTTCGGCGGGCAGCGGCTTTTACGCTTCCCTGCCCCTGTGGCAGAGCCTGATGATGGCTTTGGTCCGCGGCTTGATTTTGGTGCTATGCGTGTGGTGGCTGAGCGCAAAAGTTTTTCCCAAGGTTTTGCAGCATATCGGCAACAATGATGAGCTGATGCTGGTTTTTTCCCTGGCCTGGGCTTTGGGCCTGGCAAGCCTGGTGTCGTTGCCGGTTATGGGTTTTAGCCTGGAAGTCGGCGGATTTTTGGCCGGGCTGTCTTTGGCGCGCGGCGGCGTGCATTATGAAATTAGCGGAAAAATCAAGCCAATCCGCGATTTTTTCATCATCATTTTTTTCATCGTGCTGGGGTCAGGGCTGGTGTTGGACAACCTTTGGGCAATTTCCCGTCCGGCAATCATCCTTTCCCTCTTTGTGCTTATCGGCAATCCGCTCATTGTCATGGTGCTGCTGGGGGCTTTGGGCTACAAGCCGCGCACTGGTTTTTTGGCCGGGGTGACGGTGGCCCAAATTTCCGAGTTTAGCCTTATTTTGGTGGCTTCCGGCCTGCAGCTAGGGCATTTGCGGCAAGCGGAAGTTGCCATGGTCACAATGGTGGGCATTATCACCATAGCAGTTTCTTCATACCTGATTATGTATGCTTCGCAGATCTTCGACCGGATAAAGTTCATTTTGCGGATTTTTGATTTCCGCAAAGGATCTGCCGAGAAACATTCGCATACCGCTTCCTTAAAAAACCATATCGTGCTGATTGGCGTTAACCGCCTGGGCCACCATTTGGTAGACGTGCTGCATAAGCAAAAAAAAGCTTTCGTAATCGTGGACTTTAACCCCGAAGTCGTGGAGCGATACGTGCAAAAAGGTTTTTTGGCCGTTTGCGGGGACGGTACTGACGAAGTGGTGCAGGAACAGGCCAATTTAAGCGGCGCCAAGCTGGTCATTTCCACGGTGCCGGACTTTAACGACAATCTGGCCCTGCTCCACGCGGTCAGGCGCGCCACGGCCCATAAGCGGTTCCGCCCCAAGCTGATATTCATTGCCCAGGACGAGGCGGAAACCAAAATGCTTTACGACGCGGGCGTGGATTACGTCATTTCCCCGCACTTCATGGGCGGCCTGCATTTGGCAAAAATTTTGGAAGGCCGCGAACTGTCGGCGGGCCTGAAAAAAATCCGCGAGCACCATTTGAATATACTGGCTGACAACGGCCGCTAAAGCTTCCCTTTGGGAAGCTTTTTTGATATCATCATTTTATCAGCCTCCGCCGGGAACATCACGGGCTTGTCTTAATATAAAACCGGCACGAGCCGGTTCAGATAATTAAAATGCGAAATTCAAGCTTCGGCTGATTCCAAGTTTTACAGCGGCAAATCCATGAAACTTTACAATACTTTAAGCAAAAAAGTTGAAGAAATAGAAAAGGCCGATAGCCTGAATCTGTATACTTGCGGCCCGACTGTCTATAATTTCGCGCACATCGGCAATCTGCGCAGCTATGTGATGGCAGACCTGCTTTACCGAACCCTCAAGCGCGAGGGCTACAACCCCAGGTGGGTCATGAATATCACCGACATCGATGATAAAACCATTAAGGGGGCGATTGCGGAATTCGGGCAGCGGGCTTCGGTACAGGATTTAAAAAATCATACGGCCAAGTATGCCGACGCGTTTATCGCCGACTTAAAAGCCATGAATATCGGCGCCGATGAAATCGAGTTCGTCCGGGTGACCGATGTTATGCCGCGGATCCAGGAGTTTATTGTCGGCCTGCTCAACAAGGGCTACGCCTACAAGGCGGATGACGGCAGTGTGTATTTCAGCATAGAAAAATATCAGAGCGAGTTCGGCGATTACGGCCAGCTGGTAGGCCCGAGATTTTTGGAAGGTAAAAAAATCGGCGCGCGCGTGGCCGTGGATGAATACGAAAAAGACAACCTGAGCGATTTTGCCCTTTGGAAAGCCTGGAACCCGCAAAGCGACGGCCAGATTTTCTGGGAGTATGCGCTGTTGGGAAAAGGCAGGCCGGGCTGGCACATAGAATGCTCGGCCATTAATCATTTTGCTTTTGGCGGCAAGGCAACCGATATCCATACCGGGGGCGTGGACCTGATTTTCCCCCACCACACCAATGAAATCGCCCAAAGCCGGCCGGTTTACAGTCCGTTCGTAAAATACTGGCACCATTGCGAGCATCTGCAGGTGGACGGCAAAAAAATGGCCAAGCGAGAGCAAAACATATACACTCTGGCCGATCTCGCCGCCAAAGGATTTTCGGGCCTGGACTTAAGGTGCTTTTTCCTAACTGCCGGTTTCTCCAGCCAGCAGAATTTTACCTGGCAGGCATTGCTTGCGGCAAAAGCATCGCGGGAAAAATTATCAGCGCTGCCGGAAACAGGCAGCCTCGCCGAACCGGTTTTGCAGGCGCTGGATAATAATCTGAACGGCTCCGAAGCCCTGGCCGCGGTTTGGTCAGGCGGCGCCAAAAGCAGCGGCCTGGACCAGGTGTTGGGTCTGGACTTGATGTCTCAGCCCGCCAAACTTTATGTAAATGTCGGCGATGATGTTAAATTATCAGAATTGGTCGCATTAAGGCAGGCAGCCAGGGACCAAAAAGATTTTTCCAAATCGGATGAAATAAGAAAACAAATTGAAGACTTGGGCTACGAAGTTTTGGATACTACCGAGGGGCAAAAGTTAAAACGTAAAATAACCTTAAATTAGCCCCTTTTTGTCCACCTGCTTATCCACACAGTCTTGAGGAAAACGCCCCAATTTGGGGCGTTTTTGGCTCTTGGAAGCACGCCTGATTCAGGTTATAATACTTTATGTAGCTTTAAATTCGGCCTAAAATCAGGCCTTTCTATAATACCCGTTATTTCTTCTCTTATGGAAAACAATATATCAGGCGCTAAAATGCCACCCCAGAATGCTGAAGCAGAAATGTCGGTTTTGGGCTGCTTGATGCTGGACAGGGACGCGCTAATTAAAATCGGCGATGTACTCGTGGCTGACGATTTTTACGAAGGCCGCCATAAAACCATTTTTGAGGCAGTAATCGCGCTGTCGGAGAAAAACGTGTCCATAGATATTTTGACAGTGACCAACTGGCTGGAAGAGCGCAAGCTGCTTGACCGCGTGGGCGGTTCCAGCTACCTGACCCAGCTGGTCAACGCGGTCCCCTCTTCCGCGCACATTTCCCATTACGCGTTTATCGTCCGGAAAAAAGGCACGCTGCGCAAGCTGATCAACGCGGCCAATGACATGACTAATTTGGCCTTTAACGAAGAGGGCGACATTGAGGATATTTTGGACGCGGCGGAACAGAAATTGTTCAATATTTCCCAAAAGCACTTAAAGCAGAATTTTGTTTCCATTGGCAACATTCTGCATTCCACTTTCGAAAGGATAGACGAACTGCACCGCGACAAGGGTTCGTTGCGCGGCGTTCCTACCGGCTATGTGGATTTGGACAACCTGCTGGGGGGGCTTCAAAAATCCGACCTGGTGGTGCTGGCCGCCCGCCCGTCCATGGGAAAAACTTCGCTGGCTTTGGACATAATGCGCCATGTGGCCGTGAACGCCAAAGTTCCGGTTGGAATTTTTTCTTTGGAAATGAGCAAGGACCAGCTGGTGGACCGCCTGCTTTCCAGCCAGAGCGACGTGAATTTATGGAAAATCCGCACCGGGCATTTAAACGACGAAGATTTTGAAAAGATCGGCCAGGCCATGGGCGAACTTTCCGAATCCCCTATTTTCATAGATGACGCGGCCGGCAGCAATATTATGGAAGTTCGGACCAAGGCCAGGCGTTTGCATTCCGAGCATGGCGTTGGGCTGATTGTGGTGGACTACTTGCAGTTCATGCAGGGCCGCAGCACGGAAAACCGCGTGCAGGAAGTCAGTGAAATTTCCCGCGCCTTGAAATTGCTGGCGCGCGAAATTAATGTTCCCGTGCTGGCCCTGTCCCAGCTCTCCCGCGGCGTGGAAAACCGCCCCGACAAAGTGCCACAGCTGTCGGACTTGCGCGAATCCGGTTCCATTGAGCAGGATGCGGACGTGGTCATGTTCATTTACCGCGAAGAAATGTACAAGGGCAAAGATTCCCGCCGCCCGCACATTGCGGAAATACACATCAAAAAGCACAGAAACGGCCCTACCGGCATGGTGGACTTGTATTTTGACGCGGACAAGACCAGCTTTAGGAATTTGGACAAGTCTTTTGACGTTTCCCCCCAGGCCGTAATGGATTCAATGGTCCCGGCGGAAGAACCGGTGTAAAATAAATGACAAATATTAAAAAATGACATAATTGACAAAAGTGACAGCAGGCAGTTTTTGTTCACTTCCGTGGTTTTTGTCATTCATGTTCATTGTCTCTTATGACCAAGCTTCCTTCCTCTTTGCAAAAATTGATTAACGAGTTTTCCCGTCTGCCCGGCGTTGGCCCCAAAACGGCCCAGCGCCTGGCTTTTTATTTGCTTAAACAGGACAATATTGATATTAACTCCCTGTCACAGGCCGTGGCCAATGTTAAAAACGGCATTATTTTTTGCTCCCAATGCCATAATATGGGCCAAACGGACCCTTGCACTACCTGCACGGATGAAAAGCGCGACCATTCGCTGGTTTGCGTGGTGGAGGAGCCGCTGGATGCCCAGGCCATAGATAAAAGCGGCCAGTACAGCGGCGTTTTTCATGTGCTGGGCGGAGTGCTGAATCCTTTGGAAGGAATTGGTCCGGAGAATTTGCAAATTGAAAGCTTACTGGCAAGAATCAGGAATCAGGAATCAGGAATTACCGAAGTTATTATTGCGACCAATCCTTCACTGGAGGGCGAAACTACCGCGATGCATTTATCAAAAGTGATTAAAGCACAATCGCCTAATGTCAAAATAACCCGCATTGCCCGCGGGCTGCCCATGGGCGGCGACTTGGAGTACGCGGACGACATAACTTTAATCAGAGCAATGGAAGGAAGAAGGGAGTATTAGGGAATTTCTAATTTTTAATTTCCAAAATGAAACATGAAGCTGTTTTTGACCTCAAAATTTACTAATGTGCACGGGGAGCTGAAATCGTTGCTGGACCGCAATCCGAAAGATTTAAGGTTGGCTTTTATTCCCACGGCCGCGGACCCGTATAAAAATAAGGATTTTGTTAAAAATGATCTTGAATGTCTTAGAAAGATGGGTTTTCACATCAAAATTGTGGATTTGAAAAATAAGACGAAAAGCAAGCTCGCTGAATTTTTACATGGGGCGGATGTAATTTTTGTCGAAGGCGGGAGTACTTTTTATTTGTTGAAAGAAGCCAGAAAAAGCGGTTTTTTGGAAATTGTGCCCAAACTGGTTCAAAACGGAACCGTATATGTTGGCGTGAGCGCGGGAACATATCTTGCCTGTCCGAGTATTGAGCAGTCTAATTGGAAGCACAAAGGCAGTAATTTTGTGAGATTAAGGAATCTTAATGCGCTTGGGTTGGTCCCGTATTTAATCTCAGTTCATTACAAGCCAGAATATTCGGAATTAATAAAAATCGGTAAAGAAAACAGCAGGTTTAAGGTTAGGATATTGAATGACAATCAGGCTTTCGTGATTTTAGGCAATAAGACTAAGCTCGTTGGCAAGGACCAAAAAGAAATTCGAGTATGAGCATGAACAGCATAATTTTAAATCCGGAAAACGTGACCGATTCAGAGGTTTTGACTTATGAAAAAAGAATTTCTGTCAGGGCTCTTGTATTTGATGACCAAAATAGAATCGCTCTAATGAACCTAACAAAACGAGGTTATTATAAGCTTCCCGGAGGAGGTATGGAGCCTGGAGAAGATGAGGAAAGCTCATTAAGACGCGAGTGTCTGGAAGAATTAGGGCGCAGAATTGAAATATCCAGAAAGTTTGCCAAGGTAGTTGAATATATATAGGACTTACGCACTGAGCCAAGTTCGAGGCATTTTCCGAGGATTTTTGGAGGCGTAGCCGGGTTACGCCGATAAAAACCGCAGGAAAATAACGAAGAAATTGGCCGGAGCCGCTTTTTATGGGACGGGCTTTGCCAGTCCCAAAAAGCGGCGGTGCGTAAGTCCTAATATAAAAATGTTTAAATTGGTTCACTATTCTTATTGTTATTTGGCAAAAGTAACGGGTGAAGAGGGCGTGCCAAATTTTACCGAAGACGAAATTAAAGACGGTTTTGAGATTTTATGGGTTTCTCCGGAAAAAGCACTGAATATTTTGAAGTCTGATATCACTGAAATTCCTGTAGCAAGACTATACATTCTTCCAAGAGAAAAATATTTTTTAGAAAAGTTCATAAAAAAGACCCCTTAACGGGGTCTTTTTTATGCTTTGGTGATTTCTACTTCTGTGTATGCTTGTCTTGCACCGATTTTGCGGCGGTACTTGCTCTTGGCTTTGTATTTGAGAACGTGGATTTTTTTGCCGCGGCTCTGTTTTAGCACTTTGCCTTCCACTGCCGCGCCGGACAAATACGGTTTGCCGATTTCGCCGTCTTGGAACAAGACTTTGTCGAATTTGATGGTTTGGCCCGCTTCACCGGCCAGTTTTTCCACTTGAATTTTGTCGCCTGCGGAGACCAGATACTGCTTTCCGCCGGATTCAATAATAGCTAACATAAATATAATGAGCGCTAGTAATTAGTAAATAACTGTTATAGTCTATCATTTTTGGGGATTTTCGTCAACTGTGCGCCCCCCATAATCAAACAAATCCGGAATATGAGGGTGCTGGCGCTTATAAATCATTACGGTAATTAGCGCAATGGCAATCATTATGGCAAGCAAAATAATTAATGCAATTAATTTTCCCAGGCTTTGCAAAAAGACAGCCACGCTGCCAAAAACAGCAGATATGCCGTAGAGAATCAGCACTGCCTGGCGCTGGGAGAGGCCGATATCTAAAAGTTTAAAGTGCAGGTGTTGGCGGTCACCGGAAAAAGGGCTTCTTTTGTACCACAGGCGCTTTACTATCACCCAGGCCACGTCCAAAATGGGGATGCCCATGACTAAGAGCGCGGTGGCGATTTTAGCGCCAGAAATTACGGCCAGCACGCCCAAAATAAATCCTAAAAAAGTGCTGCCTCCTTCTCCCAAGAAAATCGATGCCGGGTTAAAGGCATAAAAAAGGTAGCCTGACAGTGCGCCGGAAAAAATTATTGCCAGGGTGGCGGTGATTGGCTGGTTGATCTTCTCGGTAAGCGAAAGCGCGAACATGGTCAATCCGCCAATCAAGGCAATGCCTGCGCAAAGGCCGTCCAGTCCGTCCAGCAGCTTGGTGGTGAAAATCATGCCCATCATCCATGTCCAAATAAAAATTCCCGAGAGCGGCAGTCCCAAAAAAACATAGTCCAGGCTAATTGGCTGTCCAAAAGGATTGGATATGAATTTTATGCCCACGCCGATCCCCGACCAGACTACGATCAAGCTTGCCAGCGCGGGAAACAGCCAAAGGACTTTCGGCGGCAGGTTGAGCTTGTCATCCAACGCGCCGCCTAAAATAAGCACCAGTCCGCCAGAAACAATCCCCAAAAAGAATTTTGCCGGCGCTATATGAAAATCAGGCCTGCCCAAAGCAAGGTAAAGCGCGAGCGGCAGCAAAAAGCTCAAAAATACAGCTGCGCCGCCAAGCAGGGGCATGGAGGTGCTGTGGATTTTTTTGGGGTGGCTTCCCGGGGCGTCCACTATCCGGAAGCGCAACGCAAGTTTTTTTGCCAGCGGGGTTAGGGCTAAAGCTAGAACCAATGCCAGAAAAAAATAAATAAGAAATTGCATGAGACTTTTTACCGTTGATCCCCCGTCCTTTACTTATGCCTGAGCCCGTAAAGGATTAAGGATGAAAGATTAAGGATTTGATTTAACGCTTTGCATTTCTTTCATTGCCAATGCGGTGTTCTCGCCTTTCCGGGCTTTGGGCGTGACCCAGAATTCAAGGTATTTGCCGAACATTAGCCGGGTCTGCGCTTCCACGGCGGGCAGGCTGCCGAAAATGACCGAAGAGAGCGGCACCAGAAACCATTGCAAATACATCATCACGCTGCGCCAGACGCTGTATCTTTTGGGGCGCGGCGGCAGCAGGATAAGGTTTATGTATACGCTGAAAATCAAAAAGAACGTGGCAATTGTCATCAGTGTTTTGGTTACAGTGGGCAGATTATAGCCGATTACGCTTTCCCGAAAAGCGTCGCCTCCCAAAAACAGCGGAAGCCACCCCAAAGAAGAAATCAAAATGCTGGCCGTGGCCCAGTTGAAATTCCCTTCCATGTACTGGTAAAGCTTGTACATCCTGTCCCAGAACGGCGCCGGGGATTTAATGAGCTGGGGAACCAAATGCGGATAATACTCTACGTTATATGCCCAACGGCGCTTCTGCTTGTATTGGTTGACCAGAGTTTTCCAGGTTGTGTCCGCAAGGCAGGTATCCAGGGAAATGGGAATAAACAGCGGGATTACCTGGTAGTCGCCCTTGTAATGCAGGTAACATTGCCAGTATACGTACCCGTCTTCGTTGACAATGTCTTTTTTCCAGAAGCCTATGTCAATCAGGGTCTTAAGCGGCATGCTGTGGGAAGAGAAGGTGCGCAGGCGGTCAGGCCGGCTGCTTTCCGTAAACTGCCAAAAAGAGTTGGAAACCGAAACTACGCGAATCAGGGCCGGGCTGTCCCAGATGTTGTTGTTATAGATGGCAATGGGCTGGTAGCTGGACTGGTACGGCTTGTCCGCAGTCAGAAATTCGTAAATAAGCCTGGCGAAATATTGGGGGTGGACGATGGTATCGGAATCGAAATTGGACACAATGACTTGCTCCGGCTTAAGGCCCAAAGCGTCCAGTTCGGGCAAAACCGCCTGCATTGCGTAACTGGCGTTCGCGCTTTTGCCTTTAATTTCGTCGGGCAAGCCATCGGGGTGGACCGTTACAAAGAATTTATGAAATATTTTCTCGTATTTTTCGCGAACCTTTGCAGCCACCTGCTGGGCAGGCCCCCCCACTCTTTCTTCGCTGGCCATAACGATGATAATTTTGTCCTTGGGGTAGCTGCTGGCCGAAAGCGCGGCAAAAGTTGAATCTAAAATTTCAAAACTTTCGTCTGTAAAAGGAACGAGAACCAATTGGAAAAAATCTTCAAAATGCAATTGCGTTTTGCCAGCCGCAGCCAGCCGCTCGATTTTTTTTATTTCATCGTAAAAATATTTTTTCTCAACGGAGGTTTTGGCAGAGAGCGCCCGGTCTGTTAAAAAGCCCTTAAATGACTTGGTATCCGAAAGCCGTCCCGCGAAATCCAGCCAGTCAATCCCGACGAAAAGGCGGAATTTCCGGTACGCATATACCAGGTGAGCCGCTACATTAACGGCTTTTAGCACCCAGTAAAGATCAAAACAAATAATGAACAAAGCCGCCCATACAGGCAGAAAGTAAGAAAGCAGAATGGCTCCCACGAATACAAACCAAAACTGCAAGCCTGGGAGTATTTCCCAAAATCTTTCGGTGGTAGTACGTTTCCTGAACATGAAAATTAGTTTACTTTGGTTAAAAATACAACGGCCATCAGAAGAATAATTTGTATTGAGTAGCTGGCAAAAACCGCCAGTGCAGGGAGAAAGTTTTTATTTTTTTCCAACTTGCGGTAAAGCGTGAAGTTAACCAGAGTCATTACCAGCCCTATCCCGGGAATGAGGTATAAATTGCTGCCTTTGCCGTACCACTGCACGCCAACCAAGATATTATATTTGAGGGCAAGGGTTTGCGGTCCCGGGTGAATTTTGAGGTAGAGCAAAAAAAATGTTATAATATTTAAAATTAGGCAGCCGGCCCAAAGAAACCAAATGTTGGAAAAATAAAAATTTAACTTATCGGAAAAAATCTGCATGAGCGTATTTGCGCAAAATTAAGCTTGTTTAAAGGTTATTTACGTAAATATACCATAAAAGCAGAATTTTCGCCAGGGAACAAATTAATGCAAAAAAAACATAAAATAATTCTCGCTGCAATAATCTTTTTAGCAATATTTTTCCGTTTTTACCAAATTTCCCAGTTGCCTGGCGGCTTGTTTCCGGACGAAGCTGCCAATGGGTTGGATATTAACCAGATGCAGCAGGGCCATCTGCAGCCTTTCTATGAGCGCGGTAACGGACGCGAAGCCCTGTTTTTTTATATGTTATGGGGCAGCGTGGAAGCTTTTGGCAAGGGTCCCTGGCAGCACCATATAGTTTCCTCCTTAATCGGAGCCTTGTCTGTTATTTTGTGTTTTATGGCGGCCCGCAGAATATTTTTAATCGGTGAAGACGAAGCTGACGAACAAAAACAAGATAGAGCAGCTCACATTGCGCTGCTTTCCGCATTTTTAATGGCAGTATCAACATGGCACATAGTTCTTTCGAGAACCGCATTTCGGGCCGTTACAATACCTTTATTCTCAGCGCTGACTTTCTATTTGATGATTCGCGCTTTTCAGGCAATCAAAGTCAAACAGCGCCTTCTGTGGTCTTTTTTGGCCGGGGCCAGCTTTGCTTTGGGCTTTTATACTTACATCGCCTATCGAATCATGGTCCCGGCAGTGGCGGCAGCGGTTCTTTGGCCCTTGTTTGCCGCGATCAAAGAAAAGATCTTTTTTGAGCAGATAAAAAGATTTTTTTGGCCGGGCATATTTTTTGCAACGGCATTTATTGCGGTTATTTTTCCTTTAGCCAAATATTTTTATGAGCATCCCGGATCTTTTGTCGGGCGGGCCGGCCAAGTAAGCGTATTCAATCCGGAATTATACACTTATAACGGCGAGCAGCTTCATGGCAAGCCTCCGATTGGCATCGTTCTTCAGGCGATGCTTGAGGTGGGTAAAACTCAATTGGCGGGATTTTTTGTCCAGGGCGACCTGAATTGGCGTTCCAATATTTCCGGCATGCCTTTCCTTTCCGTATTGTATAGCCCATTTTTCGGTTTCGGGCTGCTGCTTGTGACTTTTTTTGGTGCTTGGTATTTCTTTGCGCCCAGCAAGCGCAAGTCCTTTTGGAAATATTTTTTGCTGGCCGTATGGTTTTGGGGCATGCTTTTGCCTGTGGTAACCACAGCCGAAGGCATACCTCACGGCCTGCGGGCCATTGGGGTGATTCCGGCGGTATTTATAATTTCTGCCTGGGCCCTTTACGGGTTTTCAGGATGGTTTATGCGCATGCACCGCAAGATTTGGGATTACGCCATGTTTCATTACAAAGATCCCAGCTGGCTGAAAAATCATTCATACGAGCCGCCGCAAATGGTTGTGGTTAATGCCGCGCTTAAAATTGTCGTCGTGGTGTTTGTCGCAGCGCTGGTTTCGCAAGCATATTTTGCTTATTTTGTGGAAGCGGCAAACTCCCCCGAAAATTTTTACTACTTCAGGTCAGATTTGGTTCCGGTTAGCCGGTATTTGACCCAGCGGTGCAATAAGGAGCATACTTATCTGATTCTGGATAAGTTTTCGGTGCAAACTACAGATTACTTAACATCGGACCCTAAAGGCAATTTTGCAAACCCGTGCAATGTGCCGTATGTTCAGGTTGACCCCGAGGACTCATGGCGGCTAAAAAATTTGGCTGGCGAGGATCAGGTTGTTTTTACCCAAAGCAGCATGTTTGATGCCAAAAAATTCAAACTGTACCACCCTGATTTCCGCCTTGTGCTTGAATTCCGCAATAAATTCGGCCAAAGTATCATGGCCGTATATGAAAAATCACAGAAAAATAATTAGACCAAAACATGAAAAAACATATTCCATTAATTTTAATTCTTCTGCTTGGCGCCGTTTTGCGTTTTTACAACAATACGCTCATCAGCCTCTGGCATGACGAGGCCTTCAGCGCTTTTATGATTCGCTACCCTTGGGGGGAGATGTTCTACCGTTTGGGGCTTGACGTGCATCCTCCAATGTATTACGTTTTTTTGCGCTTTTGGAGCTATATTTTCGGCGGCTCGATGCTGGCGCTGCGAGGCATGTCCATTTTCTTCGGAGTTGCGTCTGTTTGGGCGGGCTACATATTTGTAAAAGAGTCGTTTAAAAATGAAAAAGCGGCCCTGTGGGCGGCTGTTTTTATTGCAATCAGCCCATTCCAGCTGCAGTACGTCACTGAAGCCAGGATGTATACCTTTGGCGCCTTTTTTGCCATTCTCTCGGCATATTTTTTAGTCAGGTCCCTGAATCTTCAAAAAGCATTGCATGAAACCGCGGCCTTAAATATGCCGAACTTGCCTGAGTCCAGGGATTTAAGAAAAAAAATGCTGTGGAGCTTCGCTGATTTTACTCTGTCGACTATTATTATAATCTACACCCATTATTATCTATTTTTTACAGCAGCGGCGCTGGGCTTCTACGGGCTTTTATTTTTGTTTTTCCACCACAAATGGGATTTTAAAAAATACATCCCTTTCTTATTGTCATTTGCTGCCATAATCTTGTCCTTTTTGCCCTGGCTTAAGATTTTCCTTTTTCAATACCGCCAAGTCCAGGCCGGTTATTGGATTTCAAAAATGAATATTTGGAGCATTCCTTCCACGTTTTGGGATATGTTGTTTGATTTTGAACGCGACATTGCCAAAAGTTCCACCAGGCTGCTGCTTTTTTTGGTTACGTTATTTAGTATTTGGATGCTTTATCGCTTTTTGCTAAAAACAGAAAGCTTCGCCAAGTGGCTGGTGGCGCTGGCTGTAGCCGCGCCTTTTGGCGGCGCTCTTTTGTTCGCGCTTCTGGCCTGGCTTAAAGGCAGCGCCTCTTCGGTTTATTTGGACAGATATTTCCTTTTTGCCAGCCTGTTTTATTCCATTGCGCTGGCGGTCTGGCTTAAGGAAATCAAAATAAAATGGCTTTCGGTCTCGCTCTTTTTAATTTACTGCGTTTTAAATTTAAGCGCCTTCATGCATTATTGGATACAGCTTGATGTGCGTTCCAAGCCGGGAATGGGCGCCGCAGCCAGGTATTTGAAAGCCAATGTCGAGCCCAAACATCATGTTTTTGTGGGGACTTCATTTGAATTCTTCAACGCTAAATATTATGCCGAGGTCCTACAGCCGCTGCCGGTCCGCCCTCTGCTCTATACCGGGGGCCGCAAATATGCCAGCCAGCTGTCGCATGTGGAGGGATCGGCTTTGCTGACAGACCAGGATTTGGTTCCTGATTTCAAAACAGCCGCCAACCCCGGAGATACGGTATGGCTTGTATGGACTTATGCTTTTGGATCGCAAAAGCCCGACACTCCGGTCAATTGGCAAAAAATCGTTGAGATGGAATATCCGGATGTGCGGCCTTATCCCGGCGCGGGAATTTTTGTCACCCAGTATGTGGTTAATTAGTTAATTCATCAAGATAAAAAACGCTTTATTAATCTGAAGCGTTTTTTATATCAGGAAATGGTTGTGCCTATAAAATCTTTTCCGTTTAGGATGTTTTTCAAATTCCTTAAATTTGAACCTCTGGCAATAATTACAGTTATGCCGCTTAGGTCCGCATCTTTTGCCGCCGTGGGGTCAAACGGCAGGTTTGATCCGGGGCGCCATTTTTTCCCCACTATCTTTCGGAAATCCTTCCAAGACATATTCTTTAAAATTTTCGCCCCGGGAAATTTTTTCGGATCTTTTTCGTAGACGTAGTCTATATTGCTCAGGTTTATGGCTGTTTTGGTCCCGCAATTTTGCGCGTATTTTATCATGGCTCCGTCGGAACTGCGGCCCGGCTTCCACCCTCCGCAGACAATGACCGGACGGCTCGTTTTAGGCAGATTGGCCGGATCTTTAATGACCTCGGGGTAGGCGTAATTTCCAAATGCCAGCTGTAAAAACTTGGCATTTAGCCAGGTAGTGTTTATGCCCATCCAGTCCAGGTCTTTATAGCTGGTTTTAGTTGCGGCTTTTAGCGCTTCGTTGTATTTGCGGGCCAGTATTCCTCCGCCTGTAACAACCACAAATTTTTTTCCTTTTTTTGACTGGTCTATCACGAGTCGTTTGAAATTCCGAATAAATTTGCTGTCGATTTCGTTTGGAACGATAAGCGAACCGCCGACAGAAATTACTATTGGCCTTTTTTGCATGGGAAGTTGTTTAAGGATTTAAGGTTTCAGGCGAACTTGTTGCAGCGGCGGCCTGCGATTGGTCATGCGCGCAAGCAGTGTTTTTGTAGCAAACATAAGCTTTGTCGTCAAATCGCAGGTCAATGTAATAAAGGTTTTTTGCTTCCGGGTCGCTCAGCTGCGAGTAGATTAGTTTTAGTTTTGCCAGGGCTTCCTGCGCATTGCCGTGTCGGGCAAGCTTAATTTCAAAGCCGCTTGTTGTTTCGGCGGTTATATCTGTGCTTGGGGCTCCCGGTATTTCGAAAGAAAGCAGCCCTGTTTTTGCGGCGCCCGCCAATCCTTCGGTGAAAATTTTCAGCATCTCGGCGAGTTCTGCCGGAAACGCCGGCCTCCCCGCGAAAACAGGGTTTTGCGGGGTTATTTTTACGTTTATCAGGCCTGGCTGCTGGCCCGCGTCCGGCGCTGCCGGGTCTAACCGCGAGCGGATTAAGCCGTCGCTTCCGGCCAGAAAAGTTCCGTTGGGAGCCGAAACCGCGAATGTGTCTGCGCGGATAGAAATTTGCAACCGCAGCGTGTTGGGAAAATCCTTGGTTATGCCGTCAATTTTAAGGATATTTTGGTTATTTTCAAGCAAGTAAGCGTTAAGTTTGGTTTTGGAAAGCAGAATCAGGTTGCGCCGGGGCCAGGGGTTTTTTTTGGCAAGGTACGATTTTATCGTACTTGAAATATTTTCTGCCTGCTGGTTTCCGGCGCCTTCTATTTTTATATTTTTAATGAAAAATAAATTCGGTATGAAGCTGAAATAAATTAAAAAAACAAAAATCCCCAGCACGCCAATTTTTGACGGCGTGGTCCCTACGCCGATTTTATAAAAAAATGAGCTCCAAGCGCCCTCGGGCATGGTTCTGGTTCGCCGTTTGTAATTTCTTTGGGCTTCCAGCCGTTGCCGAAAGCTAGGTTTTTGGAATCGTATCCGTTTGTCGTTGGGCATAATTTTAGTTTTTGGATATGGAACATTAGCCATGACACGACCACAGCTAATATTTATTCACGCCTGAATTTTAACTGCAATTTTTTTATTGCGCTGGGCGAATTACGTCTTTGCCCACGTAAGGCCTCAAGATATCCGGGACCATTACGGAACCGTCTTTTTGCTGATAGTTTTCCAAAATAGCTATTAAAATCCTCGGACTGGCGATTACGGTATTATTCAGGGTGTACACATACCTGCTTTTGCCGTCATTGCCCTTATATTTTATATTCAGCCTTCTGGCTTGCCAGTCAGTTAAGTTTGAGTCGGAGTGGGTTTCGCCGAAATCTTTGCGGCTGGGCATCCAAGTTTCAATATCATACATTTTATATTTGCCCGCGCCCATGTCACCTGTGCAAATATTCAGCACGCGGTAGGGCAGTTTTAAATCTTGCAGCATGTTTTCCGCAATTTCGCGCATGTTTTCCAGCCACTGGTCCCCTTCTGCCGTTTCAGCCTTGCACAAAACCACTTGTTCCACTTTCATGAATTCGTGAATGCGGTAAATGCCGCGAGTATCTTTGCCGTAGCTGCCGATTTCGCTGCGGTAGCAGGGAGACACGCCGCAAACTTTAATGGGAAGTTTGCTTTCATCTATGGTTTTTCCTTCGAAATAAGCAAGCAATGAAGGCTCGGAGGTGCCTGCCAGATATTGCCTTTCTTTTGCTTTTTCCGTCTCCAGCGCGCCGGGGTTGCCAATCTCGTAAATTTCATCCCGGCCGGCCGGAAAATGGCCGCTTCCGAAAAGCGCGAACTCTCGGATAAGCACGGGCGGTACCATAAGAGAAAAGCCTTTTTCCTGCATTTTTTTCAGCGCATGCCAAATCAAACCGTACTGCATCAGCACCGCCTCGTTTTTTAAATAATATCCGCGAAAGCCCGAGGTTTTTACTCCGGATTCGGTATCTATCAAGTCGAGGTTTTTGCCCAAAGTAATATGGTCCAGTACGGGGAAATCAAATTTTGTAGGGATTTCTTTCGTTTTTTCCGGCTCCTTGGTCGGGTCAATAATTCCTAATGACCGGTTCCAGTATCGCCAAGGCACATTGCCTGAAGAGTCCGGGCCAACAGGCGTCTCGGAGCTTGGAATATTTGGTACCAGACCCATCAGATTTTCGTATTTTTCCAAAACAGGTTTGAGTTTTTCCTTGATTCCGTCGCTTTTCTGGTCAACCTCTTTCATTTCCAGCAGCTTTGTCTTTTTTTCTTCCGGAGAAAGGCTCGGCATGTTTTTGGAAACCTGGTTTTTTGTGGCAGACAGGCTTTCAAGTTCGGTCAGCAAATCGCGCCGCTGGGAATCAAAGTCCAGCAGTTCTTCCAAATCCAGATCAATGCGTTTGTCAGCGATCGCTTTTTTCACTTTGTCCGCATTTTCGCGTATGTATTTAATATCAAGCATGGGTTTTAAGCGTTAGTTATTTAAAGGGTGGGCTAAAAATTATTTTTGCTTCATTGGCGGGAAAATCACCGTTTCCCTGATCGATTTGTCCATAAGCACCGCAAACAGCCTTTCGGAAATGCCAAAACCCGCAGCCGGAGGCATTCCGTATTCCATGGCTTCCACGTAATCTTCATCGATCATTTGGGCTTCCTTGTCCCCTTTTTCCCGCAGCTTCATTTGTTCATCGAAGCGTTCGCGCTGGTCAATGGGATCGTTGAGTTCGCCGAAACCCTTGCCTAATTCCGAACCGCACGCCAAAATTTGCATTCTTTGCACGGCTTTGGGGTTTTTGGGGTCTTTTTTTGCCAAAGGCTCGAGTTCAATAGGCTGGTTTATCAGAAAGCATGGCTGGGATGCCACTTCAGGAAGGACCCGGATGTTTTTTTTAAAAATCAGATCAATTATGCGGCCCTTGCTCGCAAAATTTTCGTACTTGATATGGTGCTGGTCCGCATAGGCTTTTATCTCAGATTCTTTGGCTGAGTTCAGGTCCAGGCCGGTATGTTTCTTGAATATTTCAAAATAGTCTACTCTGGGCCAAATTCCGCCCCAGTCAATCGTTCTGCCTTCGTATTGCAGCTGCAGCGTCCCAAAAGTTTTTTTAATGACGTATTGGTACATTTCCTGTACAAAATCCATCAATTTTTGAAAATCGCCGTATGCCCAGTAAAATTCCATTTGGGTGTAGTCCTGCAAATGTTCCGGAGATATGCCTTCATTGCGGAATATCCTGCCGATCTCGAAAACTTTTTCATATCCGGCTACCAGCATCTTTTTTAACGGCAATTCCAGGGAAATCCGCAGATAAAAATCCCTGTCCAGGGCATTGTGGTGGGTAATAAACGGCTCCGCCTCGGCTCCGCCGGGAACCGCTTCCAGAACCGGCATTTCCAGTTCCAAAAAGCCTTTTTGCACCAGGAATTCCCTCATTGCGGACCAAAAGACGTTTTTCTTTACAAAAATCCCTTTGACGGCCGGATCCATGAGTATGTCCAGGTACCGTTTGCGCAGCTTTGTTTCCTCGTTTTCCAAGCCGTAATGCTCTGAGGGCAAGGGGCGCAGGGATTTCGCCAAAATTTTAAAACCGGCCGCCTGGACGGTTTTTTCTCCGGTTTTGGTAATGAACAGAGTGCCTGTCGCCTCCAAAAAATCGCCGATGTCAAGATTTTTCAGCAAAAATTCAAAATTCTCTTTTCCTACCAGATCTGTTTTGAATAACACCTGAATGCGGGCTGTGCCGTCTTCAATATGAACAAAAATCAGCTTGCCCATATCGCGGAAGCTGCGGATCCTGCCGGCCAGGGTTACTGTTTGTTCCGACAGCGAGTCAAAATTTTCCAATGCTTCGGCATTGGTATGGGTTCGGGCTGTTGCCGAAGGATAAGGATCCAGCCCCGCATTTTTGATATTTTCCAGTTTTTGTTTTCTGGCTGCTATTATATCTTCAAGTCTTTCGGACATATGCTTGCAAATTTACGAATCAGTTCTAAACAAAAAACTCGTGGTTTCTTTGCCTGATTATACCAAAAAGCGGCTTAAAATCAAAATTCCCCCCTTTTGCCCTGAGGCTTCCGGGGGGAATTTTATGTTTATTCAATGCTAATAATTTCGTAATCCATTTCGCCTGCCGGCGTGCTGACTTTGAATTTGTCACCAGCTTTTTTGCCTAAAACCGCTTTGCCTACTAAAGATTCGTTGGAAATTTTGCCTTCTTTCGGATTGGCCTCGTTGCTGCCTACGATAGTGTATTTTCTTTCCTGGCCGGAGACTTTAAGCAGCGCTGTCGATCCGATGGTAACTGTATTGCGGTGCCCGGTGTTGGTGATAATCTCGGCGTTTTTGATTATGTCTTCAATCTCCTGGATGCGGCCCTCAATGAAGCTTTGCTCTTCCCGAGCCTGGGCGTAGTCGGCGTTTTCGCTAAGGTCGCCGTGAGCGGCGGCTTCGCGAATGCGTTCAATTACTTCCTTGCGCTTGTCGTTCACCAGCACCTTAAGTTCATCCTGCAATTTTTGCAAACCTTCGGGCGTAAGTAAATATTTTTTGGACATAGGTTTTTGTCATTCCGAACATTGAGGAGTCTCTTATCGTTTGATAAATATCAGGCGTTAAGGGATTCCTCGTCCGCCTCTGGCGGACTCGGAATGGCAGATTATTTATAAATATATTCCCGCGGAAGCGGGAGTATCTTTTGGCTGGATATATGTTACTGGAAATCGGTCCTTATGTCAATTATTTTTTGTTTTATAAAAATGCCGCGCGCCCCCACGGTTTATAAAACCCAATAATTCACCAGTCCGGCTATTATGGTAACCACTATAAAAATAGTGGTAATAAAGATGCCGATTTGATTCGCTTCCTTCCAGGCTTTATAGGAACTATAAAGCCAAAAGATTTGTGAAATTAAGGCTGCAATCAGCCCATACTGCGGGAGTTTGAGCGATGTTAAGGCGAAGCCAAGTACTGTAAAAACTGTCAGGCAAATTTGGGCAAAGGAATTAAAAGTAAATTTGGACATTTTGGTGTTTGAAGCGTGTACGGCTGAATATCTGAATTTTTAGCCTTACGACCTCGCTCAGGGTCAAAAACTAAATATCCAAATTTTTCACGTTTTTGGCGTGCGATGTAATAAAGCGTTTTCTGGGCGCAACCTCGTCGCCCATGAGCATTTCGAAGATCTCGCTGACTTTTTCCGCGTCTTCAATTTTTACCTGGAGCATTGTCCGGTACTGCGGATCCATGGTGGTTTCCCACAATTGTCCCGGGTTCATTTCTCCAAGACCTTTGTAGCGCTGAATGGTGTACTTTATGCCGTCCTGCGCCCCGCCGGCAGTATCTTCCGCGGTTGTTTCCGCTTCGGCCGTTTCTTCGGCTGTTTGCTGTTTTTTGCCTGTTGTCTTTTTGTTTGTCTTTGCTTCGGCCACCATTTCTTTCAGGACCTTGTCCCTTTCGTCATCGGAAAAGGCATAGTGCGCTGTCTTGCCGACCTTGACCTGGAAAAGCGGCGGCTGGGCAATATACAGGTGGCCATTTTTTATGATGTCCGGGAAATAGCGGTAAAAGAGGGTCAAAAGCAAAGTGCGGATGTGCGCTCCGTCAACGTCAGCATCTGTCATAATGATTACCCTGTGGTAGCGGAGTTTTGAAATATCAAACAGGTCTCCCACCCCGGCGCCAAAAGCGATTACCAGGTTTTTAATTTCCTGTGAAGAGAGCATTTTGTCCAAGCGCGCCCTTTCCACGTTCAAAATTTTTCCGCGCAAAGGCAAAATAGCCTGGAAGCGCCGGTCGCGTCCCTGCTTGGCGCTGCCGCCCGCCGAGTCCCCCTCTACAATGTACAGCTCGCACTTGGCCGGGTCGGATTCGCTGCAGTCCGCAAGTTTTCCGGGCAGCGCCAGTCCGTCCAACACTCCTTTGCGGATTACGGAGTCGCGCGCGGCTCTGGCTGCCAGCCTGGCCTTGGCGGCCAAAACCACTTTTTCAATAATTTTACCTGCCTCCTGGGGATGTTCTTCCAAATAAATTTCCAAAGCTTCGTTGACCACGGTTTCCACGGCAGTACGCACTTCGGGGTTGCCCAGTTTGGCTTTGGTCTGGCCTTCGAATTGCGGGTTAGGGAGCTTTACGGAAATAATGGCGGAAAGCCCTTCCCGCATGTCTTCGCCGGTAAGTTTTTCCGACTCTTTGACGTAATTGTTTTTTGACGCGTAGCTGTTGATTGAGCGCGTTAGGGCCGTGCGGAATCCGGTAACATGCATCCCGCCTTCGGGGTTGTATTCGTTGTTAGCGTAGGCCAGAATGCGTTCGTCAAAATCATCCGTGTACTGGATGGCCAGTTCTACCATGATGTCGCCGACTGTTTTGTTTATGTAGATAGGCGCATTCCTGGTTTTTTTATTGCGGTTCAACTGTTTTATGTAGCTGATGACCCCCCCCTCAAAATAGTACTGGTAAGTCAGGCCAATGCGCTCGTCGGTAATAATAAAGTGCAGGCCCTTGGTCAGGTATGCCTGGCTGCGCAGATGTTCCAGCACCGTTTTGAATCTGAATTCCGTGGTTTCAAAAATGCTGGAGTCCGGGTAAAAAGTAATGGAAGTACCGGTCGGGTCGGGGTCGTTTTTGTCCACTTTGCCTATAACTTTAACCGCACTCTGCGCCTTGCCGATTTTATACTTTTGTTCGTAAATTTTGCCGCCGAGCTTAATCTGGGCGGTCAGCTGGGTGGAAAGAGCATTAACCACAGACACGCCGACACCGTGCAGCCCGCCGGATACTTTATAGCCGCTGGCTTCGCCGCCGAATTTGCCTCCCGCGTGAAGTACCGTGAGTACGGTTTCCAGCGCGGATTTTTTGGTTGTTTTATGAATATCAACCGGGATGCCGCGGCCATTGTCCACTACGGTTACGCCTCCGTCCTTTTGGATGAGTACGCCGATTTTGTTAGCGTGTCCCGCCATAGCCTCGTCTACCGAGTTGTCCACCACTTCCCAAATAAGGTGATGAAGACCGGTTTCCGAAGTGGAGCCGATGTACATGCCGGGGCGCTTGCGGACGGGTTCCAAACCTTCCAGCACGGTAATATTTTCAGCTGAATAACCGGATGATTGTTTCCCGGCAGAGCCTAATCCCGCTCCGCGGGATTTTATTTTGTCATCTTTTTTAGCCATAAAATCGGTAATAAATTAGTTTATGATTCCCTGACAATTTTTAAGAATTTGGCAGTTTCTTCTTTGGGCAGGTTTGCGGCGGTTATTTTCTCAATCAAAATGTTTGCATAGCGATCAGGGTCAGCGCTGCGCAGCTCCTGGATTAAAACAAAAAGCCCGTGCCCCGAAGAACTGCCGGGGTTATGCAAGAGCGTGTCCGCCAATTCGTAAAAGTTTTCGGGTGTTTGCTGGTTTTTTTCTGAAAAATTAGTCATTTTTTTGCTCAATGTTTATACCGTATTTTAGCATTTTTTTTAAAAAAAACCAAGCCCGGAATTTAAGAAAATCCCTCTTGTTTAAAAGGAATTTTGTTAAATAAAGTTATCAACAACAAGGGTCATCCTTGCGGTTGCAAGGATGACCCTTGTACTATCTTAATTCAGCGTTGTAGATTTCTTTGGTTTGTTGGTAGAGCTTATCTTGCAGCGGTTCAACTTCTTCGTTTTTCAAAGTTTTTTCCGGACTGCGGTAAACTACTCGGTAGGTATAGCTTGTTCTGTCCGGTCCGAATTTCTCGGCATTTTCGTATTTGTCTAAAAGCTCCACTTGCTCAACCAAATCCCCCCCGATTTCCCGGATCAGGTCAAAATAGTTATTTGGCACAAAACTTTTATCAACTATGAAAGATATATCCCTGGTGATTGGCGGGTATTTGGATACCTCCACGAATTTTTGTCCAAGGTGAAGCTGCTTTGTAACGCGAGGGTCCCTGCTCCACAGCAGGCGGATATCGGGCAGGTCCATGCTCAAAATCGCCAAGCGTTCCAGTCCGAATCCAAAAGCCCAGCCCGTCCAGCGAGAACTGTCAATGCCGAACTTTTCCAATACGCTTCCTTTGACAACACCGCAGCCGTTTCCTTCTACCCAATTGCCCCACATTTCTATTTCCATCTCTAGGCTGGGGTCGGTGTACGGGAAAGTATCTTTATTGAACCGATATTTAACACCCTGGCCAAATATGGCCTTAGCAATGTCTGATAGCACCTTTTTTAAATCCTCTTCGCCGATAACTTGCCTTTCTTTTGGTGCCAAATACCAGCCGTCAATTTGGTGAAAAACATTCATGTGGCGGCGGTCGATTTCGTCTTTCCTATAGACTTTGCCGAAGCTAAAAGCTCCCACTGGTTCCCCCGCAGCCATTCTTTGTTTTACATTTTCATTTTGCATGTGATAATACCACATGACAGTGGTGTGAGTGCGCAAAATATTTTTTTTGTCCACATAGTATGTGTCAGAGTTGGAGCGTGCAGGATGGTCCGCCGGGAAATCAAATAAATCAAAGCTGATGTCAGCCGGGACGATTTCCGGAGTTTGAATGACATCTAAGTTTTTAAAGCCAGGGATTGCTAGTATTCTTTGAACCATGTCATAAATCGGGCTGCCTTTGGTGCGCGAAAGATCCGGCATGCTTAAATATCGCTTGATGCGCAAAGCTTCAAAGTCCGTGCGTCTTTCCAGCTCCTTCTTGAGACGTTTCTCTTCCGCGGTGTCTATGGTTATGTTTTCCGACATAGGTTAAGGGTTAAGTTTTTGAATTTAGATGTAAAAATTGGCCGCAATTTTACTTAATTATGGCCAATTTTGGACATTTTTGTCAATCCTGCATCATTTCGGGCACAAATGGACTGCCGGGCCGGGCGTTGTCTTTTAAAAGCAAAATCCCCTGCCCCGGCTCTTTGGCCAAGCCAAGCTCAAAAGCCGCACAGATCATGCCTTCGCTTTCAACTCCCCGGATTTTGGCCTTGCCGAGGGTAAAAGGTTCGTGTTTTTCGCTGTGAATGTTTTGGGCGATGGTCGCGCCCGGCAGGGCTAGGGCAACTATGGCGCCGGCCTCAAAATTAAAAGCGCCGCAAACTACCGGGTCAACGATTTTGTTTCCAATATCGCATTTTACCACCCTCAGGCGGTCAGCGTTGGGATGCTTTCGAACCTCTAAAACCTTGGCGGCAACTATCAATGGCTGCGGAGCATAATCAGGTTTTGGCCGGAAGGAAAATAAATTTTTGAATAAAGAAGGAAAATTCATAAATAATGGCAAAAATTAAGTCGCATATTTCAAATCAAGGTTCGTCGCGGCAAGCTGGCGAGGCATTACCGCAAGAGACATCTGTCATTTCGGAGCAGAGCTCCGAGGTATTGAACCTGTATTTCCGCCAGAGGCGGATCCGCCTCTGGCGGAAGCTCTACTTCGCTAATAAAACCCCAATTCCTTAAGTCCCAAATTTGATGTTTGAAATTGGAAATTAATAGGCGCGGCATTCTTCCTGATTGCACAGGTAACCGCTTGTGCCTACAGGCGGGTTATCCAGCAGGGCTTTCAAAGTAAATGTACTGAAAGTCGGAGAGGCCTGATATAAATAATCCTCGTTGGTTTTTGGGTCTTTGGGGATTGCGGAAATTAATTCCGGTACCAGAGATGTTTTATATTTATCCGCGCTGGGGAAAACGTAGTCCTGGTTGCCCGCAATGTTCTTATTGGAATAAAGCAGCAGGGCGGTTCGGAGGTTTTCCAGGTCGTTTTTCCGCTGGTTATCGTAAATATCCGCCTGTTCAGTTTGGGCGTCTTTTTGCGCATCAGAAGCGTGTTTTTTGATTACCTGGTTGCCCACTTCTATGAAAAAAGAAAGCGTGAAATCAGAGCCGCCTGAATCAGAGGTATAATTGTATATAAACGGGTCCTTATTGATTGGGTCGGCAGGGTTAGTGGCAACTCTTAAATAAGGTCTTATTTCGGAAAACATATCCGTGAAGCTGCTTGCTTTTGGATAAAAGTTGTTGTCTGAGTAATATTTGACCAAAGCGGATTCTATGTTTTTTATAGTGCTTGACCGCTGTGCGTCGCGGTCCTGCTTGGCCTCAACTGACATATCCACGCCTTCCAATCCCGAAATTGTGCTGCTGGCCGTGTCTTGCGCGGGAGCTGCCGCGGATCCGGCAGAATCGGGAGTAAAATCGTATAAATTCAACAGCGAATCGCCTAAGGTTGTAAGCGTCGGTTGATGCAGCCCTTTTTCTTTCATCAGCGCTGAAAGAGCGTTAATTTGCATCCGGGTCATTTTATTGTTGCTTGCGATATCATACCCGTCTCGGATAAAGTCGGCGTCTGTGTATTTTTCGTTTTTTGCAGTATGGTTATTTGCGGGTTCGCTTGAAAAAACCGCCGCTTCATCGCCGTCAGCAAGTCCGTCCTGGTCCGAGTCCGGGTTATTCGGGTCCGTGTTCAATTTAAACTCCTGTTCGTTGGCCAGTCCGTCGCGGTCAGGGTCAGCCTGGTCGCCGCAGAGGGATTTGTCGGCACAGCCGGCAAAATATTTTTCGCGCCATTCCTTAGGGGTGGCAAAATTTTCCAATGGCGGCTGGTTAGCGGCGGGCGGAGTGTTTTGCGAACGGTCAGCCAATATGCTGCCCTGCTTATATGCGTTTTTACCCAAAAAGTAATAGCTCAAATAGCCGATTATCCCTAAAGCACAAAAAACGGCTGCCAAGATTATGGCCATTTTCTTTTTTTTAGACATAGGGATTTTGGCTTGTAAAGCGGCTGGCTCTTGCGAAATTTTGATTTTTGGCTGCACAATGTTACCCTGGTTGAAGTTTGACGGCATAACATTAAAGAAGAGCAGCTCTTTATGGTGAGCCGCCTGGTTTGTGTTTGCCGGTTGGGCTGCTTCGTCTGCTGGTTTTTTCCCCCCTTGTTCTGTCGTAAGGGGTTTGCCCCCGCTGCTTAAATTTTTGTTTTCCTCTGCCATTTTTGCATGTTAAATTTTTAAACTTACTAAAGCTTCTAAAGCCGCAAAAAAAAGAATCAAGGTTAATTCCAGCCACCAGAACATCAAGTCTTTTGAAAGCAGTATCAAGCTTGCTGCGGTCAATATTGCTAAAAATAAGCCTTGCCTAAAACTTGTGCGCAAATTCAACATATAGTGCCCCGGCATAAATTTTTGCCTTAAAACCAATCCGATTAAGGTTGTCATGCCCAGGGTTACAAGCGCCAAACTTAAATAAAATAACTCAAAAGTACTCAATCGGGCATTGTTAGGATCACTAAAGTTGATTATGCTAGCGAGCGAAAAACCGGCCAGAATAGTTGCGACGGAAATTATTATAAGGTGCTGCTTTGGGATTGCGATCATAATTATACCATAAAAATTTTAAAATTCCAAAAATTTGTAAAAGCATTCATGCTGCCCAGTCTCTCGATGCGCCTCGTTGAACAAATCAAATTTGGCAGTATAAACGATTTTTTCAATTATCTCCAATAATTTTGCTTTAAGTTCCTGAATGTCTTGTTTGTCCGCGACCTGCTCCATTAAAAACTTGTTTGCGGGCAAGTACCAGTATGACATTTTCTTTACCTCCTCATGGAGGTATTCCTCCGCCGCCCATTGGTATATATAAAGCTGATCCAGGTCTCCCTTGGCATTTTTTTCCGGAGTTTTGTCGCTGGTTTTATAGTCTAAAATTTCTATGCCTCCATTGGGTGACTCGTCGGCCCGGTCTATTTTACCGGTGAATTTATAATCGCCAATGGGCAAGAAAAAAGATTGTTCAAGATACTTCGGTTTTGGCGGGTTTTTTAATGTGTATTCGTAAAAAGTTTTAAGGAGATTAAAACCTTTTTTTTGGTATTCAGCTTTTTGCTTTTTGTCCCGATACCATTCGTCTATCCAATTGCGCCGGTAAAGCTCTTCAAGAACAGATAAATCCCCCAGCTCTGCCTGGGCAAGGTTTTTTGCAAATAAATCCCCCTGGTTATGATTTTGGCGTGTTCGCAAATCTTTCAGGTACAGCTCAAAGACCTTATGGATTGTCTGTCCAAAACTAAAATAAGCGCTTCCCGGAGACGGCAGTTTTAAGTAGTATTTGTACTTATATTCCAGCGGGCATTTTTCAAAAGCCTTAATTGCCGAGTAGGAAAATTTATCCGGAAGAATTTTGAATTCCTCGGATTTTTTCACTGGCGCGTTGAAAAAGACTTTGCCGGTTGCCTGGCTTGTGACTTTACCCGGCACCAGCTTGGTTTCCTGGAGGAAAACCGAGGGCTTCTTTGTCTTGGCTCCTCCGTAATCCTTGCCCCAGCTGAAACAGAGCCGGCTTTTGGCCCTGGTTATCGCCACATAAAATAACCGCCGTTCCTCCTGCAGATGGAAATCGCCTTCCGGCAAGATGTCTTTTACAAGCTCGCGGGGTATTTCTATTTGGTCCCCCCTGCTGCGAGTCGGGAACCGCTGGTCGACCATGCCGGGCAGGAACACATATTCAAACTCCAAGCCTTTGGCCGAATGGACGGTGAGGATTTTTAAACTTTCAGGGCCCAAGTTCGGGTCGAATTTTATTTGCCCCCGGTCGCCCGCTTCCATTTCCAAATTCAGCAGGTGGAGAAAAAAATGCAGGCTTTTGTCGGAATTTTCCTGCACAAAGGTCTCTATTTTCTTATAAAATTGTTCTAACAGCTCCCGGTTTTCCACGTTCTCAAGCGTGTCGGCCTCAAGCTGTTTTTCAATTTTGAGGTCTTGTATAATTTCCACGAATACTTCGTTGGCCGATTTTTCCTGAGCCAGCTTGGAGTGGCGCTGCAGCGCGTTTAAAACTTTGTTGATGGTTGAAAGGTTTGACTGGCCTATTTCAGGGAGGCTGCCGGAAAGCTGCAGCGCCTCGTATAATGAGAGCGTTTTTTTTGCCGAATTAGTCAAAAGCAGGGCCAATGCTTGCGCCGGAAGGCGGAACTCGGAAAAATTTAATACGCGGTACAGCGCGAACGAATCGTGAAAATTGTCTAAAACCGAAAAATATGAAATTAGATCCGCAATCAGCGGCTTGGAATACAGGCCCGTGTTCGCCACAAAGGTATGAGGGATGGAATACTGGCTTAAAATCGGGAGCAGTTCCCCTGCCGTATTATTGCTCCGCAGCAAAATAGCAAAGTCGTTCCATGTCTTTTCGGGATTTTCACGCTTTATTTCCAGAATTTTTTTTGCAAGCATGTTGAGTTCTTCATTCAAATCCTTCCCCTCGAGCACGCTGATAACCGAATTGCCGGATTTCTGCGCCCTGAGCTGTTTGTCAATTTGCAGTTTTATCTCCAGCCGCTCCGGATTGTTTGCCTGAATGAAGTTGTAAGCCAGGTCCAGTATTTCCTGTTCGCTGCGGTAGTTTTCAACAAGCGTGATCTGCCTGGCTTTGGGAAAATCATTCTGGAATTTTAAAATATTGGAAACGGAGGCTCCGCGGAATTTATAGATAGACTGGTCGTCATCTCCCACTACTGTAAGATCGGTTTCGGGACCGGCCAGCATTTTGACCAGCTGGTACTGGGCGTAGTTGGTATCCTGAAACTCGTCAACCATTATGTATTTGAATTTTTGCCGGTAAAAATCCAAAATCATGGGCCTTTTGTTAAAAAGCAGCAAGGTATAGTTAATAAGATCCGCAAAATCAAGAAGCGAATTTTCCAAAAGGAGTTTTTGGTATGTATGAAAAGCGCTTGCTATTTCTTCAATCCGTGAAATCTCCGCTTCTCCGGCCCCGGAATCAGTGTCGGCCGCTGCCTTGTTTTTTCTTTTTGTTTTTGCCGGCTGGTCGGTTTTCAGCCTTAAATTTTGGGCGTATGCCAAATACTCTTCCGGGGAAATTAATTCGTCCTTGCAGCGGGAGAAATGCTTGAGCATGGCGCTGATGAATTTCTTGGGGTTTCCCAAGGGACGATAGTACTCCAGGTTGAATTGGTCCAGGTTGCTATGGACCATCATCCAGGATTTGGTTTCGTCGGACAGCTTAAAATCCCCGGGGAGGCCTATATCCAGTCCGTGCTGCTGCAAAATTCTTTCGCAGAAACTGTGGAATGTCGATATCCACATGTCGTGGTATCCAAGAGGCAGGAGCAGGTCGGCCCGTTCCTGCATTTCACCCGCAGCCTTGTCCGTGAAAGTCAAAGCCAGAATTTCATCCGGTCTGGCGATTTTTTCGCCAATCAAATAAGCGATTTTTTTGGTAATTACCGTTGTTTTGCCGGTTCCTGCCCCGGCAACTATTAAAAGCGGACCGTTTGAGTAGGTTACGGCTTCAAGCTGCTCTTTATTCAGATTTTTCAGCAAATCCGGCATGGATTATGCAAAAATAGGGTTAACTTTTTAGAAAATTGGCCCACTGCTTCCATAAATCCATACCCTCGTCTTTGAATTCAGACCAGAACTGCGACGGGTTTATTATCCGAACCGGCCCGAATTTTTGCAGGACCAAGAGATCGTTGTCGCTGGTAACCAGGAAGTCTGCTTTTGCTTCCACCGCGCTTTCCAAAATTTTGTTGTCCTGGGGGTCCCTTACCGCGCGTATCAGCCGTTTGTTTTCCACCCAATTGATTTTTTCAAAAAGCTGCTTGAGTTCTTTTTGGTAGGCGTCGTTATCAATTAACTGCGATGACAGAAGGCGGTTTTCGTTTATGGTTTGGCGGTTGGCAAAGGCGGTGATTTCGCCGTTTCTTACCGCGTCTATGATCCTTTTTTCAAAAGAATATTCATCCTTAAAGCCGTTAATTAAAACATTGGTGTCAATGACGATTTTCATGAATTGGATTTTGCGGCCCCGGATTCCGGCACAGCAGAAAACAAATAATGGCTCCTGTTTCTCGTGTCGGGCCTTTGGGGATCGGGTAATTTTAAAATTCTATTTTGGAACGAGGCGGTATTTAAAAATGACTGTAAAATATTTTTGTCCTTAAAAAGCTCGGAGCCTGAAACTGCATTCCAGATTTCGCCCAAACCAACCGGCTTGCCCGCGTCTTTGAGCGTTTTAAGCACGGCGTCCAGCCGCTTGTTGAAAGTCTCGTGTTTCTCCCGGCCGCTGCCATGTTCCGCATCTTCGCCCCGGGAATTCGCGTACGTTTCTGCTCTGCTGAAATAGGCCTCCGGGCTTTCTTTCGGATTCATATCCGGCTGGCGGGGCGAGCCAAGCCCGAAACGCATGACTTTAGCCATTTATTTTCGATAGCCCCTTATCGGCATTAAGTATTTTTTGGGGTTGTCGTCAAGATCAATGAAATAATCGGTCAATTCCTTGATTTTTCCGCTGCAACTTTTGCCAAAAGCCACGGTTTCGGTGAACTGGCCGGACATTTGCAGGTATTCCAATAGGGGCGCGTAGTCCCCGTCCCCGCTGCAGAGAACCACCACGTCGAGTTTTTGCATGAGTTTGACTATATCCATGGCAATTCCCACGTCCCAATCACCTTTTTGATGCCCCCCGGCGAAGGTTTGAAGTTCTTTTCTTTTTACCTCAAACCCGGCTTTTTCCAGGGCTTCAAAAAAACTTTCTTCCTCCGGCATATTGGCTTCCACTACGTAAGCAATGGCGCGGATCAGCTTTCTGCCGGCAACGGCAGCGTTTAATACCTCGTTAAATTTTACCCGTGCCTGGTAGATGTTGCGGGCGGAATAGTATAAATTCTGCACGTCAACGAACACTCCGACCCTCTGGTCTTGGTTTCTGATGCTCATATATATTATTTAATTATTCTAACAATTTTTGTTCCTCAGCTTCTGCCAGCTTCAAGCTGGCCGCGTTTTGTATGCTCATTTGCAGCTTTAAAAAGTCCCCGTTAACCGTACCCATGGAATTGCCGGCATTGACTATGTGTTTGCCTAAAATTTCCAGATTCCTGCCGAATTTATCCGACTCCTGCTTAATGCCGGTAATCATTGCCAGTATTTGCTGGGCCATTTTGTTTATTTCCTGCCCGCGCAGAGAGACTACGATGTTTTGCAAATAAATGAACAAGCTGTTCGGGGAAACGGGCATCACCCGCTTGTTGCGGGCGTAAATGTTAATATCGTCTTCCAAAATTATTTCCTGGTATATGCCCTCGCCGGGCACGTACATCAGCGCAAAATCAAAAGTCCCCTCTTGCGGCAGAATGTATTTTTTATGGATTTCATCGATGCGTTTTTTTACGTCTTTTAAAAACGCCTTTTTCAAAGTTTCGGTTGACTCTTCTGTTTTGGCCTCCTTCATCAAACGAAAATTTTCCATGGAAAATTTGCTGTCTACCGGCAGAATCATCTCTCCGACCCTGACAATCGCGTCTACCGTTTCGCCATTTTTAAATTTAAATTGCATGGCGTAGGATGATTGGGGCAAAACCTGGGAAAGCATATTTTCAAGCATTTCCTCGCCGAAATTGCCGCGCGCCTTGGGGCTCGCCAAAACCTCCGAAAGCCTGCGTACGTCCGGCCCGATTTGCGTTACCACGCCAATGTCCTGCTGCAGTTTGCCAATTACCCTGGCCGCTTCGGTCAGCCGGTCATTGATTTGCTTATTGGTTTCGTGGATATTCTTTTGGGTCTGTTCCCTGTCCTGCTGCACGTCCTGCTTAATTTCCTTCATCCAGTCCATCATGACTTTTAAAGTCTGGTCTTCAGGCGGTTTTTGCCCCTGTTTTTTCAGTTCCAGCAAAAAATAAATGGCCAGGCCAAAGCCTATGACCAATATGCCCAAAATTGCGTAGATTATAGCGGTATTCATGAGTTGATTGTACCACAAAATCCCTGTATTTAAAAATCAATCATCGGCGACTTCAAACCACTAACACAAAACCGGAAAAACCTTTAAGGTGAAAGCATGAACAAATACAAAAGGTTAAATATGCAGGATCGTGAGGAAATCAGCAGGGGCCTGTCCGCGGGTTGGACATTTACCCACATAGCCCATAATATCAACAGGCCGGTATCTACGGTCTCCGATGAAGTTTGGAAGAACTGCGAGTACAAAAGAACCTACCGCGCAGGCAAAGCCCAGGAAAAATCCGATTCGGTTAAAGTTAGGAAAAAACAAAGTAAGAAACTGGACCAGGAAGGGCCTTTAAAAGATTACGTAATAAAACACTTGTGCCTGGAATGGTCGCCTGATGAAATTGCCAAGCGTCTCAAGGTCGACTATCCTACAGACATGGCCATGCAAATTTCCCATGAAAGCATTTACACTTACATATACTGCCTGCCCAGAGGCGGATTGAAAAAAGAGTTAATGAAAGGCTTAAGGCAGGAGCGGAAGTTTCGGCATAACCGCAAAGCCATTCACGCCCAAAGGGGTGTAATTCAGGACTTTATCAGCATTTCCGAGCGTCCGGCGGAAACATTAAGCCGGACAATTCCCGGACACTGGGAGGGCGACCTCATTGTTGGCAAGGACGGACTGTCCGCCATCGGCACGCTGGTAGAGCGAATGACCAGATACCTGCTAATTGTTCCTTTAGATAAAAAAGATGCCGCCAGTGTCCGCGTGGCCTTTGCAAAGGCAGTTAAAAATATTCCAAGGCGATTAAAGAAAACTTTAACTTATGACAGGGGCAGTGAAATGGCCGAGCATAGATTATTCCTAAAAGAAA
>JAJZRC010000031.1 GCA_021847435.1 bacterium
CGTACCCCAGCCACTTCCTGATATGGGTGTAATTCTTTTGCTCAACGTAAGCGTTATCATTTTTGTAATACGGCCTGCTTCTAGTAAAGGACAGATTATTTTCTTTGCACCACCTGACCATATGCCAATTAATGAATTCCGATCCCGTATCGCTGTCGAGGCCTTTTAATACAAACGGCAAACCCTGTTTAATTTCTTCTATGGCCTTTACCACGCCCGTTTCGCTCTTTCCCATTACCGCTATCTGCTCAGACCAGCCCGTGGCGATTTCCACCATATCCAGGCTGTAAATGAATTCTCCGGACAGTTGGTCGCCGCAGTGGGCCACCGTGTCCATTTCCATAAATCCGATGCGTCTTGTGTTCCAGTTGGTAATGCGAATCGGCACAGAGGATTTAAGCAGTGAGCCGCGGCGCGTTGTGCTTCTGCCCCGACCCAGCCTCCTGATTTGCCGTTCTTTGGCAAGGTAGCGGTCAAGAGTATTTCTGCCGATGGTTTGCAGTTGTGATTTAACAATGTCGTTTATGGGTGAAATCTCTTTAAAAGTAATTAATCGGTTCGCCGTTTCAACCGGCATCGGCTTAAGCCTTTTGCCGCACGGATAATCCAGCAGTTCCCAGATTTTAACAATTAAAGGCAAGACTTCCCCAATGTATTTTTTCCTGCCCGTAGAAGTCCGTATTTTGCAGCTGTGTCCGGCTTGGAGAATCCTGATTGCGTACTTTCGATTGTAATGCGTATTTTGGCAGAATTCATCGAGAATCTTAATTTTCTCTTCCAGTCCTGCCTTTAGATACCTTGCTCTGGCCGCTTGCCTTAACTCCTTTTTACTTGTTGCCGTCATTTTAACCCTTCCTCTATGGGGTTACGCTAACGATGGGGCAATGACATTGTAACAAGTTACCTTTTGGCTGGGGCAATTCGCGTTAGTTTCGTTTTTTCAGGTTTCCTGTTATAATTAATAAATAAAAATAAAGGTTCCTAGAAGCCTAAGCTCTCAAGCTTTACTCTCTAAAGAACCGCTCTTATTTTACAGCAGAGCTACGAGGTATTAAAATCTGTATTAACTCCCTGCCTGCCGGCAGGCAGGCTCAGGCTCGTAAAAGAGTCCTTAAGGACTCTTTCGCTCGCTCTATGTCGTTAATTAAGTTATTTTCATGGATTTAGAAGAAAATCAAAAAATGGCGAATTATGCAGAAGCGGAACATAAGCAGCAGAGCGGCTTGCCGGCTCTGTTTGTCCGCTGGCTCATTATCGTGCTGGTGGTGTGCGGCGCGTATTATTCGGGTTTTAAGTCCGGCGAAAAGGGCTTCGTGTTCGAACCTAAAGAATTCAAGGTCATAAACCAGAAAGAGCAGCCTGCAAACGTGGATTACGACCTGTTGTGGAAGGCTTTGGGCGTAGTGGAAAACAAGTATATTGAAAAGTCCTCCATCAACCAGCAAAAAGTCTTGTACGGAGCCGTGAAGGGAGCGATTGATTCTTTGGGTGATCCGTATACAACCTTTTTTGAACCCAAAACCCTGGAAACTTTTAAGACCGATTTAAAGGGAAGTTTTGGCGGGATCGGCGCGGAGGTCGGCAAGAAAGACGGGAATATTGTGATTGTGGCCCCTCTGGACGACTCTCCCGCTAAAAAAGCCGGCCTTATGGCGCGGGATATAATTGTGCAGGTTGACGGACAGGCGACCCAGGACTGGTCTGTTGAGCAGGCCGTAGACAAAATCCGCGGGCCTAAAGGCACCTCTGTGACCCTGACTATTTATCGCGAAGGGCGGAGCAAGCCTTTTGACGTTAAGCTGGTGCGCGATGAAATTAAGATAAAAAGCGTTAAGTGGGAATATAAAGAGGTTGAGAAAGACGGCCAAAAAAAGAAAATTGCCGTAGTATATTTGACCCGTTTCGGCGACGACACCAAATCTCTTTTTGACCAGGCCGCAAATGACATTTTAAACCACAGCGTCAGCGGAATTATTGTCGACGTGAGGAACAACCCCGGCGGGTATTTGCAGACCGCGGTTGATGTTGCCTCCAATTGGCTGAAAAACGGGCAGCTGGTGGTCTCCGAAGACAAGAGTGACGGGTCTTCCAACAAATTCAACGCGCAGGGCTCCAGCCGCTTAGCCGGCATTCCCACGCTGGTTCTGGTTAATGGCGGCAGCGCCTCAGCGGCGGAAATTTTGTCAGGCGCCCTTCATGACCACGGCATTGCCAAACTGGTCGGGGAAAAATCTTTCGGCAAGGGTTCGGTGCAGGAACTGGTGGATTTGCCCGGCGGCGGCGCGGTTAAGGTTACTGTGGCCAAGTGGATTACTCCCGGCGGCGTGAATCTGAACCATAACGGGCTTGACCCCGATGTGGAGGTTAAATATACAGAAGATGATTTTAAAGCCGGCAGGGATCCCCAGATGGACAAAGCAATTGATGAAATAACCAAATAATTCCCAAAATCCAATTTCCAACACCCAATCAATGTCAAAAAGCCAATGATGAATCTTGACATTTGATATTAGGTCATTCATCGGAAATTAGGAATTGGTAATTGGAAATTCGTAAAATGTCTAAAATAACAGCTCAAGAATTACGTACAAAGTATCTGGAGTTTTTTAAATCCAAGGGCCACACGATCATTCCTTCGGCGTCGCTGGTTCCTTCTAATGACGCCAGCGTGCTGTTTACCACCGCAGGGATGCATCCTCTGGTTCCATATCTGCTGGGGCAGCAGCACCCCGGCGGCAAGCGGGTTACCAACGTGCAAAAGTGCATCCGCACCGGCGACATTGACGAGGTGGGGGACAATATCCACCTGACATTTTTTGAAATGCTCGGCAATTGGAGCTTTGGCGATTATTTTAAAAAAGAAGCCATTGCCTGGAGTTTTGAATTTTTAACATCTCCGCAATGGCTGGGGATTCCCCTAAAAAGGCTTGCAATAACCTGTTTCGCAGGGGATAACGATGCGCCTAAGGACGAAGATTCGGCGGAAATTTGGAAATCTTTAGGTATTTCGGAAAGCCGGATTTCTTTTCTGTCCAAAGAAAAAAACTGGTGGATTGCCGGAATGACGGGGCCTTGCGGGCCGGATACGGAAATGCATTATTGGATCGACGACGGGCATCCGATACCGGAAAAATACGACGTAAATGAACCGCGCTGGGTTGAAATATGGAATGATGTCTTTATGCAGTTTGAACAGCATGAAGACAACTCCCTGACCCCGCTTCCAAAACCTAATGTGGACACGGGGATGGGGCTTGAACGCGTATTGACTGTACTTAATGGCCGGCAGAGCATTTACGACACGGAGCTTTTCAAGCCCATGTGGGAAGTACTGGCTCTGGACCAGGAAATTTTGAGCAATGAAGAGGTGAAAAAGGCCAGGATAATTTTGGACCATGTCAGGGCCGCGGTATTCATTGTCAGCGACGGCGTAGAGCCTTCCAACAAAGACCGCGGGTACGTTCTTAGAAGGCTGCTTAGGCGCGCCATGGTTATGGGGAAATTGTTAAACTTAAAACTTCACTGGCTTAAAGCCTTAATCGGCCAGGTAGTTGCGGTTTATGCCCCGGCCTACCCGGAACTCGTGGCCGGTTCGGAAAAGATTTTTTCTGTTATAGAAGCCGAACAGGCCAAGTTTGAAAGAACCTTGGAGAAAGGCCTTAAAGAATTCGGCAACAAGTATCAGGCAGGCGGAAATAATCTCAGCGGCACTGACGCATTTGATTTGTACCAGACTTACGGCTTCCCTTGGGAGCTTACCCAGGAGCTTGCCGAGCAATCCGGCCAAAAAATCAACCGTGATGAATTTGAAGCCGAATTCAAAAAACACCAAGAGCTGTCGCGCACGGCATCCGCCGGGCAGTTTAAAGGCGGGCTGGCTTCGCATTCGGAAAAAATCGTGCGCCTGCACACCGCCACGCACCTTATGAACGCGGCTTTGCGGCAGGTGCTTGGAGAAGGGGTCTGGCAAAAAGGCAGTAATATCACCGAAGAGCGCACCCGGTTTGATTTTACCCATTCGCAGAAGATGACCGATGAAGAAAAGCGCAGGGTGGAAGAACTGGTCAATGGCTGGATTGCCAGGGATTTATCCGTCAAAAAAGAAATCTTGCCGCTTGAGGAGGCGCGCAAGCTCAATGCCATAGGGGTGTTCGGGGAAAAGTATGCGGACACGGTTTCGGTATATACGGTGTTCGACCCGCATAGCGGGGAAGTCGTCAGCCGGGAGTTTTGCGGTGGCCCCCATGTGGAGAACACGGGCACAATAGGAAAATTCAAAATTCAAAAAGAAGAGGCGTCTTCCGCAGGAGTCCGGAGAATTAAAGCAATAATCGAATAATTTTATGGGAGAATTCGGATCCGGTCCGGAAAAGGAAAAATTCATTACAGTAAGCGGCAATCAGGATTTGGTCAGGAAAAAACTGCTGGCCGGATTGAACATTGCGTTTTTAATGTCGGAAAAAAATTTTACCGTGTATATTTCGACTGACAATTCCCACGAAAAAGCCGCTAAGGCCGCAAGCCTGCCGAGCAATAATGCGAGAGGAATTCTGCTTAAGGGCAGGATTGTGCCAAAAGTAGAGGCTTTTGACTTTATTGATAACAGCAATCAGCCGCAAAATTTTTTAAAAGACCATTTAAGCCAGGAACAGATTGACCGCCTGGTTCCCGAGGTTGTGTCCCAGCTGAAGAATTGGCTTGGGGAAGAGTTCTTTGGCTACAAAACCCATTATAAAAGCAGGCAAGCCGATGGTTCAAAACGGTATTCAGGAGATTAAACATGAAACTTGATTTTTACAACTGTCCGAGTCCTTCGGAAATAAATCCAAGCAGCCTGCCCGAGCCGCCCTTGTTTCTTTCTTACGCTCCGGATTCTGACTTAATGGAAAGCCTGTCGCGTGAATATGCGCAATACCGGAATATATTGATTGTCGGCCACGGCGGCAGTATTAACCCCGCTTACGGGCTGTATTTTGCTCTGAAAAACAGGGCAAAAAAACAGATATATTTTTTAAACACCACCGATCCCGATTACATTTACGAACTCAAACAGGCTTTGAGCCCGGAAAACACAGTGGTCTTGGCTACCAGCAAATCCGGGGAGACAGTCACGCAAATTGAGGCGTTGAGCCAGTTCATGCAGTACCCGCTGATTTGCGTTACGGGGAAAAGCAGTCCTCTCAGGGCAATGGCGGAAAAACTCAGGGCAAAAATTATTTTGCATCCTCCAATCGGGGGGAGGTACACTGGCCTTACCGAAGTGAATTTGCTCCCCTTGGCCCTTGCCGGGATCGATGCGGAAAAGCTTGTTAAGGGAGCCAAAGACTTGTTCAGGCAATACGACAAAAACAATTTGGCGTGGGAAGCGGCCAGCGTTTTTTTCCAGCTGGAAGAAAAGGGGGTTATGGATGTTTTTATGCCGGTATACTCGCACAGCCTTTTTCCTTTTTCCGCGCTGATAGTCCAGTTATGCCATGAGTCGTTCGGAAAAAACGGGAAAGGCCAGACTTATTTTGCCCACGAAGCGCCGGAGTCGCAGCATCACACCAACCAGCGCTTTTTCGGCGGCAGGAAAAATATAGCGGGGTTTTTCATCAGCGCCGAAGCTTTTAACCATCAAACCGATGTTTTATACCCGGCTCTGATTCACACCGTTCAAATCAAAAAGCATGAAATTGCCGATATTGATAAAATTCCTCTGGCGAAAACCATGGAATTTGAAATGCAGGGCACTCTGGAGGACGCCCGTATAAACGGAATCCCCGTTGCCCACTTGACCCTGTCTTCTTTTACGGAAGAAGAAATCGGAGCGGTTACGGCATTCTGGCAATTGTACGCGGTTTATGCCTCAGTATTGCGCGGCGTTGATCCGTTTGATCAGCCTCAAGTCGAAAGCAGCAAAAAAATCAGCTTTAACAAACGCCTGTTATTTAAGGGGTTGGAATAATTTTGCCATTTGAAAAACGTTTAAAAATGGCATAGAATAGCATTAAGAAAATCATGCAGATTCCAAGCATTTACATTAATTTGGAAGATGACGTCTCCAAAATCACAGCCCGGCTAAAACGGCATTCCGCAAAGCAGGTGGTTTTGGTATGCCCAAAGCGGTGTTTTTTGTTTAATGACAGCATTAATCTCCGTCTTTTAAAGAAGAACGCGGATTTGCTGAAAAAAGAAGTTTCTATTTTAACGATGGACGAAAAAGGGCAGCTTTACGCCAAAGAGGCGGGTTTCACCCTGAAGTTCCTGCCCAAGCAAAAGGTTTTTCCTTCTTTTTCGGACATTAAATCCGTAAGAACAGCGCCCCCGGCAGACGAAGAAGACGAGCCGGAAAAGGAAAACTTCCTTGCGGCAGCTGCGCAGGGTATGCACAGTCTTGCCGAAAAATTTGCCGGCAAAGAAGCCGGGGCTGGGATAGCGGTTCCCAGAACAAAAAAAGGCCCGGTAAATGCGGTTGTTCCGAAAGTCTCAGTAAAAGAATCCATTTTTCCCAAAGATGTCTTTTCGGGCATTGGCATGGAAAAGCCCAAATCCCGAAAGCGCGGCAAAAAGCTTGTTTTTTGGTTTCTCGGCCTGTTGACTTTGGCATTTGTTGCGGTTTTTGGAATTTTGCCCCAGGCTACTGTTGCCGTTTACCCGAAGAGCGAACCGGTTACCCGCGATATGGAAATTAGCGCCGACCTGGGACTGAAACAAATAGACCCTGTTAAGCTGCTGATGCCGGCGGAGGCATTGTCCGAAACGGTAAATATTACCGGCAAGTTCCAGAGCCAGGGGAAAAAGCCCGTAGGAAACAAGTCTTCGGGCACCGTAAGGATTTATAACTTCACCAGGCAGCCGATAAATTTGAAAGCCGGCACCACTGTATTGATTTTGGGCGGCAAAAATTATTATTTGGCATCGGATCAGATGGGGGTTAAACCGGCCGCATACAGCAATCCCAAAACCAAAGAAGTTGATTTGTCGAGCCTGGGCGAGCCGGTAGAAATAATTGCCGCCGAAGGAGGCGAGGATTATAATCTGCCAATCGGCACAAGGCTTGAAATAACCAACCAGGTCTTTGGAAGCAAGCCGCAATTTTTGTACGCCAAGACTGATTCGGAAATCTCAGGCGGCACGACCCGCTATTTGTCCGTAGTTTCGCCGGCCGACATAGAACAGGCCAAGGCCGAGCTGCAAAGCAGGGCTTTGGCGGAAATAGCGCAGAAGCTTGGGTCGCAAGGCAAGGTTTTATATGACAAAGCGTTTAATTTTGAAATTGACGCCTATACCACAAGCAGCGCCTCAGGCACGGAAACCCCGAGTTTTCAGGCGACCCTGGTCGGCAAGGTTAACGGGCTGTCCGTGCTCTCCGGCGATCTGCAGGATATAATCAGCCAGCGAATTTCCCAAACTCTCGCTGCTAACAAAACTTTAAGGCCCAGGGACCATGACGCGATTACAGTGAAGGTAAAGAGCTTTGATTTAAATTCCGGCATCGCTGTTTTTATGGTTCATTATGAGGGAAAGACTTTGTATAATGTTGACTTGTCCAATGTTGAGAAAGAGCTGGCAGGCAAAGCCAAAGAACATGTCAATGATATTCTTAATGCCAGGAGCGAGATTAGCCGGGTAGACGTAATTTTGTCCCCATCCTGGCAAACTATTTTTCCTCTTTTAACCAGCAGGATCAAAGTTGTTGTAAAGGATACTGAGGCTGGTGATGAATAAATTCGCTTAAATAAGCGGAGTTAACCCGAGATTTTATCAGGGGTTTTTTAATTGACATAACTCCCGGCTCTGTGTTAAAATATTGCAAGATAAGTTAAATTCAAGATTTTTGTCAACGAGCAATCAAGACTTTGGGAAGTCTGGTAAAAATAAAGACGTCATCGAAATAGAAGGCAAAGTTATAGAAAATTTGCCTAATGCTATTTTTCGCGTCCAGCTGGACTCCGGGCAGGTTGTTTTGGGACACCTGTCAGGCAAAATGCGCGTGAATATGATTAGGGTATTGCCTGGAGACAGGGTGATTCTGGAGATGACCCCGTATGATTTATCTAAAGGCAGAATAACCCGCAGAATGAGATAATTAATATTGCGCTTATGCGTTAATGCGCATAGCTGTGAGAATAATTCAAACCTATGAAGGTAAGAGCAAGCGTAAAACCCATGTGCAAAAAATGCAAAATCGTCCGCCGGTTCGGGCGCATTTATGTAATTTGCGAAAATCCCAAGCATAAGCAGCGCCAAGGCTAAGTTGCCGCCGGCATTTATTTGTTAATTCGAAATAATTTTTATGGCCCGTATCGCCGGAATCAATATTCCCAACGAAAAAAGAATTGAAGCCTCTCTGCCATACATCTATGGCATCGGTTTGACTCTGTCTAAAAAAATTCTTCATTCGGTCAAAGTCGACCCCGATAAAAGGACAAAAGACCTTACCGAAACAGAACTGAATAAAATCCGCGAGTATATAGAAAAGAATTACAAGGTTGAGGGCGAACTGAGGCAGCAGATTTTGCTGAACATCAAGCGTCTTAAAGAAATTTCGGCATATCGGGGCATCCGCCATATTAAAGGTTTGCCGGTTCGCGGGCAGCGCACTAAGACAAACTCCCGCACCCGCAGAGGAAATGTCCGCAAGACCGCGGGCTCGGGCCGCAAATCAGCAGCCGAAAAAACCTAAAGCAACTTAACTCTTAAACGGTTTATTTAAACATATGACAGAAGAAATTTTAAAGCCTGAATCCGGACCGGCCGAACCTGCCGCCAAAATCAAGACCAGCAAAAAGAAGAAGGCCAAGGCCAAGGTTACCAAGGGCAAAATTTACATCAACTCGACTTACAACAACACTATAGTCAGCGTGACCGACATGTCAGGTAATGTTCTGATTTGGTGCAGCGCGGGAAAGATCGGTTTTAAAGGGTCTAAAAAATCCACTCCCTATGCGGGCCAAAGAACCATGGAAGACATTTTGGCAAAAATGAAAGAAAGAGGTTTGGCAGAAGTTGACGTATTTATTAAAGGCATTGGCTCCGGACGCGAGTCAGCGGTGAGAGCGCTGCAAGGCAGCGGACTGAACGTCCTGACCATTAAAGACCAGACCCCGATTCCGCACGGCGGAGTAAGGCCCAAGAAGCCGAGAAGGGTTTAATATTATTTTCAATTTTTGTTATTTTAAACAACATTCACTATGAGATATACCGGACCAAAAGCGAAAAAAGCGAGAAGGCTTGGAATGGCTTTTACACCCAAGGATGCAAAAATTCTGCAAAAAAGAAATTTTGCCCCGGGCCAGCATGGGCAAAATAGAGTAAGGCTTTCGGAATACGGCCTCCAGCTCAAAGAAAAGCAAAAAGCCAAAGTGGCTTACGGCATTCAGGAAAAGCAGTTTGAAAGCTACTTCAACAAGGCGTTGAAGACGGCGGGAGTAACCGGCGACAACCTTTTGAAAATGCTGGAAATGCGCTTGGATAATATCGTGTTCCGATTGGGTTTTGCGGAAACCCGGGCCCAAGCCAGGCAGCTTGTAAACCATGGTTTTTTTGAAGTGAACGGAAAAAAGGTTGACATCCCTTCGTATCAGGTCAAGGCGGGAGACACCGTGGCAATGAGGCAGGCTAAGCAAAAAAAAGGATACCTCGACAAAATAAAAGACAAACTAAAATCTTTCCAAACTCTGGACTGGCTGCAGCTGAACCCTTCGGCCTACTCCGGAAAAGTGCTGAGCTCTCCGGTTATTGAGAGCCTTGGCAGCCAAATTAACACCCAGCTGATAGTTGAACACTACAGCAGGACTTAAACCTGAGTTTTATAAAATTTTTAACCACTAAAACTTATAACTGGTAGCTTGAGGGAAAAGTTATCGGTTATCAATTATCCGTTATAAGTCTAGGAGAAACTATGGAAGCAATTCCTCTGCCAAATCAAGCCAAAGTGACAGATTTGGGAAACAACAAGTACAGTGTCAGTCTGGAACCGCTATACCCCGGCTATGGTGTTACTATTGGCAACACCATGCGCAGAGTTTTACTTTCTTCCATGCCCGGCGCAGCGGTTACCGCGGTTAAAATAAAGTTTGTTGACCATGAATTTTCCACTATTCCGCACGTTAAGGAAGACGTTATTCAAATCATTTTGAGCCTGAAACAGCTGCGGGTTAAAAGCCACAACAGCGAACCGGTTAAATTGTCTTTGAAGGTGAAGGGGGAAAAAGCGGTCACGGCCGCGGACATTAAGGAGACAGATACCGTTTCCGTCATCAATAAGGATTTGCACATTGCCACTTTGGACAACAAAAACGCCGAATTGGACATGGAGTTGACCGTTGAGCAGGGACGCGGTTATATTCCCGTTGAGGCCAGGGAAAATCTGAAACCGGAAGTTGGCGTTATTTCCATTGACTCCATATTCACCCCCATTAAATCGGTACACTTCGATGTTTCCAACGTCCGCGTGGGCCAGCTGACCAATTTTGACAAATTGGAAATTGTAATGGAAACTGACGGCACTTTGAACGGCGAGGAAGCCGTGGACATAGCCAGCCATATTTTGGTTGACCATTTTTCCATGATGTTTGCAAACGATTTTTCAAGAAACGCAGTCATTAGCCCTGCCGGCGAGGAAATTCAGGCTGAAGCGGTTGCCGAAGAGGCTGTGGATGCGGACAGCAGCGAGATTATGAATTCCACGCTCTCCACCCGCGCAAAAAACGCTTTGGTAAAAAATGGAATTGTTTCCCTCAGCGCCTTGCAGGCTTTAAGCAACGAAGAGATTAATAACCTGAGCGGCTTGGGAGATAAAACCATTAAAGAAATCCTTGAATTTTTAAATAGGTAATTTTATTTAGCGGAGCAAATATATGAGGCACCAAAAAAAGAAGAAAATCGGCAAAGGCACTGACCACAGGCGCAAGCTGCTTAGAAGCTTGGCTTCCTCTTTGGTTTTATACGAAAAAATAGAAACTTCTTATGCCAATGCCCGTGCTGCAAAATCTTACGCAGAAAAGGCAATCACCAAGTCAAAGACAAACTCTCTGCATAACCGCAGGCAGCTGCTCTCTTTATTGTCGCCGATGGCCGCAAAAAAGGCTATTGAAGTCCTTGGTCCCAAATTTCAGGCAAGAAAAGGCGGTTACACCCGTTTAATTAAATTAAATAATCCCAAAAGCGGCGCGTCCAAAGCCCTTTTAGAACTGGTTGAATAATAAACATATGAAATCGCAAAAAATCAGCTTAGCAAAAAAAGTCCAAAGAAAGTGGCACGAGATTGACTTGTCCAAGTACACTATGGGCCGGGCCGCCACGCAAATAGCCAACTGGCTCCGCGGCAAGCACAAGCGCGACTTTACGCCCCACGTGGACATGGGGGATTATGTCGTGGCTATTAACGCAGACGGACTCAAGCTTACCGGCCGCAAGATCCAGCAAAAACTTTATTTTCGCCATTCCGGTTACTTGGGCGGGCTTAAAACCACGGCTTTAAAAGACCTGATCCAGAAAAGCCCGGAAGAAGTGCTTAAAAGGGCGGTTTACAGCATGATTGACGACCTGAAATTCCGGAAAAAAATCATGGCCCGCTTAAAGATAGTAAAAGGCAGCAAGCACGACTACAAAGTCAATAATTAATTTCGGTTATTCACATTATGGCTACCAAGACTACAACTAAAATAAGCAAGGCCCCTGCGGCCAGAAAGCCTAAGGCTCCGGCGGTCAAGAAGCACGCCGCAACCCCGGCCGCCAAGAAAGAAGCCGCTCCGGAGCAGATCGTTCCGGCGGCGGTTGAAAAAAAGGCGTTGGGAAAAGGTAAATATATTTTTGCCACGGGCCGCAGAAAGACTGCCATTGCCAACGTGAGGATGTTTGAAGGCAAAGGCGATTCTTTGGTCAACAAGCTGCCCGCGGAAAAGTATTTTTCCTACGAATTTTTTTGGGAAGAAATTAAGCAGCCCTTTGAAACCACCGGCTTGCTGAATAATTACCACTTTACCGCCCACGTTAGCGGCGGCGGGCACCACGCCCAGGCCCAAGCATTGCGCCACGGGCTGTCCATTGCTTTGAGCAAGATTTCCGAAGAAGTGCGCAGAATTCTAAAAAAGAACGATTTCCTTACCCGGGATGACAGAAAAAAGGAAAGAAAAAAACCTGGATTAAAAAGAGCCCGCAGATCCCCGCAGTGGGCCAAGCGCTAATGTATTTAAAAAACCATTGTGTTCGCACAGTGGTTTTTTATTTTATGCAAGCATGAACTTACGACATGCCGTTTTGGATTCGGGGTGAAAATTCAGTAGTTTCCAGTCAAGAGAAGATACTGAAAGTAAGCGCCGCACCTTGAGTTTTTAAGGATTAATGATGGTTAATGGCTTTCCAGATTTGTTGTTTAGCCTCATTCATCTGTTTGGCAAATTCGTTGTCCGAGAGCGCGAGGGAAATATGGGCCATCTCTT
>JAJZRC010000032.1 GCA_021847435.1 bacterium
TTCCGATCTTAAAGTAGGACTCGAACCAAGATAAACATTGGGTAAAACGGTTTAGGAAAAAATAAGAGCGCGGATTCGAAAAAATCCGCGCTCTTATTTTCTGCTGTTTTTCTTACTACCTTGACTGGGAACAATTTTGGTGAGGGTTGGTAGGTCTGTAGGAACCAAAATTGTTGGCTGGGGTGGTAGGATTCGAACCTACGAATGGCGCCTCCAAAGGGCGCTGCCTTACCGCTTGGCGACACCCCATCGGTAATACAACTAAAAGATATTATAAAATATTTGGCGGAAAAAAGAAAGAATGTCTAGATAAATTCAAAAATTATTGACATTAATACCAAAAAGTGCTATAATAATAAACTGTATTTGCTAGGATATTGTATAATAATCCTATGCAAAGCGATTATAAAAAGATCATTAATTTTATACTGGCATCTGGCAAACGTCTTGCCGCAAGAGCTGGCAATATTAAGGACATTGGGGTAACAAAAACAGACCTTACCGAGGAAGACCTGGCTATTGAACGCGGGCTCAAGGAAATTATCAGCAGCTTCGGGAACAATCATGTGCTTTATGCAGAGGAAGAGAATACCTTACTCCAAAATTCAGAAAATATTTGGGTGGCAGACCCAATAAGCGGTACAATAAATTTCATTCAAGGACTCCCGCATTATTCTATAGTCGTTTCGCATTTAGTAAAACATAAAGCAGTCTTTGCGGCTGTATTTGACCCGGGTATGAATGAACTGTTTACGGCCTACACCGGGAAGGGTGCGTTTTTAAATGACGAACCAATTAAGGTTTCCGAGGGCAGCAGCCAAATTATTTTACGTCCATCCATGGCCTGGAATGACCCTGAAGTTATAAAAAGAGCATCAGAAGCACTAAAGAGTTTTAATATTGAAAATAATAGATTTTCAATGGCAGTTAATTATTGTGCTGTTGCTGCGGGGCGGGTGGACGGTATTGCCGCATTCACAAAAGATGCTTTCCCGGAATTTGCCGGTTCATTAATGGTACAAGAAGCTGGGGGAAAGTTTACCAACATTGAAGGGCAGCCAAATATACAGCCGAACGACAGGATATTTATTGGCGGAAACCCTGCCTGTTACGAAAAAATTTACCCTTTAATTAAACAGTCGGTTGTGAAAAAGTAAACCAAATATTTATGCCTCAAACTTACATGCTGGTCTTTGCTGTGCCCGTTACGCACGCGGCTTTGGTACGCGAGGCCGTGGGCAAAGCCGGGGCCGGCAAGCAGGGCAATTATTCCTTTTGCAGTTTCAGCGTAAAAGGCACGGGCCGCTTTTTGCCCGAAGCCGGGGCGAATCCGGCCATTGGTGAAGTTGGCAAACTGGAAGAAGTGGAAGAAGAACGCGTGGAGTGCCTGTGCGATGCCGAGCGCGTTGACGAAGTTGTTGCCGCGCTTAAAGCCGCCCACCCTTACGAAGAGCCGGCCTTTGCCCTCTACCCCATTGAAATCAGATAGGCAGCCATGCATCCTATAGATATTCTTCACGGCCGTGAAGGATATATATACGACAATTCACTTTGCTTTAGATACTAATGTTATGCATAACTGTCCAGCCTGTTCAGGTTGGCTTTTTTTACCTCGCCTACAAAAAGGAATGTCAAAGGTGCTCTTTGCCACGAGCTCACCTAATGGCAAAGAGCACCTTTGACATTATTTTTCAAATAACATCCTCCCCGGACTAAAGTCCGGGGTTTCTTGATATGCAAAAAACCGCCCGAAAAATTTTCCAAAGGCGGTTTTTTGTTTGGCTCATCCAGTTCGTATTCTTGCATTGCAAAATCATAGCGGGACAATCGCAATTTGGCAATTTACGAATCTGGTTTCGGATATTCCAGACGCTATCGGCCGCGCCTTCCGCTTTCTTTTTCCCTTTCGCCGCTCTTTGGCGAATCTTGCCCCGCTCGAAACCCGGGAACAGTTGTATTTTCGGCTTTTACTTCAGGTTTAATTCCTTCATTAATTCCCTGGTCTTGGCCTTCTTTCGGCAAGTCAATATCCAGATGCTTCTTTTCCGCGCCCTCCTGCAAACGGCTGATATTGCGGCCCACGGCCTCAACCGCCTTTAGATTCCCTTTTTCCTCGAGTTTCTTTTTTACCCTAACCAATTCCGTCAAGGCATTTCTGACCTCCACGGTCGCCTGGCTCCTGACTTCGGCTTTAAACTTCTCGCGCGGCTCTTTATCCTGTTCCTGTTGGGCAGGCGAGCTTGTGGCTGACGGTGATTTTCCTTCTCCCTGCCTGAGGCCGCTCTCCGCATCAAGGCGGGATAATTCCTCCAGCCTTTCTTCGGCGAAATGCGTACGCAGCTCAGCTTTTTTCTGTTCTGATACGGTTATAACCAAAAGGGCTTTTTCCTGAACCCTCTTTATCGGATACAGCAAATCCCCAGGCTGGGCAATTGTGGATGCAAAGGCGGTACCGCCAACCAATGACGCGCCGACCAGCACGGAAACTGCATAACGCGCCAAATGCCAAACCCTGGCGCGCCACGAAAAAAAGCGTGCAGAATCTCCTACTGTTTCCACTTCTGCCAAGCGCTGCATGATCCTGCCCCGCACCCTGGCCAAAGAATCTAAAGGCAATTTTTCGCCTGCAAGACCAGCCTGTTTTATCAGGCCTGGCAGGCGTTCTTGAAGATTCGGCTTATTAGTCATATAAATTCGCTATAATATTTTCCAATTTTTTCAGGGCCCGGTGCTGAATGAGCCTGACTGCCAAACCGGTCTTGCCCAAAATCTTGGCCGTTTCCGCTACGGAAAATTCCTGCGCAAACCTAAGCTCCAATACTTGCCTGTATTGAACCGGCAATAATTTAATGGCTTTATTGACCGTTTCCATGCTTAGTCGTGTTTCGGTATCCCGCTCAGGAGAGCTGTTGCCGGCTATCTGCATGCCTGCTTCAATATCCACAATTTCCGGGGTGCGGTATTTTTTTCTGTAAAAATCATTTATGGTATTGCTCGCTACGCGGTAAAGCCATGCGCTAAAATTCATTTTTTTAGGATCCAAAGTCCCGATACTCCCAAACGCTCTAACGAAAACTTCCTGTAAAATGTCTTCCGCTTCCTCGCGGCTGCTGATTTTCAAACGGACATACCGAAAGATCCGCTGGGCAAACATGTCATAAACCCGCCCAAAAGCTTCACTGTCGCCCTGCTGGATTTTAGCCACCAACTCCTCAATCCCCATTGTTTAGCTTTCGTTTAATAATATCGCAAAATATTCCCTTTTGTTTCAGTATAAAAGGTTTCGCTGGTAAAGCAAAACTGGCCCCTCCGCCTAAAATCAGGGCTTTTTTGGCTATTTGCCGATAGGGCGGGACGGTACCATGTGGTAATAATTAAGCAGGTACTGGGCAAGCTTGCCCCAGGCCGGCGCCGCCGTGGTTTCCGCGAAATTCACGTCGCGCGGATGGTCAACTCTTACCAGCATCAAAAATTTAGGGTCCTCCACCGGTCCGAAGCCGATGAAAGAGCCGATGTTGTTGTTTTCCTCGTAGCCTCGCCCGTCTTTTTTCGGCACCTGGGCTGTGCCGGTCTTGCCGGCCAAATAGTAGCCCGGAACTCCGGCTTTCTTGCCATGGCCGTTCTCAATGACGTTTACCATCATCGCGGAAACAGTATTCGCGGTCTTAGGGGTAATTGCCTCCCTCACCACTTTCGGCTCCGCATTTTCACTGCGACCGTCCGGATAAATTTTACTCTGAACAATGTAAGGCTGCATTATTTTGCCCTGATTGGCAAGCGCGGTAAAGGCCTGGATCATCTGCATGGGCGTAACGGAAATTCCCTGGCCGAATGTTGCCGTATCGTAGTTAACCTCAATATTGGCTTTTAAGTTATCCAAATTGCCTTTGGCCTCAGGCAGCTCAATGCCCACGGGTTCGCCGAAACCGAATTTTTTTACGTACTCATGAAATTTCGCGTTGCCTATCTGGTCTTTGGCGAATATCACCCCGGTGTTCAGCGACTTTTCCAAAACTTCAGTCATGGTCTGCAAACCATGGCCCCTGTTGTCGGAATTTTTTATTGTGTAATTGTCAATTACCACGGAACCGGTGTCGGTATAGGTCGTATCCGGAGATACCCTGCCTTCATTCACCGCCGCTGCCATGGTCAGCGGCTTGAAAATGGACCCCGGCTCATAGCTGCCGCTTACTGCTTCGCTGGAAAAGACCTTCGGGTTTTCCACCTTGCTGTAGGCGTTAGGGTCAAAATCCGGATAATTGGCAATGGCTAAAATCGCTCCTGTCTTAGGGTCGGCAATAATTACGCTTCCGCTGTCAGCGCCGTTGGTAACCACGGTGTCTTTAATCACGCTCTCGGCCTGGAACTGAATATTTTTATCCACGGTCAAAATTAAATCCACCCCGTCTTCGGCCGGATGCTCCTGCCTTTTCGCGCCGAAAATCCAAGCGCCCCCCGCATCCTTTTCCGCCACCAATTCCCCGGCCCGGCCGGCCAGTTCGTCTTCAAAGTATCTTTCCAGACCGTACATCCCTGCTTTTTTACTGTCTTTAAAACCTACAAACCCCAAAGTTTGCGACAGCAGGGTCTTGTCGGGATAATAGCGGGTGTCTTCGGAGTCAAAATATATGCCCGCCAAATCCAGTGCTTTGATTTTTTGCTGCTCTTCTTCGCTGAGCTGCTTTTTTAGAGGCACATATTTTTTTTCAGTTTGGGTAATTTTAGACAAAATTTCCTCTTCATCCATTTGAAGCACCGGCGCCAGGGCGCGTGCCGCGCTCTGGGGGTTTTCCATATTTTGGGGCACCGCGTACGCCAAATAACTTTTTAAATTCGCGGCAACGGAAAAAACCTCTCCGCTTGTCCGGTCGATCAGTTTAATTTCCCCGCGGCTGGGCAGCAATTTTCGGTAAATGCTATGCTGGGCGTCGGCTTTTTGCTTGGCGTATCGACCGCCCAGGATCTGCAGGTCAAACAGCCTAAATACAATCAGGCCGAAGGCCAGCAATAAAAAAGCAGTCACGAGGCTGCTTCGTCGATTAAACAAATTTTTTTCCACTCGTACCGCCATACCTGAGAACTATCTTTGGGTAAATTGCCCCGCCTGCAAAAATTGAGAGGTGCCAGCGGCCACAAAACTACTTTTTAAAAAATCGTTCTGTATGCTTACCATAGAAGTCGCTTCCGCGGTTTTTACGCTGATCTTGCGGTTTTCTTCGGTCAGGGCCGAGAGCTGAACCTGAAGTTTTTTGATTTCGTAGCCCTTGGATGCGTACTTATTCACGTCATATATATAATTCAGGAGCAATAAGCCGTTCGCGGCTACAAGAAACCAAACAAGCGACGGCACGGAAACTTTATGCTGGGCGCGCTTGGCTGCGCTAATCCTGTTTTTCCCGGAATGGGCTTGAAACAATAAAGGAAGAGATGCTGCTTTGTCCATAATTTTATTTTTTAGATAATATTTTTATTTTTGGATTAAAGTTTAATCGCGGCGCGGAGCTTGGCGGGCCTGGCTCTGGGATTCCGGCGAAGTTCCGCCTCGGTGGCCGCCAGCGGTTTTTTGGTTAAAATCTTTGCCTGTGGGTTCCTGCCGCAAAGGCACTGGGGAAATTCCGGCGGGCACACGCAGCCTTTGGCTAATCCGGCAAAAAACTGTTTTACCATGCGGTCCTCCAGCGAATGGAAAGTTATTACAACGAGCCGTCCTCCGGTTTTCAGCAAGGCGAAAGCTTTGGGCAAGAATTCTTCAAGATTTTCCAGTTCGTGGTTTACTTCAATGCGCAAGGCCTGGAAAATGCGCCGGGCGCTGTCATCCGCCTTATGCTTAACCGGCTTTGGCAGCGCATTTGCGATAATTTGATAAAGCTCGTTCGTGGTTCTGGTTTCTTGTCCCTTGTCTCTTGTCTCTAATATCTTTTTAACTATTCGCCTGCTGAATTTCTCTTCTCCATAGTCCTCAAAAATTTTTCGCAATCGATTTTCATCGTAACTCTGTAAAATAAACTTGGCTGTAAGCTCCTGGCTTTGATCAAAGCGCATATCCAACGGCTGCTCGGTCTGAAAACTTATGCCCCGGCGTTCCAGCTCGTACGATGACAGGCCCAAGTCCGCAACTATGCCATCGGGCGGCGGAAATTCATGCTGTTTGATTATCTTATCCAAATCCCTGAAATTCCCCTGGTGCAGTATGATGTTTTTTTCATTATGGTTTTTTAATTTGGGATTTGTTTGGAAATTGGAAATTAGGAATTGGAAATTATTTATTGCGTCTTCATCCAAATCTATGGAGAGAATTCCTCCTTCCGGCGCGATGAGGTTTGCGATCGCCGCCGTGTATCCTCCTCCTCCCAGGGTCGCGTCAACAAAATTCTGCCCGGGACAGGGCTGTAAGTACTCCAAAACTTCCTTAAGCAATACTGGCGTGTGCTGATATTTTTGCTCAATTTTGGTCAATTATGTCAATTTTGGTCAATATTTAAACTCCCAAACTCCCCAACTGTTCCGCAATGTCATTACTTGCCGCTTCGGTCTGGGCCTTATAAACGCTCCACAGCTCGTCGCTCCAAATTTCAATGCGGTTATACAACCCGGCGATTATGACTTTTTTGGTAATTTTGGCAAAAGCTTTTAAATACCCGGGTAAAATAATTCTCCCCTGCTTGTCAATTTCGCAATCCATGGCCCCGGCCAGCATGTGGCGGGAAAAAGCGCGGGTTTGGGCAGTGGCTATCGGGAGACTAGCCAGCTTTTCACCGAGCTTTTTCCACTCATCCATCGGATATAAAAATAAAGAGTTGTCCAAGCCCCGGGTCACCACGATTTTCTTCTTTAACAGCGGCCGGAACTTTGCCGGGACCGAGATTCTGCCTTTATCGTCTAAAGTTGCTTGGTATTCGCCAATGAACATACTTTGAAACTCGAATTTATTTTAAAGAATTATACACAATATTTGCCACATTCTCCCACTTTCTACCACTCTTTACCATACTTTTATATTTTATACCACAAGAACCCATAAGTCAAAGCTGAGGATTTATGTAAAAATAAAAAAATACCTCTTAAACAAGAGGTATTTTAATAAGATATCTTTTTATTTAAAAAACTATCCACAAGCTTTTTGCAAAAAAAGTTGCATTGCTGACCGCTTGTAAAAAAGTGTTACATTAGACCATATTTTATTAATTAAGCAAAAAGGTCAGCCATTAACTATTGCATAAGCTGCTATGCCAAAAGCCACTGAGACATTCAGGCTTTCTTTTTTGCCAACCATGGGAATTTCCAGCACTTGGCCGCAGGCTTTCAAAAGCGCCTTGGGTACGCCGTTCACCTCTTCCCCCAAGACCAGGGCAAGGGGGAATTCAGGACGGAATTTGGGCAGCGAAATAGCGCTGATGTTGTTTTCCAAAGCCACCACGCGCACTCCCCTGACTTTGAGTTGTCTAACCAGGCGGGCAGCGGATTTGCAATATTCCCACGGCACCCACTCCTCAGCCCCCAAAGCGCTCTTGGAAATTTTCCGGCGGTGGATTGGATTTTGCGGCGTGCCCGTATAGCCGGTTAAATAAATTTTGGTCGCGCCCAAAGCGTCAGCGGTGCGGAAAATGGAGCCGACATTGAACAGAGAGCGGATATTATGGGCAATAACATAAAATTCTTTAGTTTTTTTGCCCATGTTTGCGGCGCAAAATAAAATACAAAATTAAATAAGCCGCGGCCAGCGAGGCGTAGTTTACCGCCATGAACACCGGGCTCCCCCATGACATGCCGTGGCTGAAGCGGTAGTTGGAAATAGGGAACAAAAAAGGAGTTTCGTAAAAATTTTTATGGCTGAAAATGTCTATGCCAATGTGTAAAAGCCAGCCCAACAGCGGCCAGTAAATTTTTCCTTTGCGCGCTGCCGTTACGCCCAAAAAAATGCCCAAAAAGATCACCAGGCTGTGCGTAAAGTTATACGATTCCCGTGCCCATAAGAAGGGCCAAAAATTTGATCCGGCCAAAGCCAGCATATGCCCTGCGCCATTTCTGCCCGCGAACATAAACAGGCCGAAAATGGTAGCCGGCGCAAAAGAAATCAAATCCGGCGAAAGGCCGAAAAATACGGCCCAAAGCCGCTGTTTTTTATTATCCGGATATTTCTTATAAAAAGCCAAATTGGTCCACAAACCGTGGGCTAATATATCCATATGGTCTTACGCCAATAAATTTAAATTAAAATCCGCATTTTGTGAGCGGGTTATTTCCCCGGCCAATGTTTGCAGGAAAATTTCACAGGTGGCCGATACCACGAGTTTAAAAACGTGTCCGCCTATAACCGCAAAATCCGTGCCTGAAAACAGCCCATGCGCGTGCACAATGGGCGCGCCTTCTTTCATTCCGCCATTTCCGGAAAAAGATAAAATTTCCATGCCGTCTAAAAACGGCTTTCTTCGATAATCTTTAATATGAGAATTATAATATCCCAGCTCCATTTCGCTGCAGGAGCCTATGCCGCTAAAGACACAAGCAGAAATGCGATGCTCATTCATGTGGTTCTGAAGGCCGGCAATAACTTCCTCCCCTTTGTCAAAACGCAAGACTTGGCTTCGGCCGTCTTGTAAAATAACTTTCATGATTTTTATGTTAGCCTAATTTAACAGTGCGCTGTAAAACGTCTTTAACTTTTTGGATAATCTCGTCCACCGACTGGTCGCTCTTGAGCAGATAGTCGGTTGCGCCCGCCTCTACGATTTTGCTAATCGTGTCTACGTCGCCGATGTTAGTCAGCACAATTACCGGAATCTTTGCGGTATTAGGGTCGGCTTTGAGTTCCCACAGCACGGATATGCCGTCTAATTTGGGCATCATAATATCCAACAAAACCAGATCGGGTATCATCTCTTTGACTTTTGCCACGGCTTCTTCGCCGTCATACGCAGCCGTAGGTTCAAAACCACCTGCTTTTAAAGCATCGCACAAGGAACCGGAAATCAGCTTGTCGTCTTCGGCTAATAAAATTTTTGCCATAAAACCTCTCTAATGCTTAGTTATTTAGCTTATTGTAAACCTTTATTTGCCCAAAGGCAAGGAAAAATAAAAAGTCGAGCCGAGATTTTCACCCGCGCTCTCCGCCCAAATTTTGCCGCCATGGGCTTCCACAATGCCCCGGCTCACCACCAGTCCCAAACCAGTGCCTTTGCGGGCGTGGTCTGAACCTTTCAGCTGCTTAAATTTGGAAAACAATTGGCTTAAATCTTCGCGAGAAACGCCTATGCCGGTATCTTTTATGGAAACAACCACGGCCTTCTGCTCGCTGTTTTCACTGAGGTTGATGTCCAGTTCGCCGCTGTCGGTATATTTAATTGAATTGCTAATCAGGTTAGACAACACCTGGCCGATCCTCACCCGGTCGAATTTCAAAACAAGCTTTGACGGCGTAGTAACGTTAATGGCCAAATGTTTAATGTCTGCCTGGGGCTTGAAAGCCCGCGCCTGCTCGTTTACCAGCTCCACCAAATCGTATTCCTGGACATTCAGCTCAAATTTGCCGGCTTCAATTTTCGCCACATCCAGAAGGTCGTTTACCAGTTCCAGCATATTATTTGAAGCGGTTTCGATGGTAACCACGGTGTCTTTAAGTTTGGACGGATCCGTGCCGGCGGCCGCGCTCAAATTTTTCAGCATGGATTCCGAAGACCACCTCACCGCGGTCAGCGGCGCCCGCAGTTCATGGACCATCATCGCCGTAAATTCCTGACGGACTTTTTCCAAGGATTTTTCCGTGGTGATGTCGTGAAAAACCACGCTGGCGCCGATGGTCCGGCCCGCATTATCTTTGACAGGCGCGGCTGTCAGCTCCAGAGCGCGGTCCTTGAGCATGACTTCGGGTACGGTCACGGGCTTGCCTTCGGCAATAGCCTGCTCTATTTTAGTGCGAACGTCCACCTTGCCCGCCAAGCTATCAACAATGTCAAACATGGTCAAAGTCTGGTCCGATGCTATGCCCAAAACCGTTTTTACCGCCGGGTTATATACAGTCAGCTGGTGGTTTAAATCCACAGTGATTACCCCGTCCGCCAATGAATAAATAATAGCAGCCAGCTTGCCTTTTTCGCTTTCCAGCACTGCCTGCAGTTTGGACACGGCCGTGGCTGCCTGGTTGGTAATGGTATACAAAATGGAGGCTTGCTCCTCGCCATACCGGCCCCTCACTACTGAAGCTACGTTGATCAAACCCACTAATTTTCCGGAAATCACAACGGGCAGGTTAAAAAACGATTCCACTTCAGCCTTTATGGAGTCATCTAAAATATTTCCGGTAATGCTTTCATCAATAATTTTTGGCTCTATGCGCTGGTTTAAAATCGCGCCATACGACAATAACATTTTCTGCTTGACCTCGTCCACGAAATTATGGCTGACCGTATTCTCCACATGGCATTTAAAAATTACCTTGCCGCTGTCTTCCAAAACCATGTAAGAAACCGTGTCGTATTCCAGCAAATTGCCCAGTGAACTGGTAATAATATCCACGATCTTGCCGGTATCCAAAGAGTAACCGATGCGCTCGTTAATTTCCTTGAGTACCTGGGCCTGGTAGACTTTTTGCTGCAATTCCAAAGACTGGTCGGCTTCGCTGCGCAAATATTTGCGCTCTTTCATCGACGAATAAAGATAGGCAGCCACAACCACCGCCAACATGATGAAATCTATGACTAGAAGGATGTTGATAATCATAGGCTAGCGGCGGCGTTTAGTTTTATTTGTAATTTTATTTTTGATTTCATCTGTTCCGTCAATTGTTCCGCCGGGTTATAAGCCTTTAACTTGAGGATATTTCTCCAGCAGGGAGTTCAAAGTCATTTGGGCAATTTGTCCGGAAAGGTTCATGTATTCATTGGCCACCCCTTTTAAGACCAGCTGAGGGTCTCCATCCATATCCAAAACCGTACCGTCATCTGCCAGCTTCAATCCGGCCACTTTCCTAGCCTTATCCAAAGCGATGTTTGGACCCAAAACCACCATTTGTTTCTGGACCAAGTCGGTGAGCATTTTTTTATATTCGTCATGGTCGGGCATATTTGTCTCCATCCCCTGTTTTCCACAGGAAAATATTTGTTAGTTCTTTTTTATTATACCACAACAGTTCATATATCAAAACGCCCCACTGTCATAAAACCCCTTGCCTCAGGCAAGGGGTTTGTGTAGATTAACGCAATGATTACGGGGCTTGTTCCCTAAACGTCGGCACCCCCACGCCGGTGTAGAACTGGAATAGGGGGGTGAACTTGGCCGCAGACAGGTTCACAACAGCCTGGCCGTTATTGTACGAAACATTGAAGCTGTTCTGGAACCTGGCAATGGCTCCGGAAAATCCCGCGGGTATGGCCAAAGCGGCTTCAAAGGTCAAAGAAGGGGTTCCTCCGGCGGCAATGGCGGCAGGAAGGGCAAAAGTCAGGGTCTGGTTGGGGGCGGTTCCGGATACCGCGGGGGTGACGGGGCCGCAGGTTCCCGCGCAGTATTGGGCGTTCCAGCCTGAGCTTGGCATCTTCAGGTTGATCAAATTGTCCGTGACCGTGATGGCAGAAGCAGAGCCGGAGCCGGTATTGCAGAGGTTGATGGAGAACTTGACCGTATCTCCCAAAGCGAAGGTCTTGCCCGAAGGAATGGCGTCCGTACCGGTACAGATGTTGCCGTATGGCAGGGAAGGGTACAAATTGCTGCCGTTTATGGCCACCGCGTCCTTGTCGGAACTGTCCAGGTTGGCGGTGCAGGCAGTGGCGGAAACG